>CADBTQ010000079.1 GCA_902797685.1 uncultured Eubacteriales bacterium | reverse complement strand
TATAAAAATACCTCCTATGGCAATTGTACCATAGGAAGTATTCGTAGGGCCTTTTTTATTGAGTGTCCTAAATGGGGTTCACTTCAGATGGGTCGCCTTTTTTTACTCTTCGTAAATCGCCATCACCGGACAGCCGCCCATGGCGTCTTCCACCTTGGGCTCGTCCTCGGGGGCGGGATCGCACTTGATATAGGCTTTTTCCACCCCTTCTTCCACCGCAAACACCTTGGGACAGGTATTGGCGCAAAAACCGCATCCAATGCACGAATCTCGATCGATTTGGACTTTCATACCCCCTCCTTAGTTGCCCGCACGCATGGGCAACACCAAAAACAGGTAATCTTCGCCGTCCACTTGGTCAAAAATACAGGGAGAATTGCCCGTCTTGATATTCATCTTGATAAACTCGTCCGCCACCGCGCCCAGCACGTCTTGCAGATACTTGCAGTTGAAGGAGATCACCACGTCCTTGCCTTCGACCTCGGCGACGATGGACTCGTGCACGTTGCCGTATTCCGAACGGGAGTCGATCATGATCAACCCTTCCTTGACTTCCAAGCGAATGGTGTTGTTTTTGTCGGTGCGGGAGATGATGGACGCACGACCGATACTGTCCGCGAATTGCGCGCGGCTAAACACGGCGGTGGTGGCGAAGCCGGTGGAAATGATGTTGCGATAATTGATATAATCGCCGCCGATCAAACGGCTGATCAACTGGGTATTGTTGATCTCCACCATCAACTTGCCTTCGCCGAAGATCAATCTGACTTCGTCCTCTCCCTCGTCGATCACGCGCAAGACCTCGGTCAAGGTACGAGCGGGGATGATCACTTTGCTGTCTTCCACCTCGTTGATCACGCGTTTTTTGCAGAGAGCGAGCCTGTAACCATCCAAAGCCACCGCGGTAAGCAAACCGTTTTGGATCTCGAACAACACGCCCTTAAGGATGGGGCGGCTGTCCTCTTGCGAGGCGGCGAACGCCACTTTGTTGATGGCGTCTTTGAGGTCCTCTTTCGCCAACACGACGGCGCTCTTTTCGTCGATGCGGTCGACGGACGGATACTCGTCCACTTCCATGCACTTGATAAAGCCCTCGTTATCCCCGTATTTGATGGTGATATTTTGTCCGCCGGTGGATTCCAAGGTGATAGTGTCGTCGGTCAAACTCTTGACGAAATCGGCAAAATACCGACCGATGACCAACACCTCGCCCTCGATGGACACTTCGGCGGGGATCTTTTTGATGATGGACAATTCCAAGTCGGTGGCGGTCAGGGTCAAAAAACCGTCTTTAGCTTGCAGTTTGATCCCTTCCAATATACTGTTGTTACGTTTGATGGGCATAGCCTTGCTGACTTTGAGCACGGCTTCGGATAGTGCCAGTCCGTCGCATTTGAGTTTCATACTTCGCTCCTTTATATCTTTTATTTTGTTCAGTCAAATCGTAAGGATTTGTCATAACGGGGGTGGAAAAGTGTATAACTTGTCCCATCTCCCATATTTAGTTGGTTTTGGTGTCGAACGGCGTCGTCGACCACAATTTGCGGGTGTGGGTATTGTGGACTACTTTGTGGAACAAAGGTGGATACCGAGTGGACAACTCCTCTCTTTTCCACAGTTACCCCAAAAGGGCGCCGATCACTGGTTGAGGACCAGGTTTTTGATGTCTTCCACGATGCGTTTGGTCTCGCTATCCGTCTGGTACATTCTACCGATCTTGTCCCTTGCCGAGATCACGGTGGAGTGGTCACGGTTGAAGTACTCGCCTATGGCGGTAAGGGGAGTGGAAGGCAGGACCAAGGTCACGATATACATGGCGTATTGGCGGGGGACGACGAACTCTTTGTTGCGCCGCTTGCCCGTTAGGTCCTCGGGTTTGATGTGGAAGTAGTTGCAGCACACGTCCGCCACCGTCTGCACGGTGATATTGTCGTCCGCGGTGATGACTGAATCCCTCAACGCCTCTTTGGCAAACGCCACCGAGTCGGCGTCGTGCTTGTTGAGTTTGGAGAATAGATGCACCGTCTTGAGCATACCTTCCAAAATACGGATATTGTTACGCTCGGCGTCCGCCAAGTAGTACAGCACCTCTTGGGATACGTTCATTTTGAGATTTTGCGCCTTCTTTTGCAATATCGCGATACGGTCTTCCAGCGAGGGGAAGCCGATGTCTACCGTGATACCCGCGGCAAAGCGGCTCGCCAGTCTCTCTTCCAAAAAGGTCAGATTTTTGACGGGACGGTCGGAAGACAGAATGATCTGCTTGTGGCGGTCGTACAGGTCGTTGAAGATGTGGAACAAGGCTTCCTGCGTCTTTTCCGCCTTTTCGAAAAACTGCACGTCGTCGATCAACAACACGTCTTGCGAACGATACTTGTTGTTGAAGTTTTGCATCACGTCCGCATTTTTGCTGTTGCGGATGGAAAAGATGTAGTCGTTGGTAAAGTTTTCGGCGGTGATGTACAGCACCTTGAGTTCGGGACGGGTCTTTTTGAGCTCGTTGCCCACCGCGTTGAGCAAGTGCGTTTTGCCCAGTCCCGGACGGGAATAGATGAACATGGGGTTGTACATGGTGCCCGGGTTTTCGACCACCGCCATGGACGCTTCGTAGGCGATGCGGTTGTAGGCGCCCACCACGAAGTTGTCGAAGGTGTATTCGGGAATAAAGGACAAATTGCCGCTGTCCTGCCTCTCTTGGGGAGTCGCCAAGTTTTCGCGGCTGAACTCCTTGATCTCGCTCTCCAATATCACCCCGAAGTCGTCGTAAGGAGTTCCCGACTCTTTGATGGCTTTCAAGATAATATGGCGATAGTGTTCGTCCACCATTTTTTTGACCGAAACTTTGGGAGTAGACAAGATCAAAGTGCGCCCTTGCTCCACGTAGGGGGTCAGTTTTTCAAAATAGATGGAAAACGCCACCGACGACACCGACGAGGTGGAGATGATCTTATCCAATATGTCGTTCCAAGCCGTATTGATATCCATAGTATGCCTCTTAATGCGTAGATGCGACAAACTTGCCGATATACTCGTCGCTTTGCGTGCCTTGCGAATAGGTGATATCGAACAGGGCGTACGCCGCAAACAATTCGTTGATCTTTTCGACCATCTTGGTCTTGGCGGTCGTCAACTTGCTGTCGTTGAAGGTGACGGACGCCATCAGTAGTTGTTGCTCCCTCTCGGTCAGGTCGTTGACGGCAAAGTCGTCGAAGACCAACGGGTCGGTCCCCAACGCCTTATCCGAGTCGATCACGACGGTGGCGTACACGTACTGCTTGGTGGGATCGCCCTCGTAGTCGGGCAGGAAGGACACGGACGAGGTGGCGCTAAAGGTGACCATAGAGGTCACGGTGATATAGTTTTTGCCCGTGGCGAAGGCGAAGTCGTCTTTGCGCGAGGCGATGATATTCTGCCAAGTATCCCACATATCGTCGTCCCAACCGCGGGTGGCTTTGGTCCCCGTAAAGAAGACGGATTGTTTGACGTCCACGTAGTCTTTGACGTCGATATCCGCTTCGATCAAATTGGACACCTTAGCGCCGAACGCACGGTCGGTCATGGTGACGTTGAGTCCGTCGTGGATCACCTCTCCGCCTTGGGGATTAGAAGTCAATGCGGATACGGGCGTGTGCAGTTTGACCATCATTTGTTGCACGTCCAATTCGGCGATTTGGTGCGAGTAAGCGTACTTGGAAGAGTCGATGGTCAGATTCTCCACGATATGATAGTACACCGAGTGGAATTGCATACCGCCGTCCTCGTAGTGGTCGACGTATTTTTCCAACTTGTCGTCCAACAACTCTTTGAGGGCGTCCTCGACGTTTTTGGATATCTTATCCATATCCAACTGGCTGCTGATGTCAAAGCTTTGCAGTACGTCGATATTTTTGAGCAAACGCTTGACGTCCGAAGGTTGCATACCGTTAAGAGAAACGGTGGTGTGATACCTGCCGTCCCCCGTCACCGCGCTGTCGCGGGTAGTAACGGTGGTGATGTAGAACTCGGTGGGCATGGAGCCTGCGGCGCTTCCTTCGCTCTTGCTGGTGACCTTGGTGGTGATCTCGATGGTCAAGGTGGTGCCGGACACGTTCTTGATACTAAACGCGGTGATGTCCATGCGCTCGACCGCGTCTGAGAGGTTGCCTTCCTTGTTCATCACGCCCTGCGAGTTGACCAAAGAACCCATGGCGCTGTCCTTGAGATTGACCCCGTATTGGTTGTTGCGGTAGTTGTACAAACCGTTGGCGATATGGGTGTTGAGGACGCTCTGCTCGGCAAGTCCGATATAGTCGTCGTCATAGGGTAGCGATACCGTCGAGCCGTACAGGTTGAAGGTCTCTTTGAGTTTGCTGCCCGTGAGGTCGTCGAACATATTGCTGCTGCCGTCAAACCAAGTTTGGTCGGGGGTGTTTTTGAAGAAGTAGTACCCTTGCAAGCGTTGATAGAAGGCGGTCTCTTCGTCGGACGAGATGAGGTTGGTGTTGTATTTGCCGTTGGTGGTCGAGGGGCGATGATCGTCCCACACGTAGATATTGGCGGCGTAGTCGTGAGTCAAGGCATACGCATCCGAGTCGGCGCGGCCGAACTCGCGCATACGGTTCATCAAGGTCTCGGGGTCGAGTCTTACTCTCTCGCTCTCGCCTACCACGTTGCCGTCTTTGTCGATATACAGACCCTCTTCGTTGACGTCGTACATCACGTAGGTGTCGCGCACTTCCTTATCCGCGTACGAGCCGTCCACCAAAAAGCGGAACATGGTGGGCAGATTGATGGAGCCGTCCAGTATTTCGATAGAGCCGAACGTGTTGATCTTGTCGTTAAACAACTCTCTTACGCTGTCTTGGATGGGCTTACTGATGGTATCGGTATCGATATCGAAATCGAACTCGAAGGCGTGTTTGAGCAAATTGAGACGGTCGATAAACTCGTCGGTATCCGCTTTGCCGAGATCGTTGATAGCGCAAGTCGTAAGGTAGTCGTCTCCATCGACCAAGGAAGTCACGCTGGTCACGTAGAGATAAGCGGGCATGATCTTGCCCGTGTCGTTTTCTTGGGTGTTGTGCACTTGGATCAACAGTTGCAGCAAGGTGGGAGTGATATTCACTTGCAAGATGGTCGCCGTACCCATGTTGTCTACGGTGATACCGTCTTTGTAAAGACTGTTGGACAAGGCGGCAAACCTCTTTTCGGTCACGACGGTGACCAATTCGCTGTACGCGCGGGTGTCGCCGTAGATCTTGCGAAAGTCCACCACGTCGTTGCCGATGGAGAAGGTGGGATCGTTGATCTTGTCGGCGGTGATCTTTTTGTCGTCGTCCACGTAGTAGTTACGGTTGACGTCGTTAAAGAATGCGGTCTCGTCCGCGTGGGAATAGACGTTGGCGGTATCGAAGCTATCCACGTCCAAAGTGGCGATGATATCGCTGTCGTCGCCCGTTTTGTAAGTGGCTTGGGGATTGCGTCCCACTTCCCGCATCAGATCCGCCAAGCGTTGGTCGTCAGCGGCTTTTTGGGCGGGGGTCAATAGGTTGTAAGAGTCGTCCCCGTCGTGCGAACGCTTGTTGATGGTGTTGTAGATATTAGCTAGGGACAATTCCTTCCCTTCGGTCGTGCCGTACACCAAGTTGATGTTGCTCTCTATGCCCGAGAAAGTGTTTTCCATCGAGGTGGCGATGTTTCCCGCAAAACTGTCCGTATCGATGGACGAGTTGCCGAAGACTTTGAGCAGTTTGCTGATATAGGTCACCACTTCGGCGCTTTCGTTGAGCATCACGCTCGAATCGAAGCGGGAAGGCAGATCGTCTTCCACCCCGTCCACGTGGTAGCCCGCTTGGTTGTTGATGAGGGTGCTGCCCGTGACGAAGATCTTGTTGGGCAACAGTTTACCGAAGTCGAATCCGTCCTTGTCTTCCGCCGCCGCGCTCTCTTCGGCTTGCATGCTGGCTTGGCACACGAAGTTGAGGTACAGCCCGCCGTTTAGGAGTGTGTACGAGCAGTTGACGACCTCTATCCCTTTGATCACGCTGTCCTCGTCGCCGCCCATATCCAAGTCGTCCAACTTGCCGCTTTGCTTGATCAGATCCGCCAAAGCGTCCCCGGACAAAGGCACGTTGAGAGAACCCACCGCGGTGTGGTCGGCGTACATCGAGCCGAAGTCGATGGAGTCGGCGGAGAGTTTGTCCGCCACGTTGCCGTTCATCACGTCGTCGATGGTCCAATCCTCGGTGAGATAGTATTTGACTTTGATGTCGTCGAGGAAGTCGTCCGCCGCGCCCTGTTGGTATGCGGCGGGTTCGCCCTTGTAGTTGTAGAGGGTGCGGAAGACCTCGCGGATCTCTCCCAAGGACAACACGTCGGCCATGGAGAGGGTGTCGCTTTCGTTGACTTGCTTGATGCTCAACCCTCTCACGATCTCGTAGAGGGAAGGCAGGAGCAATTTGCCCTTTTTCGCCCCGTCCACGTCGTCTTCGCCGATGTTGATGGAGCAGTAGAGGTTGTCCTCGATGGCGTCAAACACTTGACGGAAAGCGTCCTCGATCATAGAGGACACGCTATCCACGTTGAAGTCGTCCGAGCCGCCCAAAGTGGAGATCATCAAAGCGATGGTATGGAGCACCTTGTCGGTGTATTCCTCATTGAACTTGTTGATGGTGATACCCGTCTCGTTGACGAAACGATCGCTCGATACTTCGATAGCGCCCACCGCGTGTTGTACGTTGCCTTCCTCGTCCAAGGTATCGCGCACGTACACGTTGAGACCAAAGCACAACGCCTTGGGCAACGCTTCGGTCAGCGAGTTGACGATGGCGGATTCCTCTTTGATATATTCGCCGAGCAACCCCGCCAAGTCGATCGAAGCGTTGGCACTTAGACAATAGTCGGTATGATCGGCGGTCTTGAGCACCTCGGAGATGACCAAACTGTCGAAGGACAGGTGGGACAACAATTCGTTTTTGTCCTCTTCCGCCCCTTCCTCTTCCGCCGCGGCGGAGTCGCCGGTAAGCAAACCTTTGCTCAATGCGTCGGCGATCAAAGTGGTGAGTTGGTCTTGATAGACGGACACTTTCATCCTTTCGTTGGTATCGAAGTCCACTTGATTGACGTCGATCTGATTGACGAGGTCGTCCATGGTGGACGTATCGAGCAAGGAATGATCTTCCCAATAAGCGCTGTCGATGCCGTACTTGGCTTCCAATTCGCTATAGAAGGGGGCGAGATCGGCTTGCACCTTGACCGCCTCGGCTTCGTCGATAAGACAGCGCAACGTGGTGAGGAACATGTGCGGAGTGACGCTGTGTTCCAAATCTTCGGGATTGTACAACTTCATCAAAGACAGCAGCATCTGAATGTGCGCCAGTCTCAGTTGCGCGCCCGTGTCGCTGTCCACAAACTCCAAAGGCACCGTGTCGTCGATCCCTTGCAAAGACTTGACGACGTAGGCGTTGAGTTGACCCATCATGCTGCGATCTTGGGCCCCCGTGCCAAACACGTCCTTTTTGGTGCCGTCCTCTTCTTCCACCGCAAAGTGGTCGATAATGGTCGCCAACGTGGCGGCGTTTTTGTCCGAATAGTTGTTGATCTTGACCACCATATCCTTTTGTTCGTCCAAAGGATAGATGGAGGCGGTCACAAACAGGCGCTTGGGCAAAAAGGTCTTGAGCGCACCCAGCGCCAAGTTGCCCACGAACTCGTTGCCGACGGTATCCATCGCCACGCCCTTGACCATCGCGGCGATCTCGTCCGTCTTGAGCAGACCCTTAAAGTCCATCTTGACGGTGGCGGTCACGCACACGCTCTTGCGGTACGCCTCGATCTCCTCGTCGCTCGCTCCCTCGGCGGGTTTTTGCCCGGTGTAGGCAAACAGCACTTGAGGGATGCCGACGTATTTGGTCAGATCGAAATTGCTAAAGTCGATATTTTTGCCGAAGTCGCCCGCCATTTTTGCGATATCCATCTTTTTGAGCACTTGGCGCATGACTTCGCCCACCAAAGCGGCGATCTGATTGCCTGTGATCTTAAAGGTGGTGTACGCCTCGTCCTCTTGTTCCGAGAGGTAGTTATACCGTTTGAGGGGACTGAAATCGAAGTGGAGTTCCCCGAGCAACTTGTTGAGCATTTCGCTATCCTTGTTGTCGGTCTGTTGCTCTTGTCCCTCTTCCACGTCCTCGGCGGTGGCGGTCTCCTCGTCTTGAGATGGTTGCTCCTCTTTTTGCTCGCCGTTGATCAATTCGTCCACGTCCAAAGCGTCCATCAACTTGGCGACGGTGATGGTGTAGCGGTTTTGCTCCTTGTACTCGGTCAAAGAGATCTTCGCCTGCTCCTCTTGGGAGAGGGCGTTGTACTCTTGCTCCAACTCGGTGTCCGATTTGACGGTCTGATAGGTCGCGGTGTTGAGCGAGGCGTACAGATCGTCCAAGTCCTGCTCGTCGTAAGGATCGGTGACGATCTTGCTCTCCTTGGAATGCAAAGTGCCCGACAACAGGCTGAGTGCCGCGCCGAACTTGACGCCCCCGATCATGGGGGACACGAATTTGTTGAATGCGATGGCGCTGCCTGCGATGACAGCGGCAGTCAATACGACCAGTACGACCAAACAGACAATACAGCAAGTCAGGCACTTACTCCTCTTTTTGGGACTTGCTCCTTCGGATTGTTGTACGGCTTTGTTCATAATCTAACTCCTCGAGCCGACGGCTCTTTTGATATCGTGGGGCTTGCGCCCGAAGCGCGCACGTATGCGTATGCGCGTCTATAATCCCTTACATTATATCACACACGCGCGCAAAGTTGCAAGGGTCGGGCGGCAAGTTTTCCACAAGTGTACAAAAAGGTCAGCAAAACGCCCCAAAATCGCCGAAAATATCCACATTTTATCCACAAACGGGGGTGGATAAGTGGTTTTGGGTGGAAAAATCGGTGGAAAAGTCCCGTTCAAGAGGGCGCGAAGCCCCTTCCAAATGTTGGCAACGCGCCGTTGACGGGAGAGGGGAATGGGTGATACAATAGCCGTGTAACACGCAAAAAGAGGTGGAGTATGGTCGCACTGATCACGGGCGCTTCGGGCGCTATCGGCAAAGAGATCGCCGTCCGTTTGGCGCAAAAAGGGTACAAGTTGGCGTTGGGGTATCATCGCCACAGAGAGCAAGCCGTTCGTCTTGCCGAGGAGCTTGGCGAGCGCTTCGGCGTTTGGGCGGTGGCGATCAAATTGGATCTACAGGATCCGCACCTTTTGCAAGCGCAGATCGAGGATTTGTCCCGCACGATGGGTAGGATCGGCGTACTCGTCAACAACGCCGCCGTCTCGTTGGTCAAACCCCTTGAGGAGACGAGTATCGAGGAGTGGAACGAGGTGATCTCCGTCAATTTGACGGGTGCGTTCGTCGCCTGCAAAGCGGTGTTGCCCGCCATGCGCGAGGGGGGCGTGATCGTCAACGTCTCCAGTATGTGGGGAAGCTTGGGCGCCAGTTGCGAAGCGGCTTACTCAGCGTCCAAAGGCGGGTTGGAAGCGTTGAGCAGATCGCTAGCCAAAGAGTACCCTCAAGTCAAGATCAACGTGGCGTCCTTGGGGTGGGTAGACACCCCCATGAACGCACGGTTCAGCCCAAAGGAGAGGGCGGACTTTTTCGTCCAAAACCCCGCCATGTACCCGCTTACCCCCGCCGACGCGGCGGACGTAGTGATCGAAGCGATGGAGAGAGACGAAAGCGGCGCGACCCTACAAAAGGGATGGTGAGTAACGCCGGCTCGCTGTGCTCGCAAGCGATGTTTCGCCTGATGGCGAAATGATGTTTGGCTTTGCCAAATGATGCACCGTCCGAGGACGGCATGATGTTATCGGCTTGTGCCGATAGTGATGTTTTCTTTGCGAGCCGCAAAGAAAGTTGCGAGCCGCACGATGTGAGGTTTTTTGTTTTGCATACTTCAAAAAAACGCCCCGTAACCTCGGGGCATCCTATTGTGCAAAGCGCTATATACCATCTACAAGACGATAGCGGAGCCTTCCATGCGGAGCAAAGCGAAGCCAACTCGCGGAGCGAATATCACTCCGTCATCGGACGGAATATAACTCTGCCCAAGGGCAGAATATCACTCTTGCTTTTGCAAAAATATCACTAAAAAAAAGACCTTCGGACGTGCCGAAGGTCTTTTTGCCGTATGGGGACTATTTCTTCCAAGTCAGCACGCCGTAGCAGCCCAAGCCGAAAGCGGCCAACAATCCGAAGATACCGTTGACGGCGGCACCCGCGCCCAATTTGACGGAATCGCCGAAAGTATCCTTGACGGAAGATACGGAGATACCCGTTTCTTTGGCAACCGCGCCGAAGTAGAAGCTACGGGTGCAGAAGAACAAAATCGCCGCAACAAACAGCAACAATGCACCGCAAAGCGCGCACAAAGGAGCGATTTTGATATTCTTTTTGACAAGAGCGAGCACGCACAGAGCGAGTACGATCGCCGCCGCCAATACGGTAAAGATCAACGCGGCGATGGTACCGCCCAAACCGTTGCCGTTAGAGGGGTTGATGAGGTCGACCAAGGTCGTATTACTGACGCTGTTGCCGACTTTGGCGGTCAAACCGGGGGTCGCCAACAGAGCGAGCATGATGACGACGAGCACCAAGCTGACGCCCAATGCACTCAAAGGTAAGTTCTTTTTCATAATAATGCCTCCATAAAGTTTTGTTCGCATAGATTATAAGGATACGCGACCAAAGTTGTCAAACTTTTTGCCATGCAAATGTTGCGTGTGCGACAAGACAACGAAAACGCCGCAAAAAAGCGGGGGAAATATCCCCGCTTCGGTTACTTGATGATCTGTTGAAACAGTTTGTAGATGGCTTCCCCGTCCTCTCTTGCGATCCAATGAAACTTGAAGGTCGTTTTGGCAAAGGAGAAGATCAAAAAGGTGGTCACTCTCGATTGCACGCCCGGGGAATAGAAGTCGATCGAGCAAGCGTCGAAGATGGACATCAATAAGTTGTTGGACACGTCGATACCGTTGATATTGTCCAAAGACAGCATACGTCTGCCGCGGAGCATCTTACCCCCTTGCTCGACGACTAAGCGGCGGTTGGTGATGATATACTTGCGGTTGAGTACGCTGCGGCAATAGAAGGGAAGGCAGAAGCCTATGACCGCCAATAGCCCGCCTGCGACGAAAATGAGCCAAGCGTTGTGGATATGCTTGCTCACGGCTTGAAAGCCCAAAAACAGGATCAATCCCGCCAGTCCCAAGCACAAAACGACGATGGCGGCAAAGCCACCTATGATCTTGCGCCCGACTTTGGCGGTGTAGAGTATTTGTTCGTCTTCGGCGACGGGAAGGGAATTTGGTGTTTTGACTTTTTTGTTAATTTGTTTGCTCATAATTGTCCTCCTAATATGAATATTTATCCAATATCGCCCGGGGTATCTCCCGCGTATGGTCGTAGGTGACGTAGTCTTGGGGGGTCACTTGGCGCGCCACTCGGCAGGGGTTGCCGTACGCCACCACGCCCGAAGGGATATCCCTGGTCACGACCGAGCCGGCGCCGATGACAACGTCGTCGCCGATGGTCACGCCGGGCAGCACGATCACGCCCGCGCCCATCCACACGTTGTTGCCGATGGTGACGGGTTTGTTATACTGCAAACCTTTGGCGCGCAAGGTGGGCGAAATGGGGTGGGACGCGGTCACCAAGGTGACGTTGGGTCCCAACAACACGTAATCGCCGATGGTGATCTTGCCGTCGTCCACCAAGGTCAGGTTGCTGTTGGCATAAAACCCCTTGCCCGCAAACACGTGCTTGGCGCCGAAATTGGAGTGGAAGGGCGCTTCCACCCAACTGCCTTCGCCGATCGCGCCGAAAATGCGGGGCAACAGGCGCTGCTTGCGGCGGGTAGCGACGAGGCTGGTGCCCAAGCGGTTGTAGCGCTCGATCAATCGCTTTTGCTTCTCTTGATACAACGCGATCTCGGGCACCATGGGGTCGTAGATATCGGGAGAATAGGCAAGCGCGTCTATCTCCTTTTGGCTCATCAATTTGCGCATAGTTATGCCGGATTAAACTTGGATTTGGGTTGACGGCAGCGGGGGCAGACCCAGTCTTCGGGCAGGTCCTCAAACGCCACGCCGTCGTGCTCGGCGGGGTCGTATACGTAGCCGCAGATGGAGCAAACGTATTTGCCGCTCGCCTGTTTGTCCTCAAAATGCACGTCCGCCAACACGGTGGGCACGGGGTGATCCAAGTCCATCACGCGGTTGGCTTCCAGATTTTCGTACCCTTGGGGGGTGTGCGTGGATAGATATACGGTGGGATGGTTGCGGATAAACTCGCGCACTCGGTCCAACGTCTCCCTCGCCGCCTGTTTGTCCTCGAAGACCACCGACAGTTTGTTTTGGTACAGCGCCTCGTCCACGTAGGTGATATCCCCGTGGATCATATAAAACAATCCGTCCTTTTCGACTATCACGATGCTATTGCCCTTGGTGTGTCCTTTGGCTTGGATAAAGGTCACGCCCTTGGCGATGCGTTGGCAGGCGGGGAAATTGTAGTACGCCCCGTCGGTAAAGGATACGGGCACCAAGTTGGGCAGCCCTTGCAGTTCGGCGGCGGACAGTTCCTCTCGGTTGACGTAGATCTTGGCGTTGGGGAAGGAGCGCAGCTCGCCCGAGTGGTCGGCGTGCTTGTGGGTGAGCAAAATAGCGGTGATCTGTTCGGGACGATAGCCCAAAGCCGCCAATGCGTCCATATAGCTGCAAATGTCTTTGCCCGTATAGGCGGGGCTTTGCTCGTTGGGCGCTTCTTCGGGAGTGCCTTTGGGTAGACCCGTGTCCACCAAAATGACCTCGCTGCCCGTGTCGATGAGATAGTTTTGCAAACTGCCGCGGTAGCGCACCGAGGGATCGAACTTATCCGGACCCTCCTCGCCGCCAAAGGCGAAAGGTTGTCCGTAAAAACCGTCTTTTCTGAACTTGACTGCTTTGATGACCATAAAAAACTCCTTATTACAAACTTGCGAGCGTTGCCCGCATCGTCCATTATATCATATAAAGGCAAAAGCGCGCAAGAGCGCAAACCCGATCTCGATGATACAAAGTGGGCTGCAAGATCCAAAATGCGACAAAGTTTTGGAGCAATCTCGCTTTAACTCCGCAAAAAGTCTTGCCAAAATCGTCAAGGTGTGCTACTATTGTCTTACGTTGCTAGTGTGGCTCAGTCGGTAGAGCAGCTGATTCGTAATCAGCAGGTCGCCGGTTCGAATCCGGCCACTAGCTCCAGTTAAGCGACCTTGACTAGAGGTCGCTTTTCTTTTGCGCAAACGGGCAACCAAAGGTTGGACGGATGCGCAAAAGAAAAGCAAAGCGCGATAGCGCGAAGGTCGCTTAACTGGAGGGCTCCCCCACTGGGGTAGGGGCCTGATAGTCTTGCGCAAAGCGCAAGGCTCATCCGGCCACCAGTGGCGGAGCCCTTCGCTGTGTCCGACTTCTCACCGGCGACCCGGGTCGCCCTAGACGGCGGGCACACCACTAACGAATGGCAGTGCCCCTTATTTAGTCCCGCCTATTCCGTCGACGCTCCTTCGTCGAGTCTCCTTACGAATCCGGCCACTAGCTCCAAAAGAAGCAATCTTGCGCAATCCGTAGGATTGCTTTTTTTGCACACGCAACGAGTCTGTGCTTGCACAAGCGAATATGCGTGCGCAAAAAAGCAAAGTGCAAAGCACGCGCAAGATTGTTTCTTTTGGAGGGCTCCCCACTGGGGTAGGGGCCCGATAGTCTTTGCCATAGGCAAAGGCTTACACGGCCACTAGCTCCAAAAAATCTCGTCGACAACGTTCGGCGAGATTTTTTATCCAAACCGAAGCGAAGTGAGGTTTGGCATATCATCAAAGGCTGCAAGCCTTTGTATATCATCAAGCGCGTTGCGCTTGTATATCATCGGGCGTTTACGCCTGTATATCATCACGGCGATAGCCGTGTATAAACAATCCGCTTCGGTTTGATGATATACAGCGTCTTCGACACTGATGATATGCAACACTTTGTTTCACGCCGTGTTGATGATATGCACGCATTCGCGTGATAGAGCGCAAGGCTCATCCGGCCACCAGTGGCGGAGCCCTTCGCTGTGTCCGTCTTCTCACCGGCGACCCGGGTCGCCCTAGACGGCGGGCACACCACTAACAAATGGCAGTGCCCCTTATTTCGTCCCGCCTATTCCGTCGACGCTCCTTCGTCGAGTCTCCTTGCGCAATCCGTAGGATTGTTTTTTGTCTATCGACGTGGTACAATGACTAAGAGGTAAACTATGGCGAGTAGCAAAGAGTATTTGGTATACGTGTTGGACCTTTTGCGCCAAGTGGACGGGATCGGCTACAAAAAGATGATGGGCGAGTACCTATTGTACGCGGACGGGGTGCTGTTCGGCGGGGTGTACGACGACCGCTTCTTGATCAAGGCGACCCCTTACGGTAAGGGGCTCAACGAGGCGATCCCCTACGAGGGCGCCAAGCCCATGCTCTTGGTAGATACCGACGACCCCGACGAAGCGGCGGCGCTGGTAATGGGTACCGTCAAGGCGCTGCGAAAGGGCAAATGACAATACAAAACGTATAGTGATTAGCGGTTGAAAATCGGTCAAATGCTATACAAAATGTACTATACTATACAAAACATACGATATAATACAAAGTGTATAGTTAATATCCATACAAAACGTACAGAAAACTTATCCAAAGAATAGACCAAGACAAATAAGGAGAACAGGATGGAAGAAGTCAGATTGGATTTGAGAGAGCAATCCCAAGAGAGAATAGCGGAGAGCGCTCGTTGTGCGCGCTTGTGCTACGAATACAACCGCACCCCGCCCATGACGGCGGAGGGTCGGGCGATACTCAACGAACTGTTGCACGGGGAATTGGCGGACGACACCCACATTTTTGCTCCCGTCATGCTCAACGTGGCGGACGACGTGCATATCGGTCGCAACGTGGTCATCATGAACGGATTGCAAGTGATGGCGGCGGGCGGGCTGACCATCGAGGACGACGTGCGCATCTCCCTCAACTGCACCATCGCCACCAACAATCACGACCCCTACGACAGGGATATTTTGCTTTGCAAGCGGGTGGTCATCAAGCGAAACGCATGGCTCGGGGTCAACGTGACCATCTTGCCCGGTGTGACCATCGGACAAAACGCCATCGTGGGCGCGGGCGCGGTCGTGACGAAGGATATCCCCGACAACGCCGTGGCGGTGGGCAACCCCGCCAAAGTCATCAAATATCTGGACGGAAGTCGGTTTGAATAGGCGGATATGGAGCAGATTTTTCGATTTGCAAGCCCTCTACAGCGGGGCGTGATGGTCAAACGCAACAGTCAATTTACCGCGACCGTCCTTTTGATTGACTGTACAAAAAGTATAATATAATACATATCGTACAATATTATACAATTCGTATAGTTTGTATTAGGATCGTCAAACCGCGCCGCCCGGCGCGGTTTTGTCAAGATCCCGCAAGCAGATGTTGGGAAACAACGATCGGTTACTATACAAAATGTACGATAATATACAAAAAGTATAATATAGTACGAAATGTACAGCAAAATAAAGCGCGTATCGTTGTTTGATGCAATACGAAACGTATAGTCGAGGCTGTCTTGTGGGGCGTGGGTGGCTGTACAAAATGTATGATAATATACAAATTGTACAGTATAATACAAAACGTACAGCAGAAAAAGTGATTCTTTCACCGGCACAGGCATAGATCTCTCGACTTCGCTTGGTCGCTCGAGATGACAGTGGATAGAGTGACCGTCATTCTGAGCGAAACACCACAGGTGTGAAGTCGAAGAATCTCAAAGACACCACCCAAGAGGGGTAGAGGCACAAGGTGCATGAATTGTCGCATAGCGACATGAATTGACCTCACGGCCATGAATCGGGACTCCGTCCCATGAATTCTCGCTTCGCTCCATTGCGGTGGGATAGATTGTTGTTTCCAATGTCATTCCGAGCGTAGGACGAAGTCCGAAGTCGAGCGAATCTCAAGGACAGCACTGCCTTGGGTAGAGGCACTCAAGTAAGCACAACCATAGAGATTCTTCGGGGAGTAAATCCCCTCAGAATGACGGCTCTATCTCACCACCGTCGCGCCTTCCGCGCCTAAAGGTCAATAGACCGAGAGGACAATGGATATACCAAAAAAGCCTCCGCGACGAGGAGGCTCTTTTGGATCATAGCGCTAAGCGCCCGATTATTTGTGTTCTTCCATAAAAGCCAATACGTCTTTGGCGACTTGGTCTTTGACGGCGGACTCGTTGAGGATCTCGTGGCGGCAGTCGGCGTAGAGGATGAGTTGGGCGTCGTGACCCGTGTCCTTGAGCTTGTCGCACACTTCGGCGGGGCCTTTGCCGTAGTTGCCCACGGGGTCCATGCTGCCCGAGATCAAAAGGATGGGCAACTCCTTGGGCACGCCCTCGTACCAATCCTTTTTGCTGACGGTAGCTAATGCGCTAAACAACCCGATATAGCCGTTGAGGGTAAAGAGGTAGCCGCAATCGGGGTCGGCGATGTATTGATCCACGATATCTTGGTCGCGGGTGAGCCAATCGAAATTGGTGCGCCCCTCGAACTTTTTGTTGTACGAGCCGAACGCCATGCCGTCGATAAACTTGCTGCGATAACGTTCCCCTTTGGACTTGGCGATCATCTTGGCCAATTTGACGCCGATGGGCGCGCCGGGGTTGCTGCCGCCAGTGCCGCAGATGATGGCGCCGTTGATGTCGTTGCCATAACGGCGGATAAACTCTCTCGCCACAAACGAGCCCATGCTGTGCCCAAAGAAGAAGTAGGGAAGGTCGGGATATTTGCCGTGGGCGATGTTGAACAGGCTGCGGCAGTCCAGTACCATGGTCTCCCAGCCCTTGTCCCCAAAGAAGCCCTTGTCCTCTTCGCTCTTGACGCTGCCGCCGTGTCCGATATGGTCGTTGATAAATACCGCCACACCTTGGTCGGTGAGGGCGTCGATAAAGCCCTCGTAACGCTCCAAATGCTCCGCCATGCCGTGCGCTATTTGCAACACCGCTTTGACTTCCCCTTGGGGAATGTATTGCGCCGCATGGATGGGCGCCAATTTGCTGACCGATTCAAAGGTAAACTCGCTCTTGGTGTACATAACTATCCTCCCATAGATTCTACATTGATTATACCACACCCCGACCGCTTGCGCAAGACGCAATTTGAGGGTTAGGCTTGCAAAATGGGGGGACTTTGCCCGTCGGCGTTTGCTAAAAGCAAACAGGGCTTGCTAAAACGCCCCCGAATGCGGTACAATAGGCGTATGGACGACTATATCGCCGAGTTACTTGCCCAAACCAAGCCCGCTTACGATCGCTATAGGGAGATCGACGAGCAACTGTCTCTCCCCGAGGTCGCGGGAGACGGTCGCCTGTACCGCCATTTGGAGAGAAAGGCGCGCTCTTTGCGCGCGCTCTATAGCGCTCACCTTGGGCTCCAAGAGGCGCAAGAAGCGTACGAGCGCACCCTTGCCGAGATGCAAAAGGGCGATCCCATTCTCAAACCTTTGTATCAAGAGGAAGTGGAGAAGTATGACCGCGCCCTACTCGAGCGAGCGGAGGAGACGGAGGCGTTACTGGCGGTCGGCGCCACGGGCGGGGACGTAGCTTGCGTGATGACCGTCCGACCCTATCTCAGCGACCCCTCTTTTGCCAAAACGGTGGCGGACAGCTACAAGCGGTATTTGGACGGACGAGGGATCGGGTGCGACGTGGTCTTTGCCGACAAGCAATACCGTTTGACGGTGGGCGAGGGCGGCTACGGACTACTGCAACGAGAGAGCGGCTTGCAAAAGCGGACGCAAGGGGGCGCCGCCACCGTGGCGGTGATGCCCGTAGTCGAGGACGTCAAAGTGCAAATAGACCCCGAGGACGTGCGAGTGGATATCTACTGCTCGTCGGGCAAAGGGGGACAAAATATCAACAAGGTGGAGACGGCCGTTCGCTTGACCCACCTGCCCACGGGCACGGTGGTGACCTGTCAGGACGAAAGGTCCCAACTCGCCAACAAGCGGCGGGCGATGGAGCATTTGCTCGCCAAATTGCAAGCCGAGCACGACCGCCTGTACCGTATGCGCTACGTCGCCGAGCGGGAGGAGCAGATCAAAGATCGCAGCAATCCCGTTAGGGTGTGGGACGAGCAAAAGGGCAAGGTCACCGACAAGCGCACGGGGGTGGCGATCCCCCTCAAAGACGCCGAGCGGGGGGATATTCACCGCTTGGTGATCGCCGCGATCAAGGACAAAGTATGAGTATCACCGTCAAGGTAGATTGCCGATATACCGTGTTGAGTTCCCGCGTGAGAGTACTCAAAACCGAGCGACTTCTCAAGGAGACCGCTCGTTTTCGCCAAGTCGACCGCCTGTTGGACAAAGTGGCGGGCGGGGTGATATTGCACCTTGCCGAATTGCCCCCACTCGATAGAGGGGAACTGTGGACGGCGACTTTGGGCGAACACACGTTTTGGCTGGATCTCGGCAAAGACTTGGTCTTCGTGGGGTACGACTCCTCGGTCGGCGGGGACGTCAAAGAGGACACCCGCTTCGTGGCGTACCTTGCCGAGCATCCCACCTTCGAGATGAGGTTGGAGCGGCGCAAGGTAGAAGTGCCCAAGGCGGATCTTGCCAAACGCTATCGCCTAAGCGAGGGAGAGGGGGTGTATTTCCCCGCCCTGACCGACGAACAAAACGCCCTCGTCACTTCGGACGACGTCAACGTGTTGGCGCAAGGGGTCGCGGGGAGCGGCAAGACCAATATCTGTATCGACAAGATCATCTATTGCGCTTCCCGAGGTTACAAGGGCAAGGTGTTGTACACCACCTACTCGCGCGGATTGCTCCTTGACACCGCCGCCAAAGTGGACGTGTGGCGCCAAGAGGTGCTGTCTTTGTCCGCCGCCATACGCGATGGCGACGCCCTTTTTGCGGACGAGGACAAGCAAGGCGCGGTCGCCCTCAGGTTGGGGTTGTACCCTCAAGTGGGCGACGTCAAAGATATCCCCGCCTTTTTGGAAGGGGTGGCGGATTACGTCGGGCACAAGGTGGACTACAAGTTGGTGGCGGATTTCTACACCGACCTCACCGGCAAAAGCGTCAGAATGGCGGACGAGGAGTATTTTGCGTCCCGCTACGCCAAAGACTCTCGCGGCAAGGGGCGGCTTGACAAACTGCGCTCGCTGGGCGCGGAGATCGTCTACAAAGAGATATTCGGTTTGATCGAGGGGTGGTGCGACCCCGCCAACCCCGATAAAACGTTGGACAAGGCGAGCTACGTCGCCATGCGGGAGGAGAGTTTTGGCAAAGGAGCGTGCGAGGAGATCTACGCCCTCGGCGAAGACTACGCCCGCTATCTTGCCAAAGAGGGGAGAGAGGACAACAACACCCTCTCCCGCAAGCTGCTCGCCTTGGAGTTGCCCACTTACAGTTTGGTGATCGCGGACGAGGTGCAAGACTACGCCGAGGTCACTTTGGTGTTGCTATCTCGCTTGGGGCGCAAGCTCTTTTGCGTGGGCGACGCATTGCAGATGATCAACCCCGCCTTTTTCCGCTTCGCTTACCTCAAGAGGCTGTTGTTCGACGCCGAGACGGCGCGGGTGGCGACCCTTAGAGCCAACTATCGCTCGGGGCGCAAGATACAGGAGATATTGGACGAGGTGGGCGCCCTCAACGCCGCCACCTTCGGCACCCACTCTTTCGTATTGGCGGGGAGCGCGGTGGACGACGGACAGACGGTGACCGCCACCTCGGTCAAGGACAAAAACTTCGTCGAGGGGTTGGCAAAACGGGAGCAGGAAGCCACGATCGTGGTGCCCGACCGCGCCCTCAAAGAGAAGTTGCGGCACGCTCTCCCCACCCAAGAGATCCTCACCGTCAGCGAGGTCAAGGGCTTGGAGCGGGACGTGGTGGTGCTGTACCATCTGCTCGATAGCTACAACAAAGAGTGGGATACCCTGTCCCGCAAGCGGATCAGCCGCAAGACGGCGGACGAAAACTCGGTCTATCGCTACTATTTCAACCTGTTTTACGTGGGCGCCAGCCGCGCGCGCCGTCATTTGTACTTGGTGGAAGGGAGCATACCGCCCCTTTGGAGCGAATTGGTCGCCAAGCACTTCGAGACCAAAGACGCTTCCTTGGCGTTGACCGACCTCGAAAAGGTGGCGGGCAAGCGATTGGACGAAGGGGAACAGCGATCTCGTATCGAGCAGTTTATCTCCCTCGGGCAATTCGCCAACGCCAAGACGGCGGCTTTGCGGCTATCCAACGCGGGGTGGGAGATCGCGCGTATTGACGTGTACGCCCGACTTTACGAAGAGGGCGACTCTCTTTCTGCCGGCGTGTCCTTTTGGCAGATGGGGGCGCTATCCGACGCGCGCAAGTGTTTTGTCGCCTCGGGCGACGAGGATCTGATCCGCCTGCTTGACGCCACTTCGGGAGAGGGCGAGGGCAAATTGGACGTCAATATGCTCCGCTACCTGCCCCATCTTACCGACAATCCGTCCGTGGTGCGCTTGCTTAGCGAGGTCACCCGTAGGGATTTGGACGAGTTGCGGGAGAGTAGGCGTGAGTTGGTAAACAAAATGAAGCAATACAAAAAGGAGAATAGATGATGGAAATCGCCAATATCCAAGAGTTGATCAACGCGTTTTTGGGGTACCGCGACATGCTGGCGCCCGTATTGGACAGCCTGACCCAGTTTGTGGACACCTACCAGGGGTTGCGCGAGGACATCGGCACCCTCAACAACGCTTTCGAGGGGGACGTGGCGGGCAAATTGGAGAGGATCTATCAAGACCTATCCAAGCAAGCGGCGCGTAGCGCCGACCTGTCCGCCCAGATCGACCGCTTCGTCAGTATGGGCGCGCGCTACGTGGAAGAGGTGGGCAAGTTGTCCGCCGCCATGGGCAAGATGCAGGAAGGGTTGGACAAAGTAGGGGATATGGAAAAGCGAGTGGACGAGCAGTTGTCCAAACTGGACGCCATCGTGGAAGAAAAGCGCAACAACTACAACGTCAAGGAGTTGCAGCGCTCGCTCGAAAACTACAACGCCAACGTGCAAAAGGTGAGCGATTTCGTCAACAAGGACGTGTCCAAGGGGTTGGCGGATTCCACCAGCCGCTTAGACGGCATCCGCTCGCAAAGCGACAATATCGTCAAGGAGTTGGGCAAGCAGGGAGAGGACATCGAGGCGCTCCTTGGCGAATATCGCGCCAACAATGCGCTCCTCAAAAAGTTGGTGGAGCAAAAGGACGTGGACGAGGCGTACCTCTTCGACGCTTTGGACCGTTGGGCGAAGGATAGAGGGGTCAAAACCAAAAAGTAATGAACGAAACGTTGAGCCGACTGTTAGACGCGGCGGTCAAAGACGACGTCAAGGCATTTGACGAGGTGTACGACCGCAAGACCCGTAACGTGTGTTACGGGCGTTTTCCGCTGCTTGGCGTGCTGTATTTGTACGGCAGTCGCAAGCTTCTTTCGGCTCATCGGGAGGAATTGATCAAAGAGACCCGCTACGAGATAGCGGAGGAGCCTTGGTGGCTGTACCGCCGCTTTGCCTCTTGCGCGGGCAAAGCCTTGCGCTATTGGGCGGGGACGGACAAGATCGTCACCCCCGTCGAGATGATGGCGGTGGTGGGCTCGCCCGATCTCAAGTCGGCTTGGGTGGACGCGAGCAAAGAGGACAAAAAACGCCTTACCGCCATCTATCAACACGCTTTCGACTTGGAGCCTTACGAAAAGAAGGGCAAACTGTATTTGCCCAAGCCCCGTATGCGTTTGTCCCGCCGCCTGACGATAGGGGCGGTCGCCGCGCTACTGGTGATCGCCTTGCTGCTGTCCTTGGCGGGGACGACCTTGTCCGCCATGTCGATGGGCGGGTGGGATTATCGTATCGCGATTGCGGCGGAAAACGACTTGCAAAAAGTCCTGTCCAAAGAGGGCAAATACAAACTGACCGAAGATATGGCGCTCCCTTCGGGCGACGTAGTCAAGTGCGATATTGACGCAGGGGGGCACACCTTGTCTTTGACTTTGGGCGACGCTCCTTTGTGGAGCCGATTCGAGGGCAAACTCAGCCATGCCGTGATCGAACTCGAGGGGGACGTCGCCGTCAAAGGGGATTGGGCGGCGATAGTCGGGGACAACTACGGAGAGTGGACGGACGTGACCTTGCGCCTTAAGGGCAATTTGAATCTTACGGTCGACCCCGCCGCCCAAAAGGACGAGGAAGGCGCTTTGCGTACTTCTCTACTGGCGGTGCGCAATTACGGGGTTTTGAAAGACCTGGTCGCGGAGGGTTACTATACCCAAACCTTTTTCGGTATCAACTGGGAGACGAGCGTGTCGCTTACGGGCACGGCCGGGGTGGATAGCCGCTTCGGCACGTTTGCTTGCGACAACTTCGGCAGGATCGACAACGCCCTATTGGGGTTGTACGTCCTCAGCCAAAACGTGGATATGGGCGGGGTGGCGTATTGCAACGAAGGCGTGATCGAGGGTTGCACGGTGGCGTCGGTGAGCGAATTAACCCAAACTTCGGCCTTGTACCAATGGTCCCCCTTGGTGGGCGGCATCGCCGGACAAAACGAAGGGGAGATCAAGGGCTGCACGGTGGAAGGCACGGTGCAAGGCTACAAGCAAAATATCGACGTCCCCGAGGACGCGGGCGAGGGCAACTATATCGTCAGCCAAGCCTCGGTCGGGGGTATCGTCAGCACCAACGAGGGGTCGATCGACCATTGTGCTTTTGCGGGCAAAGTGATCGGCGGGGGCGAACGCCTGACCGTGGGCAACGTGGGCGGTATCGCCGCCAACAACGGAAGCGACGAGGACTCGTCGGCAAGCATTACCCGCTGCAACGTGGTGGGACAAGTGCAGGCGGTGGGCTTCGTCATTTATCTCGGCGGGGTGGTCGGCAGCGACTACGGCGCGATCGAACGCACGGTCTATTTGGGACGGCTCAGCTATAACTATAATCAAGACAACCGCTCGTCCTGCGGTATGGGCGTGTTGGCGGGTGTGACCGCCTTGACCGAGACGTCTCGCTATACGGGCAACAAGTGCTTGTTGCAACAAATCGCCTTGGGTACCGAGGTCACCACCTTGCCCGTGGTGGGATTGGATCGTGCAAGCGAAGCGGAAGACAAGCAGGCGAGCGAGGTGACGGGCGTGACGACCTACGCCTACTCGCAGACCTTGATACTGGAGGAAGAGTATTGGTATGGAAAAGGACAAGAATAAATGGCTACTGGAATTGACGATCGCCTTGACCGCCGTGACCGTGGCACTCGCAATCGCTACCGCCGTTTTGCTCGGTATGTTTTTGGGGAGCGGCAACCTGCCCAAAGCCACCCTGCCTTTGGGTATCGTCGCCCTGCTCGTCGCCATAGGCGGAGGCGTGACCTTGGGGATATTGTGGAAGAGATGGAAGTGAGCCGCCCGACGTGCGGAGTTATATTCACGCTATGCGTGAGTTATATTTTGCTAACGCAAAGTGATATTCGCACGGGGTGCGAGTGATATTTGCCTTACCGGCAAGTTATGGTAAAAAAACAGATGGTTGGGGTACTTAACAAGGTTTTGTACCCAAACCATCTTTTTTAACCTCAACTTGCGCCATTGGCGCAAATATCACTCACGCGGTAGCGTGAATATCACTTATCCTGCAAGGATAAATATAACTCATGCGCAGCATGAATATCACTGCGTTTGTCGCCTTGGCTACAAGGCGCTAAAACGCAACCTTGACCGCTCCCTCGTAATGGCTTTGGATGTAGTCCGCGACGGCTTGCGATTTGAGCGCGGTGATGAGCGCTTGGATCTTGGCGTCGTTTTGGTGACCTTGCTTGACCGCGATCACGTTGGCGTACAAACTCGCCGCTTCGCCCGTGGCGTTTTCGATGGCGAGGGCGTTGCGGACGTCGAGACCCGCCGCTAAGGCATAGTTGCCGTTGATGACGGCGAGAGTGCCGCTATCCGCGTTGCCCAGTTGCGCCGCCAAGTTTTCGGCTTTGATCAAGATCACGGTGTTGCCCCTGCCGTCGAGGATATCCTTGTCCGACAAGTTGTCGGTGGCTTTGGCGTCCGCGTTGAGGGTGATATACCCTTGCTCCTGCAACACGAACAAAGCGCGGGTGCAGTTGCTGCCGTCGTCGGGCACGAGGATCTTTCGACCCGTCTTGACGGTATCGAAGTCCGCTTGGGTCACGCCCTTGCCGTACACGCCGAAGGGCTCGTAGTGGATCTTGTCCACCGCCACCAAGTGGGTGCCTTTTTGGGCGTTAAAGGTATTGAGGTAGGGGGTGTGTTGGAAGTAGTTGGCGTCCAAACTGCCCTCTTCCAGCGCCAAATTGGGGAGTACGTAGTCGTCGTAAGTGACGATCTTGAGGGTGTAGCCCTGAGAAAGGAGCGCGTCTTTGACCACCGCCAAGATCTCGGCGTGCGGGGTGGAACTCGCGCCCACCACGATGGTATGCTCGTCCGTTCCCTTGCAGGCGACAAGCCCCACCGCCGAGGCGGCGGCGATGGCGAGGATAGCGAGGATAGCGATCAATTTTTTCATAATTATCTCCTTTGGGATGATCCTGTTTTGTTCAAAAAACAAGGTTTGGGCTCTTCGGCGACCGTTTTGCGACGATGGCCGGAGCGCACCCGCTTGTCGGTGCGGCGGGCGACGAACATACCCACCTCTTGCAGCACTTGTACCAGTATCACCATCAACGCCACGCACACCCAGATCACGTCGTCTTTGAAGCGTTGGTAGCCGTAGGTGATGGCGATCGCGCCCAATCCGCCCCCGCCGATGGTACCCGCCATCGCCGAGTAGCCGATGACGTTGACGGTGGTGATGATCGCGCCCACGATGAGGGCGGGTTTGGCTTCGGGCAGGATCACTTTGAACAATATCTGCATATTGCTCGCGCCCATCGACTTCGCCGCCTCGATCACGCCCCCCTTGACCTCTTTGGCGGAGGACTCCACCATGCGCGCCACAAAGGGCGCCGCCGCTACGATCAACATGACGATCATGGCTTTGTTGCCCAAGCTCGTGCCCACGATGGCTTTGGCGACGGGCAAAAAGGCGACCATCAGGATGACGAAGGGGATAGAGCGCAACAAGTTGACGACGATCCCGATCGTTTTGTTGAGGGGCAGACAGGGTTTGAGCCCCCCTCTGTCGGTGACGTACAACAATAGCCCCAAGGGTAGTCCCAAGAGGTAGGCGAACGCGGTGGAAATGAGGGTGAGATACACGGTCTCCAAGAGGCCCGTGCCGATGCTGCCGTCCGTAAACAGTTGTCTTAGCAAATCGCTCATACCGCGTCCTCCTCGTACCGCACGCCCTTGTCGTCCAAATACGTTTTGACGGCGGCTTGATCCGCCTCGTCTTGGGGCAATTCGATGACCATGTGTCCGAAGGTGTTGCCCTCGATGGTCTTGGTGTCGGCAAACAGAATGTTGACCGCCACCCCCGTGTCCTTGGCAAGTCCCGAAATGACGGGTACGTCGGTGGACGCGCCGTCAAACACCAGCCTCAGCCTCGGGAGCGCGGACGGCTCCAAGTGGGGCAAAATCAGTTGTTTGGCGATGTCCGAGCGGGGAGAGGCAAACACCGTGCGCATATCGCCCGCCTCGACCACGGTAGAGTGGTCCAACACCGCGACCGAAGTGCAAATGCTCTCCACCACCTTGAGTTCGTGGGTGATGACGACCACCGTCACCCCCAATTCGCGGTTGATCTTTTGCAATAGCTGCAAGATGGATTGGGTGGTGTTGGGGTCAAGAGCGCTTGTCGCTTCGTCGCACAGTAAGTACTTGGGCTCGGTCGCCAAAGCGCGCGCGATCGCCACCCGCTGTTGTTGTCCGCCCGACAGTTGGGAAGGGTACGCCCCCGCCTTGTCGGATAGTCCGACGAGATCGAGCAACTCCTCGGCGCGGCGTTTTTGCTCGGGTCTCGGGGTGTGCGTCAGTTCCAGGGGAAAGCGCACGTTGTCCAACACGGTGCGCTGTTCGAGCAGGTTGAAGTGCTGAAAGATCATGCCGATCTGCTTGCGGATCTCCCTAAGGCGCTTGGGCTTGACTTGGGTCAAGTCTTCACCGTCGATCAGCACCTTGCCCGAGGTGGGTTTTTCGAGCAGATTGATGCAGCGCACCAAGGTGCTTTTGCCCGCGCCCGACAAGCCGATGATGCCGTAGATCTCGCGGTCGGGTATGGTCAAGTTGACCCCCTTGAGGGCGACCACGTCCCCGTCTCGCGAGGGGTAGGTTTTGTTGACGTTGAGTAGTTGTATCATAATAATATCCTAAGTAGACCGCCATAGGCGGCGGTGTGTTTTTGCGGCGAGGAGTTTACTTGCCGAGGAGGATAGTCAAGCCGTTTCGGGCAACAAAAAACGCCCGAGAACAAGTCCCGAGCGTACAAACCGATCCTTACCTCTTAGCATGGCAAAAGACCCGCGCTTGTCGCTCGGGACGATTGCATTCGCATACTATGGGTATAGGCAAAACGCTTCATGTTTCGGCTCCTTGTCGTTTTCTTTCGATAGTATATCATTTGCCTGCCGTTTCGGTCAAGCGAATTGCACACCAAGCGCAAAGGTCGCGCATTTTGTTGAAAAAGGGGAGCAAGAGCGAAAAAAGTCCGCCGATTTGCGAAAATAGAGGCGTAGGCAACGCATTTTGATACAAAACGCTTGCGCCTCTACCCCAAAGATGCTACAATGGGGACGAAATCAAAAATACTGAAAAAGGAGAATGATATGGAAAACTTCTGCAAATGGTTTAACAGCCAAAGCTTGTTGATCAAGTTGATCCTGTTGCTCATCCCCGTCGTGGGTTGGGTCATCGAGTTGTTGGTCCGTCTGTCCAAGTTCTTGGAGAAGAAAGACGCTCTGAGCCTCGTGGTCTTTTTGCTGTTCGTGTTTGTGGGCTGGGGCTGGTTCCTCAACCTCATCGACGTCATCTATATGTGCGTCACCGGTCACCTCATTTTGGCTGACTGATCAGGGACAACAAACAAAATGGATTTGCGGTCTTCCGCAAATCCATTTTTGTTATCCGTCTGTGGCTTGTAGACTACTTACGCTCGCTATCCAGTGCGTCCAAAGCGATCTGCGACCAAGTCTCCAACCGATCGTAGTCTTGCCTTAGTTCGGTGGGGCTCATCCACACCCCTTCCATCTTGTCCGTCTCTCGTACCGAGCACGCCTTGTGGGGTACGTCTACCAAGTAACAAATGCCGGTATGCACTTGCCCCACTTCGGTGGAATTGTCGTTGATAAAGCCCAACAAGCGCATGGGGAGATGATCCTCGATCCACACTTCCTCGTGCAACTCTCTCAACAGTCCGTGGCGAATGACCTCGAGTTCGTCTCCCGCAAGGTCCTCGGTGTTGATGTGTCCGCCCACCCCGATGGAGAGGCGGTCGTGCAACCTCGCCTCGGTCTGCTTTTTGAGTCGGCGCATTCCAAAGATACAGCCCTCGCTACGCACGACGACGTAGGCGATCAACTGTTTGGTGGTAAGGTCGTTTTCCACTTCGTCCCGATAGCGATAGGCGATCTGCCCTCGGACCGCTTGCACAAACTTCTCCTCGGTCATGGGCAGGAGTTGGGTGCGGCTGTCTCCGATCAATTCGTCCACCGTCTTGCGGGGTATCGTCAGTATTTTTTCTCTCATAATGGTCTCCTATCCCTTTCATTATGCCACTTTTTGAGGGGATAGTCAACCGCGTTGGGCTTGGCGCGCGACATAATAAAAACCGCAAGGGGTCGCCTTGCGGTTTTTGCTTAACGTTTCGATCAGTCGAACTTTTTGCGGTTGGGGTTGTAGTGGGTGTGCAACAACTCGTGCGCCAAGTGAGAGTTGGGTTTGCCCAAGAACTCGTCGTACAACTGAATGATCTGAGGATTGCGGTGAGACACGCGCTCGGCTTTGAGCTCGTCCTCTTGATACAGCGCCGCCGCCCGTTTGGCGCGGAAGGTATCGAGGATGTCGTCCCCTTCGTTGGGCAGGAAGCAGGGTTTGACGTAGGGTTGACCGCCGCCCGCGATACAGCCGCCGGGGCAGCACATGATCTCGATAAAGAGATAGGGGCTCTTGCCTTCGCGGATCTGATCCAACAGGACTTTGGCGTTGCGCATACCGTGCGCCACAGCCACTTTGACTTGGGTGCCCGCAAAGTCGTAGGTCGCCTCTTTGATGCCGTCGAAGCCGCGCACGTCGTGCAGTTCCACGGGTTGCAGCTCTTTGCCGGTCAACACCGCGGCGGCAGTACGCAAAGCCGCTTCCATCACGCCGCCGGTCACGCCGAAGATGACGCCCGCGCCCGTGTATTCGCCCACGATGTCGTTGTCGAACTCTTCGTCGGGCAGTTTGTTGAAGATGATACCCGAACGGCGGATCAACTTGCCCAATTCGCGGGTGGTGATCACGCAGTCCACATCCTTCAAGCCGTCTTTGTTGACCAGCTCGGGACGATCCTTTTCAAACTTCTTGGCGGTGCAGGGCATGACCGACACGACGAACATATCTTTGGGGTCGATCCCGTTCTTTTTGGCGTAGTAAGTCTTGAGGATAGCGCCGAACATCTCGTGAGGAGATTTGCAGCTGGAGAGGTGGGGCAACAGGTCGGGATAGTTGTACTCGGCGTAGTTGATCCAACCGGGGGAGCAAGAGGTGATCATGGGCAGGGTGCCGCCCTCTTTGACTCTCGATAGCAATTCGTTGGCTTCTTCCATGATGGTGAGGTCGGCGCCGAAGTTGGTGTCGAACACTTTCTTGAAGCCCAAGCGCTTGAGCGCGGCGACCATCTTGCCGGTGGCAAGGGTACCGATGGGCATACCGAACTCTTCGCCGATGGCGGCACGCACGGCGGGAGCGGTCTGCACCACGACGTACTTGCCCGCTTTCATGGCGGCGTCGATCTTGTCAAGCTCGCTCACTTCCATCAAAGCACCGGTGGGGCACACCGTCACGCATTGACCGCACAGCAAGCAGGGGCTGTTGGCAAAACTGCGGTTTTCGGCGGGAGCGACGATGGTGTTGAAACCACGCTTTTCAAATCCCAAAATGCCCAGTCCGTGCGCGTTTTTGCAACGCTCCACGCAACGGCCGCACAGGATACACTTGCTGGTGTCGCGCTTGATAGAGGGGGTGAGTTGATCCACGGTAGTGGGGGTCTTGGCACCCTCGTACATACCCTCGCGAGCGCCCGTCAGTTGCGCCACGTGCAACAGTTCGCATTGACCGTTTTTGTCGCATTGTTGGCAGTTTTTGTTGTGGTTGGACAGCAATAATTCCACCGACGTGCGGCGAGCGGCGACCGCTTTGGGAGAGGAGATGGTGATCTCCATACCTTCGGCGACGGGATAGACGCAGCTGGCGACCAACCCTCTTGCGCCGGTGGCTTCCACCAAGCACACGCGGCAGGACGCTTTGCTGCACTCGCCGTGATTGTAGGCGCACAAAGACGGGATCTCAAATCCGCAGGCTTTGGCGGCCTCGAGGATGGTAGAACCGGCTTCTACTTGGAAAGGGATTCCTTCGATTTTGATATTGACTTTTGCCATATTCGTACCCTCCTATTAGTTTTTGCTGATGGCTTTGAATTTACACCCTGCCATACACATACCGCACTTGATACACATGCTTTGGTCGATCACCCTCGAGGGGAGCTTGTGACCGGGCGCAACGTAGTCGGTCTTGGAGATGGCGCCCACGGGACATTGACGCTCGCACAGACCGCAGCCGATACATTTTTCGCGGTCGATTTGGTATTGCATCAAGTTCTTGCAAACGTGAGCGGGGCACTTTTTGTCCACGATGTGAGCGATGTACTCGTCGCGGAAGTGCGCCAAGGTGGAGAGGATGGGGTTGGGAGCCGTTTGACCCAAGCCGCACAGGGAGTTGGAACGCACGTTTTGCGCCAATTCTTCCAATGCGTCGAGGTCTTCCATGGTGCCCTTGCCGTCCGTGATCTTGGTAAGGAGTTCCAGCATACGCTTGGTGCCGATACGGCAGGGCGAACACTTACCGCAGGACTCGTCGCAGATAAACTCCATATAGAACTTGGCGACGTCCACCATACAGTTGTCTTCGTCCATGACGATCGCGCCGCCCGAGCCCATCATGGAGCCTTTGGCGATGAGGTTGTCGTAGTCGATCGCGGCGTCCAAGTCGTCCTTGGTCAAGCAGCCGCCCGAGGGACCGCCCGTTTGGATGGCTTTGAACTCTTTGCCACCGGGCACGCCGCCGCCGATGTCGTAGACCAATTCGCGCAAGGTGGTACCCATGGGGACTTCCACCAAGCCGACGTTGTTGATCTTGCCGCCCAAAGCGAACACTTTGGTGCCTTTGCTGCGCTCGGTGCCGATGGAGGCAAACTTAGCAGCGCCTTCGCGGAGAATGTAAGGCACGGTTGCCAAGGTCTCCACGTTGTTGATGATAGAGGGGCTCTCCCACAAGCCTTTGACGGCGGGGAAGGGAGGACGGGGACGGGGCATACCGCGTTGACCCTCGATGGAGTTGAGCAAAGCGGTCTCTTCGCCGCACACGAACGCACCCGCACCCAGACGGATATGTACGCGGAAGGAGAAGTCGGTGCCCAAGATGTGGTCGCCCAAAAAGCCCATTTCTTCGGCTTGCTTGATGGCGATGCGCAGACGGTTGACCGCGATGGGGTACTCGGCGCGCACGTAGAAGTAGCCGTTTTGAGCGCCGATGGCGTAGCCTGCGATCATCATACCTTCGATGACAGCCAAGGGGTTGCCTTCCAAGATACTACGATCCATAAACGCGCCGGGGTCGCCCTCGTCGCCGTTGCAGACGACAAACTTTTGACCTTCGGGTTGTTGATAAGCGAACAGCCATTTCCTACCGGTGGGGAAACCGCCGCCGCCACGACCTCTGAGACCCGAATCCAACACTTCTTGGATCACGTCCTTGCGGTCCATCTTGAGCGCTCTCTCCAAGCCTTTGAACGCGCCCGCGCCCAACGCCTCGTTGATGTCCTCGGGGTTGATGGCGCCGCAGCCGTGCAGAGCGATACGCACTTGTTTTTTGTAGAAATTGATATCGTCTTGCTTGGTGATCTTTTCCTTGGTTTGGGGATCGACGTACAACAGTCTCTCGACGATCTCGCCGCCTTCGATATCCTTTTCCACGATCTCGTCCACGTCCGACAGATGCACCATGCGGTACAAAGTATCTTCGGGGAAGATCTTGACGAAGGGACCTTGGGAGCAGAAGCCGAAGCAACCGACTTGGTTGACGGTCACTTTGTCGTCCAACCCCTTGGCGTGGATCACTTCCCTAAACTTAGCCAAGATCTCGGCGGAGTTGGAGGACAAACAGCCGGTACCGCCGCACAACACGACGTGGCGCTTGCCGTCCGCACCCGAAAACTTGTCTTCGAGACATTGGGTACAACTTGCCGATTTGGCGTCAAATTCTTCGTAGCCTTTGATCATTACGCAATCCCTCCCGCTTTGTATTCGTCGATGAGTTTGGGCACGGCGTCCACGGTCATCTTGGGGTACACTTTGCCGTTGATCTGAACGGCGGGAGCGATACCGCAAGCGCCGATACAACGCAATGCGTCCAAGGTGAACAGACCGTCCTCGGTGGTCTCACCGGGTTTGATCTTGAGGATGTCCGAAAACTTGTCGATGACTTGTTGAGCGCCTTTGACGTAGCACGCGGTACCCAAGCAGCAACCGATCACGTATTTGCCTTTGGGTTTGAGAGAGAAAAACGAGTAGAACGTCACGACGCCGTAGATCTCCGCCACCGAAATACCGGTGCGAGCGGATACCAACTCCTGCACTTCCAAAGGAATATAGCCGTATTCCTTTTGGATGTCCGAGAGGATCATCATCAAAGGGGTCGTCTCGTTGGCGTACCTGTCGCAGATCTCGTTGATCTGTTTGACTGCCGCTTCTTGCAAATGAGCCATAGTAGCCTCCTTTTTGTAAATAGATTTGCTATTACTAAATATACACCATATTTCGTCACAAGTCAACAGTAAAAAAACGGTTATATATCAAAGATATATATGACATCAATTTCACATTTGCCGAACGGAACGGCGCAATGCGCTACCGCGCAATGAGATAGGCGTTGCCTATGATATACCGCACTGCGTTATGATCTGTTCGAGCGGGGCTCGAAAAGGATATATCCCTCGAGGACTCGTCCATCGAGGGATATTGTGGTGAATATTTGATTGATTTGTAACGATGACAGCGTTCCCCTTGAGGGGAAAGAGGTGGTCTATTTGAGTATCCGCCATACGACCACGGGTCGTATATCATATCGGTAGAGCCGATATATCATTGACCATGGGTCTATATCATAGGCGTGAGCCTATCTCATTGCGAAGCCTTGGGGCTTTGCAACAATCTTTCCCAAGTGTCCCAACTCGTCAATTCGTCCTGCTTGTCCCAATACAGCCTGCACACTTTGCGGTAGCGGCGAAGGGTCTTGAAGAAGAGTGGGAGCAATTTCCACCCCATGCTCCACAGGGTCTTGCGGCTTAAGCGGGTGACGAAACCGCGGTCGGTCTCGTGATTGTACTGTATCGTCCATGGGGCTTTGTAAAAGTCCCTCGGCGTGGCGGTCGCCAAGTGCAAAAGTCGTCCTTTTTGCTTCTCCTTTTTGTCAAAAGCGCACGAGGGGAACAAATACCCGTCCAACGTCAACGCCAGCCGTACAAAGGAGCGTTTTTTGCCTTGATAGTAGGGGCGGTCGAGGTCGTAGCCTTGGGATACGAGTTGCTCTTTGGAGTACTGTTGTTGGTCTTTGCGCAAGGCTTGGTGCAGCGCTTCCCCGTCCAAATGGAGCAGATAGTCGGGACCTTTGAGGAAGTCGTCGTAAGCGGCGAAGATCAACCGCGCGGTGGCGTAGTGCTGAAAGATCAATTCCTTGGCAAGCCCGCGGACCAATTTTTTGGCGGCGGACAGCGCCGAGTGAGAGGGGGACCTAAGAGCGTTTACGATCAACTCGTTGCGCTTGACGTAATAGGGCAATTCGCCCGAATATTTGAAGTCGAAATTGTCGTGCCACACCCCCACGCCGTTGAGGAGCGCGATCTCTCCTTTGGTGCAGCGCAAGCCGTATTCCACGTCGTCCCCTTTGATAAAGAGGGGGAGAGGCAGTCCGTAGTCGCGGACGAAGGACAAGGGCATGCACATATACCACCAAGCGTTGTAGTCGGTGTGTTGGTCTCGCTCGTTGCGCAGTACGTCCGCTTCCCGTGTGAGGTCGTAGCCGCGGCGCAACCCTCTCAACCCGGTGCCCGTCCAAACCGCTCCCATTTCGTACTGAAAAGCGGGCTCTTCCCTTCGCATCATTCCCCCGCCCACCGACAAGGTGGGGCTGGCGGCGTAAGACAGCAGCCCGCACGTTTTGACGAGTACGTTGGGGTCGAAGGCGATGTCGTCGTCCATCAGAAGCGCGTGGGTGTAGCCTCGCCGATAGGTCTCCATCAATCCGCGCGTAAAGCCCCCGCTGCCGCCTAAGTTGCGGTTGGGGATCAAAGTCGCGCCCGTCAAAGGGGGCAGGGTCTTGGCGTTGTCGACGACGAAGACGTCAAAGTGGTCTTTCGTCTCGGGGTGCGTCGCCCAAAAGGCGTTGAGCCTTGCCAAATTGTCCTCTACGTAAGACTCGCGGCGGTAGGTGCAGATGACGATACCGATCTTGGGAGAGCGCAAAGGATCGAGGTCGGTGTAGTAGCCTCCCTCGACGATGGCGCAATCCGTCTCGGCTTGCACCACGGGATAGACCATACCCACGCCCTCGAGGGCGGATAGATCGAAAGGCAGCTCGACCCACGCCTCGTCGGGGTGGTCGAAGTCGAGCGAATAGAGATCCTCGCAAGGGATCTCCACCGAAGGGTAGGGTACGGGGTCGGTTTTCAAGCCGTCCTGCCACAGATCCACCTTGGCAAACGCCGCGTTGAACTCGTCCGTCACGAATTGACGGCGCAAGATCACCTTGCCTTTGCCGGTAAGGAGCAAGCGCAAAACCACCCGCTCAACAAGGGTTAGGCGGCGGTATTTGTCGTACGAAAAGCAGTTGAAATAGGTATTGAAAGAGGCGGACTCGCCCGCTTTGATCTCCCAACCGTTTTCCCGTGTAGCGCCGCCCCGCACGTAGAGGAGGGGTCGGTCGACCAAAGTGGGGAAAGACAGAGGGAAGAGTAAGTTCATGATTTGAGATTGCAGTCGGCGAGATAGGCGTCCGCCACCGAGGCGGTGTCCCCTTGCATCACGATGGAGCCGTCTTTGAGCCACACCGCCCTTTCGCAAAGGGATTTGATCGAGGGCATACTGTGAGAGACCACGATAAAAGTCACGCCGCTGCGTTTGAGCTCGTTGATCTTGTCGCGGCACTTCTTTTGGAAGGGGGCGTCGCCCACCGCCAACACTTCGTCGATCAACAGGATATCGGGGTTGACGTCCGCGGCGATGGAAAAGCCGAGTCGGGTCAACATACCCGCCGAATAGTTTTTGAGGGGGACGTTCATAAACTTGCCCAACTCCGAAAACTCCACGATACTGTCGTATTTGGCGTTCATTTCGCGGTGGCTGAATCCCATCATCGCGCCGTTGAGGAATACGTTTTCCCGCCCCGTGGCGTTCATATCGAAACCCGCGCCCAATTTGAGCAAAGGCACCATCACGCCTTGCGTTTCGATCTGCCCCTCTGTGGGCTCCATAATGCCCGCGATCATCCTAAGAAGGGTGCTTTTGCCCGCGCCGTTGCGACCGATCAAAGCCAAACTTTCCCCTTTGTTGACGGTCAGCGACACGTCCTTGACCGCCCAAAAATCTTCGTACCGCACCTGCCGTTTGATGGTCTTGATGACAAACTCTTTGAGGTTGTCGATCCTCTCGGTGGGCATACGAAAGCGCATGGAGACGTTTTGCACGTCGATAAGGGGTTTGTTGGGGTCGATCGAATAATTGTCCATACTAGATATACAAAATAAACTTACGCCGAGAGAGGCGGAACACGAGGTACCCTATCCCCAAAGCGCCCAGCCCCACGCCGTAGATGATGAGGTGGGTCTGCCAAGAGGGGACGGTGCCCGAGACGACGTCGCGGAAGTAGCCGAGGTAATGCACCATGGGGTTGAACTTGAGAACGGCTTGCACCTTGTCGGACAAGATGGACGTGGAATAAAACACGGGGGTCATGTACATCCACAAGGTCAAAAAGACGGTGTAGAGGTGTTTGATGTCCCGAAAGCGCACGTAGATGGTGCAAAGAAAAAACGCCAGCCCCAAACAAAACATCAACATAGCGGGCAGCCAAGGCACCAACAGCATGGGCATCGTCCAATGGAAGGTAACGCCTTTGGGGATACGAATGAGCATCACCACAATGAGCGCCACCAACGAAAAGCCGAAGTTGACCAGAGCGGACGCCACCGCCGAAGCGGGGAACACCGCGTAGGGCACGCGGGTCTTGGTGAGCAGGTCGTAGTTGTTGACCATAGAGGGCAGGGCTTGATCGGTGGCGGTGCGCAACAGGTTGAACACGATGTTGCCCGTCAACACGTATACGGGGTAGTCCATGTTGATCTTCCCTCTGCCGAAGATGGAACTGAACACGAAAGCCATCACCAACATGGTGAGCAAGGGGTTGAGCACCGTCCACAAAATACCCAACACCGAGCGACGGTATTGGTTTTTGATATTTTTGACCACCATGGACCACATGGTGATCAGTCCGCGGCGGACGGAAACTAAATTGGCTTTACTGCGTTGTTTGGGCATAGTTCCTCTTAGGTAGTATGGTACAAAAGTTCCACCTAACACTTTATGATAATAATAACATACACGAAGGGCAAAGTCAACCGGAAGCAATTATCGTTTCACCTCGCGCTTGTTGATAAGACAAAGAGCGGGCGAAACCGGAATGCTACTTTACCTATCCAATGAGCATTTAGTATTTTACATTTCGATTAAATATGCGCAGATCAAATATTCACAAAAAATGCAAAAATAGAAAATAACCTTGACAAATAATAAAAAAACATGCTAATATTTAATCGGTATGAGAGAAATTATTCTGTTCTATACTAATGATTGCAATGCAGAGTGTCCTCATTGCTTTATTTCGCCGCTAAAAAAAGTTGGAATTAGGATAATGCCAACAAATATTTGTTCGCTTGCGTTGCAGTATGCGGCGTATAGCCATATTCATAGGATTGTTTTCAGCGGCGGAGAGCCCATGTGCCATTTTACTAGTTTGATATCAAGTTTACAAGAACTCAATTATGATGATAATATTAAGTTCTCCTTGTGCACAAACGGCTTTTGGGGCTCGGATATAGACGTATCAGAGCGATTAACGGCATTGCGCGATAACAACTTTGATACATTAATAATCAGCACCGATTCTTATCATCAGCACTTTATCTCTCTTGATCAGTCCGTCATCCCTCTTATAAAAGAAGCACTTTCTTTGTGTCTTCAAGTCAAAGTTATTGTCAGTTTTGATAAAAACAATAAACAATTTGCAACCGTTTCTCGTTTGCGTAAAATGTTTCAAGATAGAATTGATATTAAACTAAGACCAGTATCGCCCTTTGGAAGCGCAAAGATTAATGGGATTGAAATTAGTTCCTTGGTCCAGCAATCTAAATTATGCAACAATGCCGGCAATCTATGTGTTCGATATGATGGCGAGTGCTTTATATGTTGTGGTCCACCGATTGTTTATGAGTATAAACCCTATCAATTAGGCAACATACTTACTACTAGCATTAATGGGCTAACTGACAATATCATCCACAATGAGATATGCTCATATTTACCTAGTGTCTCTAATCGCGAAGGCTCGACACTTTGTGCTGAATGCATAACGCACGCAAAAGAACTTGATAGTATGAAAAAGGAGGAAGATCCGTGAATTATGAAGTTCCTATAATGGAAGAAATAGATGTGGATAGTATTGATTTGATGTGCGCCTGTACAACTAGCGATTCTAATCCATACAACGTAACAGGCTAAATTAACGCCTTCATACTATCAAGTTCCAAATGAGCAATAGTCTTAAAGAAAGTTTTAGTTCCTACATAAAATCCAAGCATATACCAATACGTGCTGTCATACAGTTAACGTACAGATGTAATTTTTTATGCTTACACTGTTATGAAACACCATTAAAAGGGCAAAAAATACCCGGCCTTTCTTTAAATGAATGGAAATACGTTTTATCTTTGTTGAGAGAGAAAGGTTGCATGTTTCTTGCTTTTACCGGTGGAGAAGTTTTTTGTTGTCCATATTTTACTGAGTTATATCTTTACGCCTATGATTTGGGTTACAAGATTACGATCATGAGCAATGGTAGTCTAATTGGACCAAACATCATAAAAGTGTTTAGTCAGAAAAAACCTGAAAAAATAAACATTACGCTATATGGGATGTCCCAGGAAACATATGATACCTTTTGCAGGAATGCAGTTGCTTTTAGTGCGGTATTAAAGGCTATTAAGATGTTAAGAAAGAAGGACGTCAATGTAACCATCACGTTTATTTCTAACAAATATAATGCTCATGAATTACGCGGAGCATATTCCCTTGCAAAACAAGAAGGTTGTGGGTTTGCTCAGTATTACCGAATGCGCGCCTATACTAATGGTGACAAATCTCCGCAGACTTTACAATTGTCACCGAGTGAACTAATCAACGTCCAACCGGAAGCGGAACGAAAAGTATTGTTTCAAAAAGAATTATTGAACAAATATGATAGAGTTGTTGGATTTACTAGTTGCAATGCAGGACTGACCAATTTATCAGTTGATCCCTACGGCAATTGTTTTCTTTGTGACAGCATTCCTGGTGAACGCTACAATATTCTCACAAGTGATTTCGATGTGGCATGGGCAAAACTATATGAGCAAAGGTTACGATATATTGAAGTTAAAACAGCGTGTAGTAAATGTGAAAATTATACACACTGTGGACTTTGCGCGCCAACGTTGATTATGGAATATTATGGCTATAACGAAAAGCCAATACCAGAGTGTGTGTTTCATAACACCCTACGAACGCTTTTAGGTGAATAACAAATGTTCAAATATAACACGAATATTATAGTAAACAATGTGCAGGGAGAGATTGTGCTTTCTCGCCGCAATGAAAAGAAACCGCATATCATATTATTGAACTCTACCGGGCAGTGGATTGTTCAAAATGTTATTAAATATGATTCTGTGGAGCGGCTCACGGAAGTCTTAGCGCGGGAAACCAACGTTACTCCCGAAATCATTATAGATGATGTAAAAAACTTTATAGATGAATTGATCAAACATGACATTATTATCGAAGAAAAATGAGGGAACGTCAACCAACGCCGTTAAGCAAATTCGTGCATTGATTCCTCGCCGTTTTTGGGGAGATGTACTATTTGCGTCGCTATGCGTTGCGATTGCGGTACTGACAATAATAGAGCCGCTTATTTTGTCTGATATAATTGATTGTGCTTCCCGTGGCATTTTAGCAGGACGCTATTATTGGATAGCCGTTGTTTTAGTTCTCTTTGCTGTCCGTATTGCGTTGGGGTTTTTAAAGACATACCTGTTGTATAGGGAGCGCAATCGTGTGATCAGATTGATTGTTTCCTTTATGCTCAACCACATAGCGCAGACAAATATAGACACATTTGAAGCCCATTCTCCCTCATACTTCGTTTCTCGAATCTTAGATGAGCCGATGAGTATAGATGGCGTAATTGACTATTATTGGATCGACGGCATTATCAGCTTGCTTATCTGTGTTGGATTGCTTGCTTTAATGGCAACCGCAAGCTATATTGTCATGTTGGCGGCAATGAGTTTTATTGTGTTAGATTACATCATTTCCATGAAACTGCCTTTGACCGCCGTTTTTCACAACTGGAACGAGGCGTATGCGAGATTGAGAAGCGATTTGACCAATGTAATTGCGGGTGTGAAGATTGTAAAAAACGCCAACTCCTATAAATCCGAGCAACTACGGACGGGTTGCCTCGTGGGCGATGGATTAAGACTACTGCTCAAAAAAAATATGTGGAGCTATGCGCAACGGTCAACGGGGATTATTTGCCGACAGATTGGGTATTTAAGCATTATCACCCTAAGCGCTGTTCTTATTGCAAACAATAAACTTGCGGTGGGTGGCTTTGCGATGATGATGAGTATTTACGGGTTATTAAACATTAACACCGCTGCCGCAGAAAACATCATCCCACTTTATCGCTATGGCAAAACATGTTGTGAACGACTCGTCGAAATTATGAATATTCCCACAGAGCCCATCGAAGATGATTCTTCCTTTTTGCCGAAAATTCGGACGATAGCCATGGAGAAAGTATCGTTTTCATATCAACAACCTCTTCCCGTGATCAAAGAACTTGACTTGTGTCTTCAAGTAGGTCAAATAACGGCGATAACCGGGTATAGCGGCTGTGGCAAAAGCACTTTGGTTAATTTATTAATGGGGTATTACGTTCCGTGTTCCGGTAGGATTTTGGTGAATGAAAAAGCGGCAACTCGGCAACGACTGGTGGCATTTAGACGAAAGATAGGATATGTAGGACAAAATGGTTTTTTGTTTGACCGTACTATCAAAGAAAACCTTCTTTATTACGTGGAAAAAACCGCTGCGAATCAAGACAAGATGATGGATTATATCGACCGATTTGGCTTGACTAATCTTGTAAGCGAACTTCCCGATGGCATTGATAGCATGCTTGGGACGGACGCCACGACTATATCCGGAGGACAAAAACAACGGTTTTGTATCATTCGAGAAATAATGAAAGAACCGGATTTGTTGATTTTAGATGAGTTTTCTTCGCACTTAGACATCTTAACCGAGAGCGAGATTTTCAAACTCATTCGGTCGTTGTCCGAACATATGATTGTATTACAAATCGCACATAGACCATCGGCGCTATCTTACAGTGACAGGGTACTCGTGATGGATGGCGGCAGGATAATCGCGGAAGGCAACCATGAGGAAATGCTATCCGGCAATCTCTTTTATCGAACCTTACTCGCAACAAAAAAAGAATAGTTTTTTGGAAGCGTTAGGAGAGCAAAGACGTTATTTTGCATTGCTTGCATAATTCGATAGTAAGGGCTGCTTACGTACCCACTACGTTTTTGCGCAGTTTTTCCATCGTGCGCTCTTTGCGCGCTTTGAGGTCAGCGGTATAGGCAAAGTAGCCCAAATGGTCGAAGATGGGGATCAACTTGCCCAGCACGAACACGTAGTCGCTGTCTTGGGGGATATCCCCCGTCAGGATGGCGTACGCCCTCTCCATATCCTCGTCCACTTGGGGGTCCAAGGGGTCGGCTTGGTACAAAGCGGTCGCACGGTTGACCAACGTCACCGCCACTTCGGGGGTGTACGTCCCCAAGTGCAACAGGCAGTCAAGCGCCCTCGTGTACAACTCGGCGGCGGTTTTGTAGTCGCCCACGGCGCACATACTGGCGGCTCGGTTGTTGTCCAACCCCGCGCGGTGATAGTCGTAAGGGGGGAGCAGACGGTCGAACGTCGCTTGGACCAAGGGGTACAAGGGTTGCGCCTTTTGGGGGGAGCCGAAATGGCAGTAATTGGTGGCGATATTGAGATACATGGTCGCCCCCGACAGGGTCTCTCCCCAACCGCCCTCTTTGAGTAGGGGCAATAGGGTGTCGATCACCTCTTGGGACGCGTCCTTGTCGTCGAGACGGCGATACAGACCCAGCTGCTCGTTGAGCATCTCCAACAATCCCCGCTCGTCCCCGGTGGCTTGCGCTTCGGCTCGCCAATAGGAGAGCAAAGAGCGGGCAGAAGGAAGATCCTCCTGCCCAAAATGAAACTCTAATTTTTGTATGATCCGCTCGATGGGGATACCCATATCAATACATGATCATATCCACCGCACCCACGGCGCAAGCGTACGCGCCAAAGACGTAGTAGAGGTTGCCGTCCCAAGCGGAAGCCACTTCGGGCACGTACAGCAAAGCGATCAACACGCCCGCCACGATCGCCAAAGAGGACATCACGATGTCAAACACGAACATACGTTTGCTGCGTTTGTGAACGAGGAACTTGATCAACAGCGCCAAAGCGAACGCGCCGATCAACGAGCCCAAAATGATGACGAACCAACTGCTGATCTGCCCGCGGTAGATGAGCATAAGGATGCCCAACGCGATGGCGACGAAGCCCAAAAAGGTATATAGTAGCAGTTGTCCCGAGGTTTTGGTCGAGATCATGTTGCGGATATTGGTGCTTGCGACGAAAAATCCGCCCAACACCAAAGCGATGCCCAACACGACCACGGTCAGCCCCGTCCAAGCGTTGCGGACGATGCAAAGAAGCAGTCCCACAAACGCCAACAGGGTGCCGTACAGGCGGATACCGGTGTTGCCGAAGGGGTTGTGTTTGGCGGTTTGGCTTGCGCTCTCCACGGTGGTGGGGTCGGCGTTTTTTTTAGATTTGTTAGCCATAAAAACTCTCCTTGATGATTAGTCTATCCATAGTATAGCCCGCCTGAGGCAAAAAGTCAAAGGGAAATGTAGCGCTTCGCGCAAGCGCTAAGCGCGGTGATATACGCCAAAGGCGTGTGATATTCTGCCTGACGGCAGAGTGATATTTGCTCGCCTTACTCGCAAGTGATATGTTGCCCGCATCCAAGACGATGCGGGCAACGTTGTGGAAACCGAATAGATCCGCCTGCGGCGGGTGAAATCGGCGCATCCTTTTTGCGTCAATATGATATATCACGTCGTGATATGATATATCTCTCGATAGCTTAGCCCACGCGAGAAATTTCGGGGCAACCTATTGTGTTTTGTATACTACACCATCTAAAAGGCGCAAGCGGCGCCTTCCGATATCACCGCTTGGCGGTGCATGTCATCACGATTGCAAATCGTGTATATCATCGGTCCCTCTGGACCGCATATCATCACGGCTTGCCGTGCATAGCACCGTTCACGTGCGGTAGCACGCATCATGCCGCTTTCAGGCGGCGCATCATTTGCGCTGAGCGCAAACATCATTGTGCCTTTGGCGCAACATCATTAGCGCCTTGCGCACGCCGGCGAGCGGTACAAATGGTGGTCGGGATTGGTAAAATAGTTGTACGACCGACACCCGCCCGCACACACGTTGCCGTGTGGACAGTCGGCGCATTTGCCGTCCAAAAGATCGGGAGTAAATTCCCGATTGTACCCGAAAGCGTGGGGGTCTTGCCATATCTCTTTGAGCGTTTTTTCGCGCAGATTGCCCTCGATAAAGGCGGGGTCGTACATGGATTCGCACCCGCGGACGTTGCCCACCGAGTCGATGCCGATGGAAGTCAATCCCGCGCCGCACCCCGTAAAGAACGCGCCTCTGCCGCCCCGCAACAGTCCTTGCGTTTCGCCCTCGGTGTAGTAGCCGATATTGTCGGCGATGCCTACGACAAAGGGAGCGGTCGGCGCGGTAGATAAGACAAACCGTATCACTTCGTCCACGTCAAACGCCACGTCCAACGCGTTGTCGCGGGCGTTGCCCATAGGGGAGCAGGCTTGCAGCTGCCAAGCGAAGATGGGGAGAGGGCGCAACGTCTCGTACAACTCGGGCAACAGGGGAGCGTTGTCCGCTCGCAACGCGCTGATGACTGACGTGGGGATCCCCGCCTCGGTCAACGCCCGAATGCTCAAGAGGGCGCGCTCGTAACTGCCCTCTTGGCGGTAGGGGTCGTGTACCCTTTGGGGTCCGTCCAACGATACCGCCACCGATTCGACCCTGTTCCGCTTGAGTTTGTCGAGTAGAGCGGGGGTCATGGCAAAACCGTTGGTGATGATGCACGTGCGTATCCCCGCCTCGGTAAGGGATAGGACGATCGTCTCCCAGTCGGGGCGCATAAAAACTTCACCGCCGATCAAGGATACGCGGCGGCAACCCAACTCTTTGAGTTGCTTTACCACGTCCAAGCATTCGGCGGTGGTCAGTTCCCCCTCTCGGGCGACGCCCCCTTTGGAGCCGCAGTAGCGGCACCGAAAGCAGCAGGATAGCGTGATCTCCCACACGCAAGAGCGAAGCGGATAGTCGATCATGCTTTGTCCTCTTGTTCGCTGCCGTCCGTTTCTTGCTCCTTGGGCGCAAAATACTCGGGTCCCGCGTACACGCAGGCCATGGGCTGATCCTCGGGACGGAAAGGCGGCTTCTCTTTGTCCGCGGGCGGCCCCGCGTAGACCTCGTTAAACCGTCCGTTCATTTGCTCGGGTCCCGCGTAGACCCCTTCGATGGGGGCTTTGCGCCCGAACAGTCGTTTGATCCAAGGATAAGAGTTTTTGTCCTGTTTCTTTTTCATACGTCACCTCGCGGCTTAATTGTACCATACCCCTTGAGGGCAGTCAATACGGAGCGGCTTTACCGTTCGCTCTCGATCCAAGGGAGTTCCACTTGGGGCAAGTCGAGAGGACGGGCGCCCTTGTAGTCGTAGGGGATGCCGATCTCTTGCAGTATGCGTTGCAACTCGACGGCGCACTCCTCGTTCGGGTCGGGCCGTATCAAGTCCAAAGCGATCTTACCGTCCACCGCAGACAACTCGAACAGCAAGGGGGATGCCGCCATCGCCACGGTCACGAAGTCCTCGACGTATTCCTCGGCTGCCCCAAAGTTGGCTTTGCCCACGTAACTGACCGTGGCGGAAAGCGTCTTGGCGGCATACTCTCGTATCTCGGTCGAAAACGCCGCCCTCTCCTTGTCGTCGGGGAAGGAACACAGTTTGGCGGTGAGACCGCGCAACGCCGTCACGTTGGTCAAGACCGCCTCGCTTGCGGTGCGCTCTTTGAGGGAAGCGCGCATACGCTTTGCCAACTCGGGCAAGGGAAGATCCTCGCCGTCTTTGTCAAAGGTCAAGACCGCCCCGCCCACCAAACATTGGTGCGCCGCTTCAAGCCCCAAAGCGTGCCGTTCGTTGACGCATATCACCACACGGACGGGGGTTTGGTCGTCCCCGGTGACCTTGCGCAGTATCTTATCGGCAAAGATCGCGGTCAGTACGTTGGGCGTTGCGCCAAGCGACTTGGCGTAAGCGACAAACTCCTGTTCGGGCAGGACGAAATGGTGTAGCACCGGCTCGTAGCGGTCGGACGTCAATAGCAGCGCGTTTGCCGCTCCGTCGCCCCTATGGAGCGGGGGCAGGGGGATATCTTCGGGCACGGGCGCCAACTCCTCTTGGGGAATGGGGTCGCCCAACAGGCGTATGCCCGTGCGGTCGAGGGTCACTTGGTAGGCAAACGAAACGTAGTAGTGGATAAGCGTTCGCAAAAAGTGGTACGCCCCGTCCCCGTCGGTCAAAAAGTGGGCGAAGTCCACCCCGATCGTCTTGCCCTCGTAGTCGACGGCGACGAGATGGCGGCGGTTGCCTTTTGAACCCAACGCGCACTTGTCCGCCGAGGGCTTGACGGTCAAGGGCTGACGGTTCGGCGCAAAGTAATATTCCCCCTCGACCTTCTCCAAGGTCACGGCAAAGTAAGGGTAGCGCAACAGGGTCGCGTCCGTCGCTCGTTGCAAGTGTTCGGGAGCGACTTGGTCCCGCATGGTCAATTCCATACGCATGGTTAGGGGTGTTTGGGCAGTAGACGCGTACAAAAGGCGGTATTCGTACACCTTTTCCCAACCGTCTTTTCCCGCTCTGTTTGCACCCGATATTGTTTCGTTTTCGTTCATAGTAGTCCTCGTCGATTGATACCTTTATCTTACCATACGATTTTTGACAAAGTCAAACGAGCGAAGGCGGCGAGGGGGAGAAAGAGGGCTAGAGGTTTGCGCGCCGTCCAGCACGGCCGTAGGACGAGGGTTTGTGCCAAAGGCACAGTGGCAGAATGCCACCAAGTCCCGGCGGCTCGAACAAACAGCCCAAAAGAAAACAAAAAACCCTACAAGAAATGTAGGGCTGTTTGGTATAGGATATTTTGCCATACCACGGCGCAAGTCGGTTCCATACTGTCACCTTTGGCACCAAAAAAGATATTGGTATAGGCTATGCCATACCATTTCGTAAGTCGGCGCCATAGTGGCGCCTATCATACCAAAAAAGGCGTTGTCTTTGCACAAGTGCAATCCAACACCTTTTTGTTATGGTCGGCGACTGCGTCGCCAACTCTTACTCATGGTCGAGGTGACGGGACTTGTAAGGAGAGACGACCGAAGGGAGCATCGACGGAATAGGCGCGACTATGAATAAAATACCAAAACAGGATAGTGGTTTGCGCGCCGGATAGCCCCCGTAGGACGTGGGGAAGCGGAATCGTTTGGTATAGGCTCGCTTTGCTCGCCATACCACGGCGCAAGTCGGTTCCATACTGTCACCTTTGGCACCAAAAAAGGCAACGTATGCAAGCGTGCCGTTTGCTCCGTCGCCTTTATTTGTTGCCGTTGGCTGCGCGTGCGCAACCAACTCTTGCTTGTGGTCGAGGTGACGGGACTTGAACCCACGGCCTCTTGGTCCCGAACCAAGCGCGCTACCAAACTGCGCTACACCTCGCCGGCTACTATATATTATCAACTTTCCGCCGTTTAGTCAACAAAGGCGGAGCAAGTTTTTTACTCTATATCTTCGGGCTCTTGGGGGAGAAGGCGGTTTTGCGCCGAAAACTTGTGTGTCACTTGATCAATTCCCCTTCCGCAACTTGCGTTTTTGGGTGGGTTTTCCTTATAATATAGGTATCTTACGAGTAGGAGCAAGGTATGATCCTCAAATACATCAACGAACTTGACAAACCTTGGAATATCTTGGCGTGGATAGGCATCGTGGTCTTTGTCCTCTTGATGGTGGTGCTGTTGACCCGTCTCAACAAACTGATCTTCAAAAGGATACAAAAGAAAAACGACGGACTGCATTTGCTGTTTTTGCAACACCTCATTTCGGTCTTTATCGTGGTGGGGTCCATCGTGTTGGTCGTGTCCTCGTTTGCGGGCATCAAGTCGGTATGGACGACCATTTTCGGCGGTACCGCCATCGTCAGCGCGGTGGTCGCTTTTGCGGCGCAGGACGTCATCAAAGACGTGTTGGCGGGATTGATGCTCAGTATCCACCGTCCCTTCGAGGTGGGCGACCGCATCAGTTTGCAGGACGGCACGGCGGGCATCGTCGAGGAAATGACTTTGCGCCACGTGGTGTTGATCGGGGTGGAATCCTTGCGCTACGTGGTGCCCAACAGCGTCATCAACGCCATGCGCCTCAACAATTACAGCTTCAAAAACACCATTCGTTCGGTGGTGTTCCAATTCCCGGTGGCGTACTCCAGCGATCTGGAGTTTGTCAAAAAGGTGATCTCCCAAGCGGTGGAAGACAGCGAGTACACCACGGCGGGGTACGTCGATCGCCACGGCGACAAGCGCTACGGCTCGGTGCTGTTTATGTCCATCAACGAGCGGGCGTTCGTGATGCAAGTGACCGCCTACTACGAGCCGGTGGTCAATACCGAAACGGTCATCGACGACGTCAATACCCGCGTGCGTAACGCGCTTCGCGCCAACGGCATCGAGATCCCCCACAACTACGTCAACGTGGTGGAGAGCGAGGATCGGCAACTGTTGCCACCCCAAGCGGTGGTGGACGACCCCGATACCGCGCGAGCGGCGATGAACGTGCCGATCGCCAACGAGGGGGCTCCCGAGGTCGCCTCTTCCGAAAAAGAGCCGACCCAAGACGAATAATTCCGTAGCGCAACTCCCGTTACTTCGGGAAAGCTTTAGCGCCCCTTGTGCTCGGCTTGCCGAGTGTTAGAGGGGAGATGGGACCGCCTTTGGCGGCGAGGGGATCCGCCCTGGGCGACCGCCCAATCGTATTACGGAACAAAAACGCGGCTTTTCCCGTAAGGGAGCCGCGTTTTTATAATAGGGGTCGCATTTTATTTTTGGCAATAGCGCAAAGTAAAGTTGTTTTTGCGGTAGAGGATCAAGCCGTCCCGCTGCATTTTGGACAGTTCGTTGCTCATCGCGCTACGATCCACCCCCAAATAGTCGGCGAGTTGTTGGCGGGAAAAGGGGATCGTAAAGTGGCACGCCCCCGCCTTGATCGCCATCTCGGACAGGTAGGACAACAGCCGCTCCCGTATGGACTTGGGGGCGGTGTGCAGCATACGAGTAGAGAGGTCGAGATTTTTTTGCGCCGAAATGCGGAGCAGATTGTGGATAAGGCGGTGGTGGAAGTCGCACCCGTCCCCGCAGGTGGTCAGCAGTTTGTCCATGTTGACGAACAAGATCTCGCACTCCTCTTGGGCGACCACGTCGCACACCAATTCCCGCTTGGGCAAAGCGGCGTAGTTTTCCCCAAAGATCTCTCCTTTGCCCACGTGGGCAAAGATGTTGCTGTCCCCCCAATAGAAGTTGACCACCACGTTGACGCTGCCCGTTTCGACCAACCCGATCACCTCGGTGACGTCGCCCGCGTGAAAGATCACTTCCCCCTTTTGGTAGCGCTTTTCCCTTGCGCCCACGCAGTTGAGCAGTTCGGCAAGGCGGGAGACGGGGATCCCCTCAAAGAGGGGGGTGGTCGTCAAAAAGTCGTAATTCATACAAAAACCTCACATTTTGTTGTTAAAACAACAGATTTTCCGTTTGCATTATAGTATACTGTGAGCGAAAAAGCAAGGGGAAAGACGCAATTGATAGGCGATTGTCCCCACAAAATCCCAATAGGAGGAACTTGTTATGACCGCATACGTTAACGAACAAACCTTGGTCGGCGAAGTCGTTCGCCAATATCCCGAAGCAATCGACGTGTTGCTCGGCGTGGGTATGCATTGTTTGGGTTGCCCCGCGTCCCAAGCGGAAGCGTTGGAAGACGCCGCTATGGTGCACGGCTTGGAGCCCAAGACCTTGGTGGACGCCATCAACGAGACCATCGCCAAAGCGCGTGCCTAAGGCTATGAAATACGCCGTAGATCAAGACGCCTGCATCGGCTGCGGCATGTGCGAGGCGCTGTGCTCGGAGGTGTTTGCCATAGGCTTAGACGGCAAAGCCCAAGCGGTGAAGGGGTCCACCTCGGACAACGATCTCGCCGCATCGGAAGCCATGGCAAGCTGCCCCGTGGGCGCTATCTCCCAAGAGTAAACCTGTATATACCCCTGTTTTGCGGTGTCGCCTCGGCGCACCGCGATTTTTTGTACGATCGTTTTCTATATGATAAAACCGCAACGCTCCGTAGGGACATTGCGCATTCGGCTCGCCGAATATATCGCAAAACAGCCCTCTTGTCGAAAGAGGGCTGTGTTATATCGCGAAGCCCCTTGGGGCTTGATATCGCCGCGGCGTTTCTTTGAGGGAAACGCCGCCATTATGTACTCACCCCATATCCGAGTCTGGTATTTTGCATAAAGCAAGCGGATCGAGGGTGAGGCTTCCCTCCCCTCGTGGCGTAAGAGCCCAAAAAAGGAAAAAGAAGCATTGCACTTTCCACGAAGGGAATACCTTGGGAAGCGCTAATGGTATTATGAGCGAAAAAACTTAACGCTATACACGGAGAGGGGACGGTTTTTGAAAAATCGTTAAGAAATGCGGTGGATGTTTTTCCGAAAAGGTCATCAGGGTGACAAGGCAGGGCTATTGACGAATATCGCAAACCATGTTAAAATGGGATCATCTCGTGACGGAGGTAGATATATGCCTTTGATTAAATGTCCCGACTGCGGGAAAGACGTGAGCAGTTTTGCCGATACTTGCCCCAATTGCGGCTACCCGTTTGCCAAAATTAGGGAGCAGCAACAAGCGCAAGTACAACGGCAGGAAAGGGAGAGGCGTAGAGTGGAACACATGAAGCACGCGCCCGTCCCCAACTGCGAACAGTGTATTCATTGGGGCGACTGGGAAGAGTACATCGAGAACCCGGACAACCCCAAACTCTTTGAGCACAAAACGGGTTGCAAATTACACAAAGAGCAATACACATTCTTCTTGTATAAACGTGCCGAAAAATGCTCGTCATATAAGTGGGCGGACGAAGATAATTATTGAGACAAAAAAAACGATGACGGGACTCGCCGATCATCGTTTTTTGTTTTATCAAAGCCTTACAATATCGCGTCAAATAACCCCGGTAAAACGATCTGACCTCGTTGGGTATCCCGCAAGGGATATATCGCGCCGAGACGGCATATCGCACTTTCGCGAAGGGGAGACCCTCGCGAAAGTATATCGCAAATCCCTTTGGGAATTATATCGCTTGAGATAGCGCGGCTATCTCAACAGTACCAGTCTGTGCAGCGCTCTCGTGCAGCTGATGTACAACAGTTGCTTGCCCCATTTGCCGGCGTAATGCTCGTCGTCCGCTTGGGGAAGGATCACTTGGTCGAACTCAAAGCCTTTGACGTGGAAGGCGGTGGTCACCACCGTGCCCCCGCGATAGGGGGTGTTGCCGTCCAACAGCAGCAAGGCTTTGCCTTGAAGCGCCGCCGCCACCTTGCGCGCCTCTTGCTGATCGCGGCAGATCACCGCCACGCTCTCCAAACCGTGGGCGTAGGCGTAGTCGATCTGGGCTTGGATCTCGGCGACCTCGTCTCCAACGACGGTCTTGACCAAAGGCTCCTCGCCGTGGCGGTCGATGGGGAGTATCCTCTCCTCGGCGTAGCGGTTGGCAAACATGGTGATCTCGTAGCTCGAGCGGTAGGACGTGGGCAGTTTTTCCACCCTGCAGTCCTCGCCGAGATAACTCTTGATGGTGTCCAACGTGCCCGCGTTGAGGTAGGGATCCGCCATTTGTCCCATGTCGCCCAACACCGTCTTGGGACAGTGGAACAGTTGGTTGAGGTAGGCGTATTGCACCGGGGTATAGTCCTGCATTTCGTCCACCACGAGGTGTTTGACCTTGTTTTTGCGGGCGAGTTTGCTCCCTTCGACCAAGGTCTTGAGTAGAGCCAATCCGTACACGTCCTCGTAGGGGAGAGGTTGCCCCGCAAATCCCTTTTCCAAAGCGATCTGTTTGTCGGGCAACAGTACGGGCGCGCCCTTTTCGGCAAGTTCCCTGAGCATACGGCGATAGAGGGAAAAGATATCGTAGCGGGTGTACATACTCCCCACCATCTCTTGGATCTTGAAATGCAAAGTCGAGGGGACTTTGGCGTGGAAAAAGTCCGCCAATTCCCTCTCCACGTACCCGGCGATCAATTCGATGCGCTCGTGGGCGGGGTAGTGGGCAAAGCGTTGGTAATACAGCACTTCCAAGGTGCCTTTGGGACAGACGTAGCCTCCCGCCACCACGTCGCGGGGACGAAAACTCGCTTGATCGGCGCGGCGGGCAAAGCGGGCGATATCCTTGGCGAATTGCACGCTCGACTTGTATTGCATACTCTTTACCCGCTCGGGCGAGGGCTCTTGGCTGTACAGCCTCTCCAAGTGTTCCTCGCGCGAAACGCGCGCGCACACCTTTTTGAGTTCCAGATCCGCCAACTCTTCCATGCTGCATTGGGGCACCATCTCCTCGCCCAACTCGGGCAATACGTTGCCGATATAGGCGGTAAACGCCTTGTTGGGGGTGACGATCCAAATCTCTTTGGGCTTGATGATACTGCGGCTGTGGTAGAGGATGTAGGCGATGCGGTGCAAAGCGATGCTCGTTTTGCCGCTGCCCGCCACACCTTGCACCAAAAGATCGCTCCCGAACGAGGCGCGGATCAACTTGTTTTGCTCGGCTTGGATGGTGGATACGATGTTACGCATCACGGGCGAGGCGTTTTTGCTGAGTTCCTTGAGGAGCACCTCGTCCAAAATGGTGGTGGACGTGTCCACCGCGTATTGCAGCTCGCCCCCTTTGATGCCAAACTGGTACTTGTTGAAGACGGTGCATTTGATCTCCCCTTTGGGGGCGCGGTAGGACGCTTCGCCCAAATTGTGGTCGTAATACAGATCCGCCACGGGGGCGCGCCAGTCCACCACGTAGGTGTTGCCCTCTTTGTCGGTGATCTGCCCCAGCCCCAAGTACAAATTGATACGACTTTGGGGGGAAGAGCCGAAATCGAGTTTGCCGAAATAGGGGGCGTCCTTTTGCCTTCCCAGTCGATCCAACAGTTTGGCGAGCATGACGTAGCGGTCGCTGTTTAGTTCCGCTTGGGTCTGACGGGAAGACTGCTCGTAGTCGTCCATGTCGGACAGGTTGTCCCAAATATCCTTGCGGTTGGCGACCAGATCCTCGCCCAACGACGCCTTTTGAGCGTCGGCTTTGGCGAGTTCCTCGTCCAATACCTTTTCCACTCGGGCGAGATACCCTTTTTCGGATGACAAGATCTTTTCGTCCATATCCTTACTCCTTTGGCAGTACTTTGTCCGCCAGCAATACGAGGGTGAGTATGTCCCCGCATCCGCCGGTGGAGATGTGACAGCGTTCGAAATAGCGGCACGCCGTGCGCACGTCTTCTATATTAAAATGCTCGTACAGGTGGTTGGCGATGGTCTTGACGTCCTCGGCAAGTCCCCCGCCCACGCGGTGATACACGCACGAGTCGTCCAACCGCGCCATGATATACAGCAACAGCCGCACCTCTCGGTGTTCCCCTTGCATATGGCGGTACAGCCACAGTCCTTCGGTCAGCCATTGGCGATAACCCGCTTGCGCCTCGCCCAAAGCCCCCTCGACGTGGTAACTCTCGGCGACGAACGCGCCGTGCGAGTCCTTTTCCCGCTTGATAGGGGCGGCAAGACGGGCGATCTGGTCGATGAGTTCCCCCACCGTGACCTCGCCCGTGTGTTGGCGGAACACCCTATAATAGGCGGTGATAAACAGCCCCAAACAAAAGGCGGTGCCTTTGAGGGCGTTGGCGCCTTGGGACACTTCGCGCACCTCTTCCAAGGCGGCGATCCCCACCTTTTGCATGATGTCGGACACTTTGTCGTCCGCTTGATCCGCCGTAAACAGCCCCGTCTGCCCAAAGGTGACGAGGTGGGGGGTCAGCGCGTCGATGGCGTCTATCATCAAGGGATAATCGAGGTCTAAGTGCGCCCCGCTCGACTCTTGATCCACCAACCCGGGTTTGGGCGTGGCGGCGAGTTGCTCTTTCATGGCATCATTTGCCAGTTGCGCCAGAGAATTGGGATTCATAATTCCTCCTATACTATCGGTGGAGCCTACGCTCCGTCCCTCCCCACTTGGGTGGGGAGTTTGCCCCAAAGGGGTACATAAGTCATTGGGTTATTATACCAAAAATCCGACAATTCGTCAACCCGTGGCAAAGGAGGTAATATGGGTAAGAGCAAATCGTGTACGACAGACTGCGGAGGCTGCGATCAAGTCAACCGCACCAAAGCGTCGGTGGAGCAGACCAACAAGTGGAAAGAATCTCCCCAAGAGAGCGCCAAACGAGTCGCCAAAAAGAAGAAAGCGAGCAAGTAACAAGTGGGGTGGCAAGACGAGTCTTGCCACCCCGCGATATATACCTACGGTATGAGTTTGCTACGCAAACGCGATATATACCCTGTGGGTATGCGATATATTGCCCTTGGCAATGCGAGATAAGGCTACGCCTTGCGAGATATTGGCTAAAGCCAATGTAATGGATAAAAAAGAGTGTTCCCCATTCCGCTTGGAAGAACACTCTTTTGTTTGTCATCTATCGTTTCCACAACACGATTGGGCTCGCCCGATCGTATATCGCACCGCCTTTAGCGGTATATCGCATTTGCATAGCAAATATATCGCATACCGTAGGTATATATCGCGTTTGCTTTAGCAAACCTTTCATCGCATACCCACAGGGTATATCTCGCGTTTGCTTTAGCAAATATTATTTGTCCATCACGGGCGGGACGTCTTGGTCTTCGATGGCGTGGAAGTAGCGGCGATATACCCCCTTCCAGTAGGAGCAGATCTCCTCGTCGGTGCAGGGCGTGCCCTCGGTGGGGTAAGCGCCGTTGACCCGCCACGAGTTGAGAATACCCGTTCGGATAGCGTCTTTGGGGCAGGAAAAAGCGCACCCCATGCAGCCCACGCAGTTTTTGCCGAAAACGGGACGACCGTCTTTGATCACGATGTTTTGCTGGGGGCAGATCCTTTCGCACTTGCCGCACCCGATACATTGGTCGGTGGACTTAAAGCCCCTGCCGATCACGGGCATGGCGGGATGCTCGATGCGCACCACCGCATTGACCAATTTGGTCCAAGGAGAGGTAAAGGTCTTCCACTCTTCCCCCGCCAAGATCATGGGGTAGTCCAACGAGATCTGCTTTTGGGCGGCTTGCCACAAGCGCACCGCCATACCGTCCGAATGACGGAAGATGATGTTGTAGGGCATGACGTACCTAAGATACCCGCCGAAACCGTACCCCTTGCGGCGGAGCCGATTGCGCACGGCGAGGTGCGCGCCGTCGTTGAGTTTGAGCGGCTCGCCCGAGGTCTCCACGATATACACCAAACGTCCGTCCCCTTGGGGGAGTTGTTTGACAAAATCAAATACGGTGGTGGGGGCGTTGAAGCCGTGCACGGGGTGGGCGACGATCACCACGTCGTAGCGCAAGGGGGAAGGATAATTTTGCCCCTTCTTGATATCCACCAAGGTGGTCTCCACTCCGTCCGCCTCAAAGTGGCGGGCAAACTCTTTGGCAACGCGTTTGGTGTTGCCCGAGCCCGAAAATACGTAGATAATGGCGTTTGACATAGGCGCTCCTTATTCGGTACGCAAAGCCGTGACGGGGTCTTTGCGCGCGGCGATACGGCTGGGGATAAAGCCGGCGACGGCGGTGAGGAAGATGCTCAAGCCGATCAACAGGAGAGGATGCCACCAAGCGATGGACACCAAACCCGAGATGTCGGTATAGTGCTTGAGGATGGCGTTGGCGGGGAAGGTGAGTATCCAAGTCACAAAGACCGCCAAAAGACCGCTGATGGTGCCCACGATAAAGGTCTCGCTGTTGAACACGCGGGTGATATCCTTTTTGCGCGCGCCGATAGAGCGCAGCACGCCGATCTCCTTGGTACGCTCGATGACCGAGGTGTAGGTGATGATACCGATCATGATGGACGATACCACCAACGAGATGGACGAAAAGGCGATCAACACGTAGGTGATGGCTTGGATGATCAAGGTGATGGCGGACAACATGGTGCCCACCATATCGCTGTATTGCAGATCCGACCCCTCGCGGATGACCGCGCCCTCTTCGTCTACGACCTTGTAGGAAGCAAAGTCGTCGAGCAACTTGATGATCTTGTCCTTGTTGTCGAAGTCGGACGAGTAGATGCTGATGGACGAGGGGCTATCCAAGTCGGCGTAGCCAAAACTCGTCAGAGTCTTGCCGTAGTCGATGCTGTCTTTGAGCGCTTCGCCCGTCAACACGTTGCGATAAGCGTAGTCGCCGGGGGCGGGCGTGCGATAATAACCTGCGGTAGAACCTTGGTAATAGGTGCGGGTGGCGGTGATACCGGTGCCGTTTTGGACAAGGCGTTGGTAGGTGTCCTCGTTCCAATAAGCGCCATGCTCCAAACGGGGCTCGGTGTGATACTCCCCGTCGTAGTAATAGCGCTCGTAGGCGATCACTTTGGCGCCGCTATAAGGCGAGGCGATGTCGCTTCCCGCTATGGCGTACTCCACGTAGTCGGTTTTGTTTTTGGCGCCCTGCCCTTGGTAGGTGGTCTTGACGGCAAGTTGCGACTCCACCAGCTCGCGGCTCTTTGCCGCTTCGATCATCCACTCGATCAACTCGTGCGGATAGGCGATCAAACCGTTGATCGCGCCCGAGCCAACCCCTTTTTTGAGACGGACGATACCCGTCACGTTGAGTTGGGTGGCGATGTAGTTGGGGTTGGGAGTGACGCCGTCTTCGAGATAGGGGTCGACGAGGTTGCGCACTTCGGGCGTTTTGTCGTCGGCAAGGTGCGCGTAAGGCACCGACACCCAAGCATTGTTGGGGGCGTCGTAACTATAGTAGTCGCTCTCCAACATCAACTGGTAGTGCAGATTGTCCAAGATGGTCTGAGCCGCCACGTTCTTGGAAAGGGGGTTTTCCTCGTCGGGTTCGTCGTCGCCCAAAAGGGTGCCGATGCCCGACATGACCACTTTGCCCGCGTCGTTGGGGTTGGCCAAGCCGAGGGCAAACGCCATATAGTCGTCGATATGGTTGTATTTGTCTACGACAAAGACCAAGTCGGTCTTATCCTTGGGCCACTCGCCCGCCACCAGTTCGTATTGGGACTCCAACAGCTCTTGGTCTTGGGTCAATTCGTCCCAAATGGCAAACATCGAGCTGTACGAGTCCAAATTGGCGACGACCTGATCGAAAGAAGCGGTGCCCGACAGCATCTTTTTGAGAGAGTCGGACGAGCCCAACACGTTGTTGAGTTGCTCCACCACGCGGGCGGCGTAGGGGTTGACCTTGTAGTAGGTGTTGCCCGTGGAGTCGTCCGAGGCGTAGTCGGTGTATAGGTGCAGATCGAGGTCGTAGTTGTACTTGACCGAGCCCCACTTGGGATCGAACTTTTCCTCCAAATACACTTTGAGGGTGGGCAGGTCGTTTTTGGCAAAGATGACGTCCAAATGTTGCAACATACTGCCCAACACCGAGGTGTAACCGATCTCTCCGTCGGTGGGATATTCTTCCAGTCCGTTGTTGCCGTTTAACGTCGCGTTGAGGAAGATGGACGCCACCGAACTCACGTTCATATCCGACCCCGTGATGGTCAAAGGGTAGCGGGACAAGGCGTTGGCGGCGGTGTTTTGCACGTACGAGCCAAAGCCCGAAGACAGCGCCAACACGATGGCGATACCGATGATACCGATGCTGCCCGCGACCGAAGTCAACAGGGTGCGCGCTCTCTTCGTCCACAGGTTTTTGCCCGACAGGTTGAGGGCGCTTAGGTAATTCATGCTGGTCTTGCCGCCCTTGCCCGACTTGTGGAAGGGGTTGCGGCGCTTTTTGGGCGCTTGCTCGCCCTCTCCCTCTTGGGCGGGGGCTTCGGCTTGCTCTTCTTGTTGCTCCTCGTCCTCTACCGGTTCGGGTTTGAGTTCCCCTTCGGGTTCGGTCTCGCTGTCGTACGGCTTGGAGTCGTCGATGACTTTGCCGTCCATCAGCTTGACGATACGGGTGCTGTATTGGTAGGCGAGGTCGGGGTTGTGGGTGACCATGATGATCAACCTCTCTCCCGCGATCTCCTTGAGAATCTCCATGATCTGCACGCTGGTCTCGCTGTCCAGTGCGCCCGTGGGCTCGTCGGCGAGCAGGATCTCGGGATCGTTGATGAGGGCGCGCGCAATGGCGACCCGTTGCATTTGTCCGCCCGACAGTTGGTTGGGGTTTTTGAACTCTTGCCCTTCCAATCCCACGCTCTTTAGGGCTTCTTTGGCTCTTTCTCTACGCTCTTTTTTGTCCACGCCGCTCAACGTCAGCGCCAATTCCACGTTCTCGATGACCGAGAGGTGCATGATGAGGTTGTAGGTCTGAAAGATAAAGCCGATGGAGTGGTTGCGATAAGTGTCCCAATCGTGGTCCTTGTATTGTTTGGTACTGACGCCGTTGATAAACAGATCGCCGTCCGTATAATGATCCAGTCCGCCGATGATATTGAGCAAAGTGGTTTTGCCGCAGCCCGACTGTCCCAAAACGGACACGAACTCGCAACGGCGAAACTCGAGATCGATCCCCTTCAAAGCCAACACCTTTTCGTCGTTGGTCAGGGGATATTCTTTGGTGATTCCTTGCAGTTTGAGCATTATTTCCTCCTAAACGACGCAAGCCCTTTAAGACTCGCGCCGCGTAACGCGTTATAGTATAAAACACGATAATTATACAAAAGCGCGTTCGGCGCTGTCAACAAAACGAGGGGGATTGTTAACTCATTGTTAACATTTTTTCGCCAAACGGGGCAAATCGGTTGCTTATGGCACAAAAATACCCCGTTTGACCCTCAAAAAAAGAAGATCGGGGCGGAAAGAGAGCGTGCAAACAGGCGGTTAGGGGTGCGTCTCCTCGTTCGTTTGGGGCAAAGAGACTTGGTCGACAGGGGCTTTTCGCCACACCGAGGGAAGGGTGGGGTAGACCGACAGGCGCAATCGTTGCTTGATCCCGTCGATCTCCCGATAGGTTTCGATCCTGATCCCGTCCTGTCCTTTTTTGACCAACTCGTACCCCTCGGTCGAAGCGAGTCGCACACCTTCTTCGTCCAAGTCACAAGAGGGGGTCACCGTGGGCTCTCCCGTCCACAATTTGACTTTACCTTGGGGCAAGCCCAGCAGTTTGACCGTCAGTTGCCCCCCTTGGGCGAAAGCGAAAATATAAACGGGGTAAGGAGAGGGATTGGACAAAACGAGGTCGCTCCACCCCGACACCATAGCGTCCCAACCCGCCTTGACGTAATGCGCGGTCAAGGTATGCGGATGGGATTCGACCACGTCCAACCCCGCTCGAAGGGCGGCGTTGTAGAGGGTGGTGCTGACTTGGCAAACGCCCCCGCCCACCCCTTGGATATAGGCTCCGTCCTGCACGACGGGGGCGGGCAAAAATCCTCGATTTTCCGTGCGTTCTCCCACTTTTTGGTTAAAACTAAGGGTCTCTCCGCTTGCCAAAACGACGCCGCTTAACGCTTTGCACGCCAGTTGCAGATTGCGGCATCGGTTGCGGTTGCCCTGGTCGTAGAGGGTGGTAAATCGACCTATCGTTTGCGTTTGTCTCTTGAGATCGGTCAAGGTCACCGGCGCTCGGGTCTCGACAAGTTGGAGCGGGGCGGGCGCGCCCCCGTCCAAACAGACGGCGACCGCTTTGCCCAACAGGTAGCGGTCGAAGCCCCACCCCTTGACGTCCGCATTCAGTTTGACCCCCGTGGGCGTGACCTCAACGGTAGCGTCTTGGGGCGGGGTCTCCAACGAGTCGATCAAGTGCGCCACGCCCTCGCCTAACCTTGGGGACAGCGCGTCGAGACACCGAGTCAGATCCTGACCGTATCCCCACAATCGCTCGAAGTAGCCGAGATAACTCGTCTCGCCCACGGGCAAGGGCAAAGGGGTAGCGTTGGCGCGGTAAATCTTGCCGGATAGCGTCAAAACGACCGTCTTACCCTCTTGGGCTACGGCGGTGGGCGAAAGGGACGGCGCAACGAGTACGCACGTCGCAAGCGTGATAAGTAGTAGCAAACAAAACCGCTTCACGTCGGTAGTATGGCGGAAAGACCGGGCGGATATGCACGCCCACTATGGGGAGAGATAGTTGCTCTCTGCGCGAGCAAGTGACGTATCGCCTCAAGGCGAAATGATGCTTGCGCAAAGCGCAAATGATGTTATCGGCTTGCGCCGATAGTGATGTTTCCTTTGCTTTAGCAAAGAAAGTGGCAGCATTTTTGATGTTTTGGCCACTTCAAACGGATACAAAAATCGCCCCGAAGTTTCGGGGCAACCTATTGTGTTTTGTGTACCACGCCATCTAAAAGGCGCGTTCGGCGCCTTCCGAATCACCGCTTGGCGGTGCATATCATCACGATTGCAAATCGTGTATATCATCGGTCC
>CADBTQ010000078.1 GCA_902797685.1 uncultured Eubacteriales bacterium | reverse complement strand
GTCTTCCCTCTCCTTGACCCCCACTCCGTAGAGGTCGGCGATACAGTTGACGTACTCTCTGCCCGTCAATTTTTCGTACACCGAGTGATTGTCGGGGACGTAACCGATGTTGAGTTTGGCTTGCAAAGGGTTGGTCTTGATGCTGTAGCCCGCGATGCGGATATCCCCTTCCGAAAAGGGATAAATACCCGTCAGACACTTGATGGTGGTGGATTTGCCGGCGCCGTTTTGCCCCAAAAATCCAAACACTTCCCCTTTTTTGACCTTAAAATCGACGTCCTTGACCGAATAGCGGTCGGCACCCAAATACTTTTTGCTGAGATGATCGATCTCGAGCATATACTCGAAATCTACTTGTTGTTGCTCGATAGGAGCTTGCTCTTTCTTTTTCATAATTACCAACTGATTTCCTTCGTCGCCAGATTGAGAGTACCCCATCTGCCGTCCTTTTTGATCTTGGCAAGGCCATCTTTGACCGCCGTGCCCGCGTCGTACACGAAGGGACACACCACGTTGCCCTCCTTGTCGATATAACCGCATTTTTCCTCGTTGCCGACGCACGCCAGCCCTTCCGAAAAACTGCTCGCTACTTCGTAGCGGTAGGGAATGACGAGTTCGTTGTCGCGGTTGATGTAGCCGAAAAGACCCTTGCGCTCCACGCAAGCGTAATCGTCCTTAAAATTGAATACTTCGTCGTAGATGGGCGGGATCAATTCCTTGCCGCTCTTGTCGCGAAAACCCCATTTGCCGCCCCGCTGAAACTTGACGAAACGATCCTCCACCTCGGGGATAGGCGCGGAGGGAACGAACTTTTTGCGGGGATAGAGTTGCGCCAAGGTGAGGGGCTCGTCCTTTTTGAAGTCCTTGCCCCCTTTTTTGTTTTTGCCCTCGTCGCGGGAGGACTGCCCCCCTTTGACGGGTTGGGCGCCCTTGCCCTGTTGGGGTTGGGGCTTACCTTGTTGGGGCTTGTCTTGTTGCCCGCCCTTCTTTTGGGAGACTTGGGGGTTTTGCCCGCCGAACTGCCCTTTGTTGTGTTGTTTCGGGTCGGCGTTTTGCGCTCTTTCCTCTTTGTTTTCCTTTTGCGCCTCGGTACTGGGACGGAAGTCCACTCCCAATTTGCCGAGGACGGCGCGCACTTCGCCCAAGTTCTTTTTGCCGAAGTTTTGCACCTTGTACATATCCGTCAAACGGCGGACAGCAAGGTCTCGGACGGTCGCGATCTTGGCGGCGGTCAACGCGCCCAGCGTCCCCTCTCTCAAATCCAAAGAAGATAGGGGTCTATCCAACACTTCCTTGGCGTAAGGGGGGTTGTATTGCTGTTCGCGTTGGGGTTTGCCGCCGTGATGGCGACGATGACGGGGATTGCCCGACGGTTTTTGTTGTTGTTCCATTTTGTCTGTGCAAGGACCGTGCCTTGCCTCCTCACTGTTTATTATGTCTCGGCGTCTTTGCGCACGCCCGCAAGGTATATTTTACCCTTGCAACAAGCTATGCGTGACAAGACACATTTTATATCATACCACTTTGCTTGCCCTTTGTCAACAAGGCGAAAAAACGCGCGTGAGCGCGCGCTAGAAGTGATGCGTCGGCTGTGCCGACATGATGTTTGCGCAAAGCGCAAATGATGTTATCGCCTTGCGCCGATAGTGATGTTTTCTTTGCAAGACGCAAAGAAAGTTATGGAAGCCGCACGCTGTGCGGCGGGAGAAATCCATGCCAAGCGTGGGTGAAATCGGCGATTCCCCCGGTGAAATCCGAACGCTGTTCGGGTGAAATCCTCGCCAGTCCTTGTCCCGCTCGGGTTGCGGTGTTGAATAGACGGTGTAAAACCATGCAAAAGCCCCGATTTGATCGGGGCAACCTATTATGTACTACGCACTACGCCGTCTACAAGGCGCGATCGGCGCCTTCCGATATCACCGCTTGGCAGTGCATATCATCACGATTGCAAATCGTGTATATCATCGGTCCCTCTGGACCGCATATCATCACGGCTTGCCGTGCATATCACCGCCCACTCGCGGAGCGAATATCACTCCTGCATCAGCCGGAATATCACTCTGCCCTCGGGCAGAATATCACTTGCTCGCATATCGAGCAAATATCACTTTGCTTACCAGAGCCGACGCATCACTTGCAAGCGCGGCTTTGCGCTATTCTTCTTTGAGTTTTTCCAACAGTCGATAAATGCGGTTGAGATCTTCGGTCGAGCCGTAGGAGAGGGTCAACGTCCCCTTGCGGTCGTTGCCCGCCAATTTGACGGGCATCTCAAACACCCGTTCCATATCCTCCACCATGTTGGTCAGTTCGGGCGAGACCCGCACCTTGGGAGAGGACGCTTTGGCTTTGGCGGCTTTGACCGCGCTGTCTTTGGCGATATATTCGTTGAGAGCGTGCACGCTCCACCTCTTTTCCACGCACAATTTGGCGGCGGCGACGATCTTGCGGCTCTCTCTGAGAGCCAGCAGAGCGCGGGCGTGTCCTTGGCTCAACTCCCCTCGTTGCACCATATCCTGCACCTCTTGGGGCAACGTCAAAATGCGCAATAGATTCGTCACGGCGGGGCGGGATCGACCCAACGCAATAGCGGCTTCGTCTTGGGTGAGGCGGTGTTTGTCGATCAAACGCTTGATCGCCTTGGCTTCCTCGATGGGGTTGAGGTTTTGCCTCTGCAAGTTTTCGATGATGGCGATCTCCTCCAACTCCCGCTGTTCCTCTTTGAGAACGATGACGGGCACCCGGGTCTGTCCCGCCAAACAAGCCGCCCGAAAACGGCGCTCGCCCGCGATCACCTTATAGCCCCAACCGGCTTTGACCACCAACAAAGGCTCCAATACCCCGTGCACGCGAATGGAATCCGCCAACTCGATCAAACTCTTTTCGGGAAAGGTCTCCCGCGGTTGGGTGGCGTTGGGGATCACCTCTTTGACCGAAATGTACGTCAGTTGCCTATCCATAAATCACCCTCCAAACCTTAGTCACGCCCCCTTGGGTCGCCACAACGAGGGGAGATCCCTCTCCGTCTCTGTCCACTCTTACGTTCGACGCGCCCAAAAGCAGCGTCTCCCCCGCAAAATTGTACAAAGTCACCTCGTCATCCGCTCTTACCGCGTATAGTCCCAACCCCCACATCGGGTAGTCGGGCACGGGATCGATGGGCGTGATCGCAGCCCCGCCTTGGTCGATCAAACAGTAACCGTCCGAATAGGCGACTGCTCGTCCGCCCGCAAAGGGGGAAATATAACCGTAAACGAAGGGCACGGCGACTTTGCCGTCCTGATCGAACGCCCCGTAGCGGAGCCAACCGTCCGCAAGATAAGCGCAAGTCAAACGCCCGTCCGACCATTTGACGTCTTGATAGGGGTGGTCGTCGTTGCGCCAGCGCAAGTTGCCCTCTTTGTCGTAGAGCGCCACCGCGTAGCCCGCTTCGCCCCCTCCCAAAAAGAGGTTGCCGTCCGAATAGACGGTCGACAAGGGGGCGCCCTCGTAGGGGAACGACGCCACCGTCTCGCCGCTCGCATTGTCGATCACCACGTAGCGACTGCCCACTCTGACCCCGTTTTGCAGTAGGGCGGTATTGGCGGCGGTGTAGCCCTTGGGATAGGGCAAAGCCGTCTTTTCTTCGATGGCGAGTTGGGGAGAATAAGCGTTGACCAAACCCAACACGATCCCCTCGCCGAAAGACGAAGTCTCCCCCGTTTTGGCGTTGTACACGCGGGAAGTTTGGTGCAAAACGTGCTCCTTATCGTCCACTCGTTCCACGTAATCCGCCCCATCGACGTTTTGACCCGTCGTCACCACCCAAAAGCGACCGTCTCCCAAATAGGCGACCGAATAGACGGTGTCTTGGGGCACGTAGCGTTGCAAAAGGACCGCCACGCCCACGTCACTAGTCGCGGACAGTTCCCAAATCCCATACGCCCCGTCCGAAGCCGAATAGGTCAACAGCCACTTGTCGCACACCGAGTAGGTCTCGTTGACGCTCATACTGCCCTCGGCAAGATAGGTGCGCCCCTCCCTGTCGACCAGTTGCGACCATTCGGACGAATAGACGGCGACGAAAGAGTCGTCCACGGCGGCGACGCTGAGTTCTACCCCCGCGTTATACAGCAATTTTCCCGTGCAATCGTAGACTTTTTGCTCGATTTCCCTGGCGGCGTTAAAATAGGCGCACCACACAAAGACCCCGTCGATCAACATATCGATCGCCCCCGTAAGGAGCCGCTCTCCCGCGGGGTCGTACAAGCGGTAATCGTAGATGGGCGCGTCGGGGTCGTCCCCCTCGTCCAAAAGCGACCTAGTCGCCACGGCGACCGTCTTTCCGCCTTGGGCGATCACTTGCATCAATTCCTCTCCCTCGGGAAGGTCAAACGCCTCTTGCAATCCTATGGGTCGTCCCGAGTCTCTGTCCGTCCAAGCAAAAACCTTGCTCTCCTTTTTGGGGGAGCAACCGAGAGCCAACGACAGGCAAACGAGGATGAGGATGACGGGAATCACGCGTTTCATACTACGAGTATACCACATATTGTCGGCACTAGTCCACCCTTTTCCTCTTGTCAAACGGACGGGGGCGTGCTATAATCGGGGTTGGAGAAAAAGCGGAATGGTTTGGAAAGGACATAAAGGATTGCTGATAAGAAGGCTTTTGTACCTCGTGATCTTTGCGGGGGCGGGCGTCGGTTTGTCCTTTTTGACCCAAAAACTGTGGAACGTGCAGTGGTACAGCCTGTTTATCCCCCTCGCGGCAGTCATAGCGCTGTTGGGGGTGTACCAAACGCTGACTTTGTGTTTTTGTTCCCTCTCCGCCACCGAGGACGGCGTTTGCGTCAAAGAAGGGATCGCAGGCGGCAGGATCACCCGTATCCCCTACCGCAAGATCGCGGGCTACACCCTCTCGGGCGACAAGTTGGACGAGATATTGGGGTACGTCAAGGTGACCGTGTCCGAGGTCAAGTCGGTCTCCGAGACGGTGGATCACGTGATCGCCCTCTCCCCCAAGGACGCCGACAAATTATTCGATATTTTGGCGAGTGAGATCGCCAAGGCTCCCCGTGAGCCAAAGGAGATAGTATGAGCGATTGTACGCACGATTGTTCGAGTTGCGGCGAAAATTGTCCTTCCCGCATCGAAAAAGAAAAACTCAATCCCGCTTCCACCGTAGACAAGGTGTACGCCGTCGTCTCGGGCAAAGGGGGCGTGGGCAAATCGTTGGTGACTTCCCTTCTTGCCACCCAAATGGCAAAAGAGGGCTTCCGCACCGCCGTGTTGGACGCGGATATTACGGGTCCGTCCATTCCGCGTATGTTTGGCGCTAATGCCAAAGCGTACGCCACCGAGACCGAGTTGTACCCCGTGTTGTCCCCCAAGGGCACCCAGATCATGTCCATCAACGCGCTGCTCGAAAACGACACCGATCCCGTCGTGTGGCGGGGTCCCGTCATCGCGGGCGCGGTCAAGCAGTTTTGGACGGACGTGGTGTGGCAGGACGTCGACTATATGTTTGTGGATATGCCTCCCGGCACGGGCGACGTGCCGCTTACCGTGATGCAGTCCTTGCCCGTGGACGGCATCGTCATCGTCACCAGCCCCCAAGAGTTGGTGTCTATGATCGTGCAAAAAGCGGTCGTGATGGCGGAGATGCTCCACGTGCCCATCGTGGGCATCGTGGAAAACATGAGTTATTTCGTCTGTCCCGATTGCGGCAAAGAGCATTACCTCTTCGGCAAAGGCAACGTGGACGAGATCGCCGCTCGCTACGGTATCCCCCACGTGGCGAGATTGCCCTTGGACCCCGCTTTGGCGCAAAAAGCCGACCGAGGAGAGATCGAGTCGGCGGACACGTCCGCTTTGGCGGAGTTGGCGGCGTCGCTGTAATCGGCGCGCCAAACGACAAGACCGTAAACGACCTTTTGTCCGACAAGAGGTCGTTTTTTTGACGAAAAAACTTTTGTCGCCCGCCGAACGTCCGTTTTGAGGCACAAGCGTTGCCATTATTCTCCAATTCGGAGACTTATTCAAAAAACAGTTGCAAAAAGCTCGCGCATATTATATAATATCAAAAACGCGTTAGGCGCGATTAGGTACGTATAAGGAGTAGTTTATGACGATTTCGATATTCGGCGCATGCATATTGCTGTTCTCGCTGTTGATCAGCGGGAAGGCGGTTGCCGCCATTTTCCGTCAAGACGCCACTTCCCGTCGTACTTCCCGCGTGATGTCCCGCGTCCTTTTGGGACTGGTGGCGGGGATCGCCGTCCTCACCGTGGCGATGCTTCGCTATGCGGACATCGCCGAGTGGAGCCGCAGCGCTTTGTCCAAAGAGACCATCTCTTTGGTGCGCAAGGCGGGCGAGATCTTGTTTGGCACCCGCAGCTTTTCGCTGATGATCCAAACGGTGTTGATCGCCTCTTCTTTACCCGTTTTGTTGGTGTCTTTGTACTCGGTGGTCGGGGAATGTATCTCCCTGCCTTTTGCGCAAAAGACCGAGTCCCTCGACGTCGTGGAGGAGCCGACCTATCGCGCCCCCGCGCACAGCGACACCAAGACCTTTTTGACTTTAAGACAGATCCGTATATAGCGTATCCCAAAGATAAACGAACGCACTTTTGCGCCGATTTTCGGCGTGCTTTTTGGGGCGTAGGCTCCAAAACCGTCATCTTTGGGATTTTTACGTATGGATAACAATATCGACGCACTCGTCATCAACCACTTAAGCAAACAGTATAATTCTCACGCCAAAAAGGCGGTCGACGACCTCAATCTCACCTGCAAGCGCGGGCAGATCGTGGGTCTTTTGGGACACAACGGCGCGGGCAAGTCCACCACCCTCAAATGCTTGACGGGCATTTTGCCCTACACCGAGGGGGAAGTCGTCATCAACGGCTACGACCTGCACGCCGAGCCCGTCAAAGCCAAACACACCTTCGGCTTTGTGTCCGACCGCCACGACGTGTTCGTCAAAATGACGGGCGATCAATACCTCGCCTTTATGGCGGACGCATACGGCGTGACCAAAAAGGAAAGGCTGGACAAGGTGGAAGAACTCAACGCCCTCTTCGGCTTGGGCGATCGCATCCACGACCCCATCAGCGACTACTCGCACGGTATGCGTCAAAAGATCTGCATGATGGGCTCTTTGGTCCACCAACCCTTGCTGTGGATATTGGACGAGCCCATGATCGGCTTGGACCCCGCCACCGCCGCCAAGGTCAGCGATTATATGCTGTCCTATGCCAAGGCGGGCAACTGCATTTTGTTCAGTTCGCACAACATCAACTCGGTGCAACGCATTTGCGATCGCGCCGTCATCATTCACCACGGTATCAAAACGGACGACTTCGTGCTCTCCTCGTTTGCCGAGGAACACCCCGAGGAAGACTTGGAAAGCTACTTCCTCTCCCGCACCCGTGACGGAGGCGCGCAATGACTCGGGTAGGTCTACTTCTTTCCGAACAGATCCGCTCGGCGCTGCCCCCCTCTTTGCGCAAAAAGAGCGGCAAGTCCAACCTCTTCGGCACCTTGCTTACCTTGGTGCTGGTAGCGGGTATTTTGGCGGTGTTCGTTTTGCTGTTCGGGCGATTCGTGGGGACGTACTTGGGCGTGCGTATCAACCGTATTCCCGACGTGGCGAGCCGCCAATTCGAATTGATGAGCATGGCGTATTTCGCGCTGTTCGTGGTGTGCGTGGCGGTGGGCGTCAGCGGATTTTGTCACTCCCTCTTTGAGGACAGCAATCTCACCATCATCATCACCATGCCCTTTTCGGGGACGGCGATCTTCGTCGCCCACTTGATTTGGGTGTACTTAAGGCAGCTAATCATCACCGCCTTTTTCGTGCTCCCCGTCAATTTCACCTTTTTGGCAACGGCGGGGATAGTCAACGCCTACAACGTGTTGATGACTTTGGTGGTGTGCTTGGTGCTACCCTTTTTGTCCTTGGGCGTCGCCAGCATACTGGTGCTGCCCTACTACGCGATCAAACGCCGTATCGCCACGTCCGCCGTCGCCACCGCTTTGTGCATCGTGGTCGTGATGGGCGCCTTCGGCTATTTGTACTCGCGCGTGTTCGAGGTCGTGTGCGCCCTATTGGATACGGGCAAGATCACCTCCCTCTTCAACCAAACGACCATGAACGGCATCATCGCCTTTGCTTCCCACGCCTATCCCGCCAACTTCTTTGCCAACTTGATGTTGGGTAGGGACGTCGCCTTAAGCGTGGGCGTGATCTTGGGCGCAAGCGCGGTGCTGTTTGGGGTGGGTACCCTCCTCGTGCGCCTCATCTTCAACAAGGTGGTCAACGCCGACTTGGTGTTTGCCAAGCCTCGCAAACACCGCGTAGCGCGCGCCATCAAAGCGCGTACCCCGTTCGAGTCCCTGCTCCACAAAGAGTTCAGCATGGTGCTTCGCAACAGCGACTACACCTATATGTACTTTGCCACCGCTTTGGTGATGCCCCTTATGGTGTACTACACCTCGCGCATGGGCTCCATTCTCACCGCGTCCTTGCTCGGCAAGATGCCGGTGGGATTTGCGGTGTGTACCTTCGTCACCATGCTGTACGGCACGTTGACCAACACCTTCTGCTCCACCAACATCAGCCGCGACGGGTATATGGCGTTGACGGTCAAGACCCTGCCCTTCCGTCCCGAGACGGTGCTGGGCGCCAAGATGGTGTTTTGTTTTGTCGTCAGCATCCTATCCATACTGGCGTCCTGCGTGCTGACCGCCGCGTTTGGCTTCCAAACCTGGGGGGAGGCGATCATGTCCTTCGTGGCGTGCTTGCTCCTTGCCGTGGCGCAGATACTGTTCGCGACCAAACTGGATCTCAAATACCCCCACTTTTCCAATACCCCCGACGGCAACATCAAGGAAGCCAACTCCACCGTGTCCGTGGTGATACTGGTGGGATTGATAGCGTCCTTTGCCATCGGCGCGCTGCTTTTGCTGCAAGCGGTAGGCTCCACCCAAGGGCAACTGCTCACCGTCTTTGGCAAGATCCCCCGCGCCGCGATCGCCGTAGGGATCCCGGCTTTGCTCATGGGGCTGTCGTCGACCTACTTCTTCGTGGGTCTTAACAAGCGGTACGCCGCTCTCAATGCGGAGGTGTAATATGAAAAAGATCGTTACCGCACTGATGATACTACTGCCTTTGGTGTTTTTGGTCACCCTATTCACCGTGACCGGCATCACGTCCATCACCACCCGCGTGGCGGTGACGGGCATCTCTTTGGCGGACAAAGGAGAGGGGATCTTTGCCTTTGATATCGCCACCTATCAACCCTTCAATCAATCCGAATTGGGCGTCACGGTCTACCCTGCCGAAGCCAAAAACAAGGACTACACCCTCTCGGTCACCGACGCCAAGACGGGAGAGCCGAGCGAAGTGGTCACGGTAGACCGAGACGGCAACTTCGTACTCAACGACACGGGATTGGTCAAATTGACCTACACCACCGTGGACGGGGGCTATACCGACAGCGTGCTGTTTTCGGTATCCTCGTCGGGCGTGTTGGATTTCCGCCCCACCTTGCAGACCAATTTGGGCGAGCAAGTGGCGATCGACAAGGACCCGGACGGCTACACCGCTTCCCTTGCCTGCGGCACCTATCAGTTGGGTACTTTGCTGTACCCGCAGGCGACCATCGCCGAACAAGTGGCGTTCGATTGCGACTCCGAGGGGGTCAAACTCAATTCGCTTACCGGGGAGATCTCCTTCCAGTTGAGCGGTAGTTACGCGATAGACGTGACCGTCAAAGGGATCAAAGGGGATATCACCCATACCCTTTACGTCGACTCCCAAGCGCAAGAAGGGGCGCTGACCGTCAACGGTTACGCCAACCTGTCCGCGCTGTCTTTGGCGGAAGGAAGCCGCACCACCACCGTGTATATGGAGACAGAGGAGAGTTTTACTCCCGCCGACTTGGCGGTCGAGGGGGGCTCGATCGAGGACTACTCGGTCAAAGCCATCGACGGACACCGTTTTGCGGTGACTTTGCGCTTTGTCGAAGATCACCCCCAAGAGTCGACGTTTACCTTGCGCGCGGGCGGCATTACCCACTCGATGCGCTTGCAATTCGTGGAGCGCACCTTCTACGTGTACGCCGCCACCAACCCCCAGGGGGTGGGCGATATCGTGATGTTGACCGACTCCACCACCGCCTTGGCGATCGACACCGACGGGGGCAACTTTAGTTACGAATGGACGCTGTTTGGGCAAAACGGCGCCACGCTGTCCGGCAAAAAGGGCAGTAAAATCAACATCACCTCTGCCGGCGCGGGCAAGTCCACTTTGGCGATCACCGCGTATTTGATGGACGAGGAAGAGGAAGTCGTCGATAGTTACGACCTCTCCCGCACCATCGTGGTCACCCCCCGCTACAACGCGCTCTTGTTTGCCGAGCAAGGGCAAGACACCGCCTTGAGCGACTGTTTGGCGGTGGCGGGCAAGTCCATCGACGACGAGGGCAACGTGACCGCAAGACCTTTCCGCCCCACCCTTCTCAACGGGACGACCCCCTTGGATAATTGGGCGGATCTCCAAGTGGAGTCCTCGGCATACAGTCTTGCGACCGTCAAAACGGACGGCGACGGGATCTCGGTGGATATCAAAGCGAGCGGCAAAGTCACCTTGACGGCGACTTGGATCTACGCTTCGCTGTTTGGCGTGGAAGGCAAAGCCACCTACACCTTTATGGCGGTGGACGGGGTGCAAGCGGACACCTACAAGCAGTTGGTCGCAGCGACCGACGGCAAACTGCCCGTCGTTTTGGGACGCGATCTGTGGGTAGGCGAAGATCTGTTCCGTCACGACAAGACGGTCGTGGGCGGAGTGGAGACCACGGTGCGCACTCCCTTGTACGACAACGCCACCATGGCGGCGTACCTCAACAGTTGGACGCATACCATTCCCACCACGTGGGATTGGACTTTCTACAAAAACACGGGCAGAGGTCGTCCCGATCTCCGCTACGTCCTAGAGTTTAGCGCGAGCGTGTACGGCAACGGACATTCGGTGTCCTGCGAGTACGTCACCGATATGTTGGACGACTACGGCAATTTGTACGACTTCGCCGTGTTCCGCGGGCCGTTGGACTTCGTGTCCGCCAACGACAAGTCGGAGGGCATTTCGCTCGCCGCCGTCAAAGGACAGGACAATATCTGCTTCCTCGTCCGCCAAGACGGGGTCACCTTGGAAAACTTGATACTCAAAGGGTGCGACGACGAGGCGTTGTACGTCCAAGACGATCATGGCGACAAGCAGATCGACCTTACCCGCCTAAACTACACCGGCACCACCTTGGAATTGATGGCCGACGTCAACTTGCACGCTTGCCGCGTGCAAAACGGGCGCACGGTGGTACGCGCTTACGGCAGGGACGGGATCAATACGTCTTCGGGCGCGGTGGCGCAAGTGGAACGCATGGAAGTCAATATCGAAAACTCGGTGCTCGCCAACGCCCGCGAGTTCGTGCTCAAGTTGGGCACCAACCGTTATCTTGCGGGCACCAAGGATCTGCCCGACCCCTCTTTGACCGACCAAGAGGGCAACCCTTATCCCCAATTCAATACGAGCAAAGCGGACGCTTTGTATCAAGATCGATACTTTTACGACCACTACGTCCTCACCGACGTGACGGTCAAGGATACCACCCTCGCCACGTCGGGTCTGTTTACGGTGGGATTAGAGTCCCACTTTGCGGGTCCCATGCTGATGGGCGTCATCACCATCGGCAAGAGTTACGTGGAAGGATGGGACAACTTGGCGGCGACCAGTTACGCCGCGGCGTTGCACTTAGTGGGCGACGTCAAATTGTCCGACTGGAAGGATATCGCCAACGTGGACAGCTCGACTTTGATCGAGACCCCGGGCAATTTGTCCGATTCGATGGCGTTTTTGAAACTGGACGTGGGCTCGATGATCTCGGCGGTCAAGGACGCCAAGTACGCCCACATCGTCAAAGAGGTAGACGGCAAGACCATGGCGCACGGGGGCATCGCCCTCTACGGCG
>CADBTQ010000077.1 GCA_902797685.1 uncultured Eubacteriales bacterium | reverse complement strand
TTGCTCGCTCTTTTTCAAAAAACCAATCTCTACCAATACGCAAAAAAGGTATGCAGAGCATACCTCTACTTAGTCCCCAAAGGAACTACGCGTTGACCTTACGGATAACTTTGTTGCTGCGGATGCAACGGGTGCAAACGTACTTGGAGACCACTTTACCGTCTTCGACGATACTGATCTTTTGCACGTTGACTTTCCAGTGACGGGGGCTCTTGCGATTGGAGTGGCTGACGTTGTTGCCCGCCATGGCGCCTTTACCGCAAATCGAACATACTCTGGACATAATCACACCTCCCTCTTTCTTTTTGCTTTGATATCATAACACGAAAAAGTCAATTAGGCAATCGATTGAGTGATATTTTTTTGATTTTGTCCCCCAAAATCTTACAAAACCGCCTAATCCGCCGCCCTGCCCCCTTGACTTTTGGGCGCCTATGCGGATAAAATAGAAGTATGAAGTGTTACCATATGAGTAGTTTCGACGGATTTCCCTTGTACGTGAGGGAGTGGAGCGAGGCGTCCGAGCCCCGCGGTCTCATATTGGTTTTGCACGACGTCGCCGAGCACAGCGGCCGTTATCAGGAGTTTTGCAGCGCCCTGACCTTGGACGGATACTTGGTGGTCGCTTTCGATCTGCGTGCCTTCGGCGCGTCCTCTCGTCCCGAAGCGTTGGGAGAGGGGGAAAGCGACGTATTCGATCTGTCCGTCAAGGACGTGGTCTATATGTATCGTCATTTTACCAAAAAGTACGACTGCCCCGCTTACCTTATGGGCACGGGATACGGCGGCTATCTGGCTATGGCGGCACTCGAGACCAAACGCATCGTCCCCAAAGGCGTGCTTCTTTGCGGCGTGGGCAAACTCCCCTCCGGTAGACTCAAATGGTTACGCTTTCTATCCCGCGGCGGGTTGGCAAAGCACCGTCCCAAACTCATCCATCATATCGTCGTCAAAGCGATCTCCCCCAAGTCGGGCGGCAGCGTTTTGACCCGCGATACCGATCACGCCGACCGCTACAAGCAAGATCCCTTGTGCGGCGTATTGCCCACGTTGGGATTCGATCGCGCTATGCTTAACGGGATACTCAAATTGCAACACAATCGCAATATGCGCGCTCTACCCGACGTGCCCTATGCGCTGTTTGCGGGCACGGACGATCGCACCTTGGGCAAGGATGGCAAACTCTCCCTCAAGCTGTTGGTGGAATTGAGACGGCTCAAAAAGAAAGTTCGCTACTTCGGCTACGAGGACGCAAGACACAACTTGGCGCACGAGACCGTGCGCGCCCGCTACCTCGAACACGTCACTACGTTTTTGCACACCACCGACGAGCCGCTGCCGTTTTGACAATGATATAGACCTTCGGTCAATGATATACGGCTACTCCGCGCGATATATTCGGCGAGCCAAATTTGATATACGATCTACGATCGTGTTGCGGATAATCTATTAGATAGGTAATTTGTCAAATCAATTATTCACCAAAATATCCCGCTCGGCGTTAGTCGAACGGGATATATCATATTGGCGCATTCGTCAATATATCATACTGCGTTGCGGTATATCATATCACAAAGTGATATATCATTGCGAAGCAAGCGCCACCGCCCCGCTCTCTATTTGACCGTGACCGATTTTGCCAAGTTGCGGGGTCGGTCGGGATCCAATTCCTTGTACAGCGCCGACCACAGCGCCAACTGCTGCAAAGGGACGATCCCGACGGCTTGCTCCCATCCCTTGCCATCGGGAAGGCGTACCGCGTGATCCCCCGCCCTACACAATTCGTCGTAGGGGCTGATCACCGCCACCGTTGCGTCTCGGGAGCGGACCTCGGACAAAGCGCACAAGTCCGCCTGCAACGCCTCTTCGTCGGTACACACCACCACGACCAAGGTCTTGCGAGTGACCAACGCCAACGGCCCGTGCTTGATCTCCCCCGCGTAGCACACTTCGCAATGGAGATAGGCGATCTCCTTGAGTTTGAGTCCCCCCTCCAAACAGGTGACGTAGTCTCTCCCCTTGCCCAACAAAAAGATCGTCGACCATCGCCGTTTGGCGACCTCGGCAAGCGTGGCGGACGAGGACAAAACCGAAGTCAACGGCACCAAAGGGGATGGGGTCGGTTTGCGATAGCCCAACCACTCGGCTATGCGCGCGAGTATCGCCAACTGGGTGGTGTAACTCTTGGTCGCCGCTACCCCGATCTCGGCGCCCGACAAAGTGAGCAACACTTCGTCCGCCAAATGGGTGAGCGAACTGCCCGGCACGTTGGTGACCGCCACGAGATACCCGCCTTTGGATTTGGCGTCCAAAGCCGCTTTGAGGGTATCGGCGGTCTCCCCGCTTTGGGAGATGGCGATCACCCCCGTCTTGTCGTCTACTTGCATTGCGTCCGCGTCGAATTCGCTGGCGACTATGGCTTCCCCCTTGCAAAGAGACGCGCCCAACAGCGCCGCATGGTAAGCGGTACCGCAGCCAACCAATATCCACCGCTCCATCTCGGCGCCTTTCCACCCCATGGGTGGAGTCTCGTAGGCGCGATAGGTGCGATCGGCGGTAGAGGGGATCTCGTCTATCTCCTTTTGCATATAGGTAGCGTAGTCCCCTTTGGTGACGTTGGACAACGTGAGCGAGGTAGTGCCGAACGTGCGGCGACCGCCCTCTGTCTCCCCCTCTCTCCAAAACAAGATCTCTCGCTTGCCGACCGCCGCGATCTCTCCGTCTTGCATTTTGTACACGCGGTGAGTGTAGGCGACGAGCGCGGGGGTGTCCGAGGCAAAACAGCCGAATCCTTCCCCCTTACCTACGACCAAGGGATTGCCTTTTTTGAATAGATAGACCCGATTGGGACTGTATCGGCACAGCGCCGCCACCGCATAACTCCCCTCGATCCGACCCATCGTATAGCGTATGGCAGCCAAGGCGTCCCCCTTTTTGCCACCCTCTTGCAACAGATGGGCGATCACTTCGCTGTCGGTGGTCGAGCGAAATACGTGTCCACGCCGCTCCAAATCGGCGCGCAGAGAGGCGTAATTGGTGACGATACCGTTGTGCACGATCGCCCAATCCCCGTATGCGTGCGGGTGCGCGTTGACCGTGCTGACTTTGCCGTGGGTCGCCCACCTCGTGTGCGCGATGGTCAGATCCGTCTTTTTGCGACCGACCTTGCGCCTCAAGCCCTCTATCGACCCCTTGCGTTTGACGACTACGATCTCGCCGTTCCCAAGATAGGCGACTCCCGCCGAATCGTACCCTCGATATTCCAACAATTGCAACGCGTCCAACGTATCTTTGAGACAATCACTTTTGGCAAACCCGACGATCCCGCACATATTCCCTCCAACAATACTTTACTCTATGCGGAAGGCGGGTCTTTTGCCATAGCGGCAGGACAAAAAACGCCGAGATCGATGACCTCGGCGGGAATGAGCGTGACGCTATTTGGATTTCATTTTGAGTTTGAAAATCAAGATCGCCACGGCAAACACGACGAGCGTATAGGCGAGCACGATAGCGATCGGCACGATCAGATCGTCCACCGCGTTGCCTATACCGTTGAGGGCGTTTTGGATAACCATCGTCGCGTTGCGAAAGGGCAAAACTTTCATCACAGTCAGCATCCCTTGGTTGACGCCGTCCAATGGAAACCACATACCCGACAATACCGACTGCCCCGCGATCACGATCGAACAGATACCGCCGACAGACTTCTCGTTGCAGACGCAGCCCAAAAGCAATCCCGTAGCGATAAAGAACAAAGACGTGACCAAGCCGAGCAATACGGCAAAGAGCATCCCCACTGTAAAGATAGCGTGATCAAAGAGTCCGCCCACCACGAAAAACAGCACGGATTGGATCAACACGATGGGCACGATCGCTATGGCATACGAAATAATAAACTCGTAAGACCGTGCCTTGGATACGTACAACCTCGTCAAAAAGGACGTGGAACGATCGGTCGCCAACAGCAACCCCACGAACAACGCCAAAAAACTTTGGGCAAACACCACGATACCGGGCGCCAAGTAACGCATCTCAAACTGCGCGGTGAGATCGTGGAATATCAGATAAAACAGTATCTCCAAGACCAAAGGCATCACGATGGCAAAAACGAGAGAGATGGGGTCTCTCAGTATCTCTTTCAAATTACGCCCGGTCAACACACCGATCCTTGCTAACGATTTACGCATAAGCGCCTCCCGAGACGATCGCGACAAACGCCTCTTCCACGCCCGTTTTGCCCGATCGTTCAAACAACTGTTCTTTGGTGCCCACAAACAGCAACTTACCGTCCTTCATGATGCCGATCCTATCCGCAAGCGCCTCGGCTTCTTCCATATAGTGGGTCGTCAAAATGATCGTCATTTTGCCCTTGAGCCCCTCGATCACGTCCCACAATTCCCGGCGGGCGATGACGTCCAGCCCCAAAGTAGGCTCGTCCAAAAACAGCACTTTGGGATGGGACACCAAAGCCAAAGCGATGGATAGTTTGCGTTGCCAACCTCCCGACAAACGCGCGGCACGTTTGCCCGCTACTTTGTCTAGCCCAAATACGTCGTACACGAATTGCTTGGATCGGACGACTTCCTCCTTGCTCTGTCCCGACAAACGCGCATAAAACTCGACGTTTTCCTCTACCGTCAGTTTGCGCGCTATCGCCGTCTCCTGCATGGATACGTCAATGATCTCCTTGATCTTATCCCCGTCTTTGACGATAGAATAACCGTCGATAAGGGCGTCTCCATCGGTCGGTGCGGTCAGGGTGGAAAGCATTTTGATCGTGGTCGTCTTGCCCGCGCCGTTGACGCCAAGCAATGCGAACAGTTCGCCGTCCCCGATCGTTAGGTTGAGTCCGTCCACCGCTACCACGTCTTTATATACTTTTTTCAAATCATTGATCACGATCATTGGACACAAATCCTCCCATCAAAGCATAAAAAGCGTCGTCTTTGACGAGGGCGATCCCTCGATTTTTGTCTCCCATCACCATCAACGTGTCCCCCTCGCTTATGTCGAACATTTTGCGCGCGGCGGCGGGAATGGTGATCTGCCCTTTTGGCCCGACTTTGACGCTGACGATAAACCGATCTTCTTGAATATCTTTCATAATTACTCCTATTTTTCTTACTTTTCTTACATTATAACACGACTTCCACTCGTTTTCAATACCCAATACAAAAAAAAACCGATATTGATCGTATCGGGCGCTCGTTAGCGATAATTAATTGACTATTTCTCTTGTTTCAGTTGTTCCAAGCGGCGACAAAAGCGTTTGTATTTACCGATACTTTGCTCCTCTACCCCCATGTGGGTCTTGACCCACTCTTTGGCGCGGAGCCACTCCTCCTCGCTGTCGACTTCGCACTCGATCTCGTAATCGGTCACTCCCAAGTATTCGCTCTTGTCCAACTCCCACCGCAAGCCGTCTTGGATCCACACGGTGCGATAGGTGGATAGCGACCCGAGCAAGGTGGCGTCCCCTCCCACGTCGATACCGAGATAGCGCAAGGTATCGGCACGGGGCAACCCCTCGGTAAGAAACCGTTGAGCGACCTCGGAAGACAAGGGGGCGTTGTACTCGTAATGCCCCAGTTCCCTATCCTCGCCGACCCGCACTTTGAGAGTGAGTTCCCAATCTTCGCCCTTGTGGCGGATGCGCAAGCGGTGATCCCCCGCTTGAAGATAGTAATTGGTCTGCAAAGTCGTGACCCCCTTGTCGCAATAGGCAAGGTAAGTTTGTTGGTCGATCAGTCCTTTGACTTCCCGCTCGAGTTGGGGTTTTACCCCCACCCGCTCCAAATAACGTCTTGCGGCAAGACGCAACCGTTCGTCGGGATGAGTAAGCCACTGTGCCGCCACCTCTTTGGCTTGGGGGTCGCGGGCATTGGCGAGCGCGTTAAGGCACAAGACCCCCAATTTGACGGGGCGCAGATAGTTATGTCCAAGCAAGTCGCCGAAAGGCAACAAGCCCTTTTTTCCCTCTATGACCCCTTGCCACAAAGCGTCGCCGTCCACTATGGGCGCGGTCGGGATCTTGCCCACATTGACGGGACACACCGCTTGACAGGTGTGGCAGCCAAGCACCCTCGACCCCATCGCTTTGGCGACCTCTATCGGAAACTCCCCTTTGCCCTGCCACTCTCTCAAACACTTGTCCCGACAAAAATCGGGGGGTTGGATCGCTCCCGTGGGACAAGCTAAAACGCATTTGCCGCACTCGGCGCAACCCGAATAGGTCACGTAAGGATCGGCTAAGCCGCGGGCGGCAAGATGATCGGGGTGCGTTGGGGTCAAAAAGGCTTGCAAGTCCACGCCGACGCCCTCGAGTTGGGCGGCAAACTCGCTCTCCTTCGCCCACTCTCCACGATAGCACAGCATCTCCATCACGAAGTAAGTGCCGTACTCCTCGTGGGCGGTCAGGGAATTGTACAGCCGCTTGACCTTGCCCGAAAGAAGGGCGATCCCCTTGTAGGGGTACTCCACCGCCATGGGCGCAAAATCGGCGGTCGCTTGCTCTAACGATAGTCGTTTGGCACGCACCGCTTGATAGGCGGGATAATAGTTATCCACCATCAATTTGCCCTCGATCTGGGGCGAGTAGGGGTGAAAAATGAGGGCGTAAGTCACGCCGTCATACGCAAAAGCGGCGAAGTCGTCCTCCGCCGCGATAGTAGACAGTATTTCGATCAGATCAGTCGATCTTGTCATCGCTGTGGAAGATGTCTTCCCCCGCTTGACGGAATCCGTCCTTGATCTCCTCTTTGGCGGAATCCACTTTGCGTTTGATCTGCCCTTTGATGCCGCCGTTAAAGAAGGATTCCAAACTGGCGACGATAGGAATGGCGAAGAACATCACCCAAGTGGGATGCCACAATTTGAGCCCGAAGCCCAAGCCGAGATACACGGCGAAACAAACGGTCGCCACGATAAACGTGGGCAAGCCGCGCATCCTGCGATGGATCACGCAATCCACCCCCCAATGATACAGCGGGATGGCAAAAAACACCAACCAACCCGGATGCCACAATTTGCCCAAAAAGCCCATCAGCAGATAGGCGACCACGCACAACAGCGCGATAGGAAACGCATGCCAGTTGAGTTTGATTTGACCCTTTTCCATATCAGTTACCTCCTAACTATACCCATTATACCACCTTTCGGCGGTATTGTCACGCAACCATCGGTTGCGTCAAAAGGCGAAATTGCCGTCCACGAAGATAGCGTGTTCCACCCCTTGCCTATCCCATCCGACGATGGATAGGTCTTTGGTGCCCAACATAAAGTCCACGTGGGTGTGACTGACGTTGAGCCCCGCCGTCTCCAGTTGCTCGTCGCTCATCTCCACGCCCCCTTTGATCGAACTGGGGTACGCCTCCCCGATGGCGAGATGGCAGGAGGCGTTTTCGTCAAACAAGGTATCCAAAAACAGCACGCCCAAGTTTTGAATGGGGCTGTCGTAGGGTACCAAAGCGACCTCGCCCAAGTAGTGGCTGCCTTCGTCGGTATCCACGATCCCTTTGAGCACTTCCAAGCCCTCGTCCGCCCAGTAGTCCACGATTCGCCCCTTTTCGAAGCGGAAGCCGAAGTTTTTGACCTTCGCCCCGTTGTGAAAGAGGGGAATGGACGCCACGACCTTGCCGTTGACCCCGTATTTGTAGGGCGCGCTGAACACCTCTTCGGTGGGCATATTGGGACAAAACTCCACTCCCGACGTGCTGAGTTCGCTCCCGCCCGCAAACACGTACCCTTGGGGCAACTCGACCCAAAGATCGGTACCCAAGGAGTTGGTGTAGTGCAATTTGGCAAGATCCAAGCCGTTGAGATAGGCCGAGCGGTGATGCAGCGCCTCGGTGTGCTCTTTCCACGCCGCCACGCTGTCCGCCAAGTCCAGTCGCATGGTGTGCGCGATCAATTCCCAAAGGCGAGCGACCGCCTCTTCGTCGGGAAGACCGGGACACACCTTTTTTGCCCAAGGAAGGGTTGGCACGCCCACCAAACACCACTTGATATCGTTGACCGAAGTGCCGTGATAGAACTTGGCGTTGAGTTGACGGCGGACGCGGCTTGCCTTGGCAAGCAGGGCGGGATCTACGTCCGCGTACAGCTCGGGATCACCCGAAATGAGATTGACGTAGGCGGCTTTTTTGTCGGTCGCCCAGTCCCAAACCCCCGACTCGTAGGGAGCGGGCTCGAGTGCCTTGCGCCCCTCGCCCAAGGTATAGTCCATCAAGGACGACTGTTCGTCCCGCCACAAAACGATCACCCGCTCGGCGCCCGCCAAATACCCTTGGCGGACCACTTCCCTCGCCATGTCGGCGACTTCGACGTCGGCGGCGACCACCAAGACCTCGTCCTTTTGAAGGTTGACGCCGACCTCGACGATCACTTTGGCGTATTTGGTGAGCAAGTCTCTCATGACAACCTCACGTGCTCCACACCCTCTAAGGTGCTTAAGCGGTACAAGATCAACTTGCTGCCGATGACGTGCACCGGCTCGGCGCCTAAACGCGCGCACACCTCGTTGATAACGTCTTTACCGGTGACGCCGCTGTTTTTGAGCACGCCGACCTTGACCAACTCGCGGCGGTCGAGTAACTCGCTTATCTCCGCCAACACGGCGTCGTTAAGCCCGTTTTTGCCGATATGCGCCAAAGTGGGCAGGTCGTGAGACTGACTCATCAGTACCGCTCTTTGTTTACTCGTCAACATATTCCTTCCTCCTATTCTACAAACTCGAATACCACGTCGGCGATGCGAATGACGTCCCCGTCCTTGGCGCCGCGCTGACGCAAATCGTCAAATACGCCCCGCTCTCTCAACTTGCGTTGGAAGTAGCGATTGCTGTCCACGTCGTCCAAAGTGACGTTGCGGCACAACATATCCACAAACCCGCCCTTGACCTCGTACGACGCGTCGGGAAGGCGCACGATCTCGTACTCGTCGTCCTTGGCGTCGTCGTAGACGTAAGGCACGTACTCCACCTTTTTGGGCGGGGGCAGGTTGACCGCCTCTTTGGCTAACACTTTGATCAACTCGTCCAACCCTTCGTGAATGATGGCGCACATAGAGATCACGGGTTTGCCAATTGCTTGGGACAGCTTGTCCGCCGCCCCTTCTTCCGCCATGTCCGCCTTGTTGGCGACCACCACTTCGGGAAGGTCCAACAAAGCCTCGTCGTAGCGAGCGAGTTCCTGCCGTATGGCTTGATAGTCCAAGGCGGGGTCCCGCCCCTCCGAGCCGGACACGTCCACCACGTGTACCAACATACGCACCCGCTCGATATGGCGCAAAAACTCGTGTCCCAATCCCACGCCTTCGCTCGCTCCCTCGATAAGCCCCGGGATGTCCGCCAAAACGTAGTTTTTGTCGTACAGATTGATCACGCCCAAGTTGGGCGACAAGGTGGTAAAGTGGTAGTTGGCGATCTTGGGTTTGGCGTCGGTCAGCACCGACAAAAGGGTGCTTTTGCCCACGTTGGGAAAGCCCACGATACCGATGTCGGCGATGGTTTTGAGTTCCAAACTCACCTTGTGTTCCACCGTTTTGACCCCGTTTTGGGCAAACGACGGGGACCTGCGGGTGGGGGTGGCAAAACGCACGTTGCCCTTGCCGCCTCTGCCGCCTTTGAGCACGACCACTTCCTTGCCGTCCTCGTACATATCCGCCAACACGTTGCCCGTTTCGTCGTCACGGATGACCGTGCCGCAGGGCACTTTGATGACGATACTCTCGCCCGATTTGCCCGTGATGTTGCTGCTGCCGCCGTTTTCCCCGTTTTGGGCGCGGTAGTGGGCGCGATAGCGGAAGTCGATCAAGGTAGTCAGTTGGTTGTCGGCGACGAATACAATGTCGCCCCCCTTGCCGCCGTCTCCCCCGTCGGGTCCGCCCATGGGCACGTATTTTTCACGGTGAAAACTGACCTTGCCGTCCCCACCGTTGCCGGCTTTGATATAGATCTTTGCCTTGTCCAAAAACATAGTTTACTCCTCTCTCGACGGGCACTCCGTCAAATTACACTCCCCACAGTGCGGCTTGCGCGAAGTGCAAACGTACCGCCCGTGATGGATCAACAGATGGTGAAAATGGCTCCACTCCTCGTGGGGGATGGCTCGATCCAAGTCCATCTCCACTTCGTAAGGGGTCTTGCCTTGGCTCAATCCCAAGCGGTGCGCCAACCGAAAGACGTGGGTATCCACGGGGATGGCTTCCCCGCCGAACGCCACGGCGTACACCACGTTGGCGGTCTTGCGCCCCACCCCTTCCAAGGTGACCAACTCCTCCACCGTGGAGGGGACGACCCCGTCGAAACGCTCCACCAACGACTTGGCGCAGGCGATGATATTGCGGGCTTTGTTGTTATAGAAGCCGCACGAGCGGATGTAGGGGATCAATTCTTCCTCGGTCTTGGTCGCCATGTCGTAAGGATTATTGCACCAAGCGAACAAAGCGGGGGTCACTTGATTGACCCGCTTGTCCGTACACTGGGCGGACAAAATCACCGACACCAACAGTTCGTAGGGGGTGCCGTAGTTGAGTTCGCACAGCGCTTGGGGATGCGCTTGTTTGAGTTGATCGATCAACAAAGGGATATTCATGCCATCATCATAGCACAAACACCCCCAAAAGACAAGTACTAATCGTTGGTTACAACTTAGTGTATTTACGCACCCGCGTAAAGACCCTACCTTTCGGCAAGAAGGGAATCCAAGGCATACAATAGACGGTCGATATCCCTAGTCGCGGTGTCGTAACCTACGCTCACTCGTACCAAACCCTCTTTGGTCGTGCCCAAATAGCGGTGCATCAAGGGGGCGCAATGCAAGCCTACTCGCACCGCGATCCCCATCTCGTCCAATCGGTCGCCCACCCAAGAGGAAGGCGCGCCCTGTAACGCAAAAGCCAAAATGCCGTTGCCATAGCCGTACGCCTTGACCTCGCCCATACGGGTCAATTCGTCCGACAAATAGCCGATCAGTTTGTCCTCGTGGGTGCGGATCTTATCCAAATGTCGATACGTCCATTCCACCCCCTTGCCTAAGGCGCAAATGCCCGCGTTGTCCTGGGTGCCCGCTTCCCACCCCTCTACGCCCAAGGGCTGTTCGAGCGAAAGGCTTTTGGTGCCCGTCCCGCCGTACAAAAGAGGGGTCAAGTCCTGTCGATTGGTCAACAAAAATCCCCCCTGCAATCCGTGCAATCCCTTGTGTGCGGGGGCGGCGAGCATATCGATACCGCACTTTGCCACGTTGATCGGCAGATGTCCCAATCCCTGCGCCCCGTCCACCAAAAAGGGTATTCCCTTTTGACTGCACAAAGCGCCTATCCCCTCGATATCGTTGGGAATACCCGTCACGTTGGACACCGCGTTGACGACCACCAACCTGACGTCCGAAGTAAGGGCCGATAGCAAGTCCGAAGAGCGCACCCCCTCGCCGCGTTTGGAAGGAGAAACGGCGGTATAGCGTATCTTGCCTTTTTGCTCCAAATACCCAAGCGGGCGCAAGACCGAATTGTGCTCGGTCACGGTGGTGACGACCCGTCCGCCCCGCTCGCTCAAATACCCCAATATCCCCAAATTGAGCGCCTCGGTACAGTTTTTGCAAAAGACGACTTCGTGCGAGGGGGCGTTGAGGTGACGTTTGATACTCTCTCTCACACGATATACGTTAAGCCCCAAATCCACCGCGTCGCGGTAGCTTCCGCGCGAAGGGTTACACTTGGCGGATATACGGGCAATATACTCTTTGATGACCGCGGCGGGGATATACCTCGTCGTGGCGGCGTTATCCAAATAAACCAATTTGCTCTCTCCTCTCATATAGTATATCGAACGCCCGTATGGGCTGTTACCCTACCAAGGAGGACAAAATGCAATATATTTTGTGTGTGTTTACCGCCCGCAAGGACGCATATCAACTCTACGACTACCTGCAAATGAGGGGCGTGGCGTGCAAGATCGTCAACACCCCGAGAGAGGTGTCCGCATCGTGCGGGATCGCCTTACAAGCGACTACCGTGGGCTACGGGCAAACGATACTATCCGCCCAAAGTCTCCGCTCGTACGTGGCGACCTACCTCGTCACCGATGGCGGCTGGAAGCGAGAATACAAAAGGATCGACTAAAAAAGCAGGGATAGCGCAAACACGCTATCCATGCAATGATATAGGCTTTGCCTATGATATATCCCTTTGGGATATGATATAGACTTTCGGTCAATGATATACGACTTGCTGTCGTATTGCGGATAATAAAAAGATGGTTGGCGTACCGTTCCATTTAATAGCACCCGACCATCTATTCTTACCATCATATCCCAACGGGATATATCATATTGGCGCAATGCGACAATATATCATACCGCACGGCGGGATATCATATCACACAGTGATATATCATTGCGCATTGCGCACCGCGCTCGACGCCCAAGCGCAATGTCGCAATTCTACTCTTTGAGGTCTTTGACGTCATAGCCCAACAAGGAGAGCAAATTGCTGTCCCCTTTCCAATTGGGGCGCACTTTGACCCACAGTTTGAGGTAGACGGGACACCCCGCCAGATCTTCCATTTCTTTCCTTGCGGCGGTGGCGATCCGCTTGAGCGTCTCCCCTCCTTTGCCGATGATGACGGGCTTGTGCGATTCTTTTTCGCACACGATGTCCGCATGGATCTCCTCTACCCCGTCCTCGCGGGAGATATATTTGACGATCTCCACGCCGATACCGTGCGGGATCTCTTCCTGCAAAAATTTGAGCGCCTTTTCACGGACGATCTCGCTCGCCATAAAGCGCAAGGTCGAATCGGTGGCTTGGTCGGTGGGGAAATACGCTTCCCCCTCTTCCAAATGCTCTTTGAGCACCTTGAGGAGTTCGTCCACGTTGTCCCCCGTCTCGGCACTTAGGGGCACGATGATGACGTCGGGGATATCGTTGAGGGAAGCTAACACCTCGACGAAACGTTCCCTTTTGGCGTAATCCATCTTGTTGACGACCACGATCATCGTAGACGTGGTACGGCTAAGCGAGGCGATACGTTTGCGTTCGTCCTCTTCGGGACGAAGACTGCCGTCGATGACGTATAATATCCCGTCCGCACCTTTGGTCGCCGAGGACACGCTCTCGCTCATGTACTCGGACAACTTGTCCTTGCCGTGTTGGATGCCGGGGGTATCCACAAACACGATCTGGTAGTCGTCCCCGTTGGCGATGCCGTTGATCTTGTTGCGGGTGGTTTGAGGACGCCAACTGACGATCGACACTTTTTCGCCCACCAGTCGGTTGAGCAAGGTACTCTTGCCCGCGTTGGGCTTACCCAATATGGCAAAAAAACCTATCTTCATCGGCCTATCCCCAAATCCGCCATGATGGCTTTTTGGTGCTCGTTCATGTCCTCTTCGTCCTCGGGCTCCATGTGATCGAAGCCGAACAGGTGGAGCATACCGTGTACCGAGAGGTACACGAACTCCCTCAATTCGCTATGCCCGTACTCCTTGGCTTGCTCCCGCACCTTGCTGCGGCAAATGAGGATATCCCCCAAAAACAGTTTGCCGCTTAAGGGATCGAAGTCGGCGGCGTAATCGCACATACGCAAGGGAAACTTGATCTCCACGTTGGGAAAACTG
>CADBTQ010000076.1 GCA_902797685.1 uncultured Eubacteriales bacterium | reverse complement strand
GGACCGATGATATACACGATTTGCAATCGTGATGATATGCACCGCCAAGCGGTGATTCGGAAGGCGCCGAACGCGCCTTTTAGATGGTATAGTTCGCAGTACACAGCACGACGATCGAAGAGGCAGAATAAGAGTATGTCCGAGGTTACCTCCCGATTTGGAAGAGTTGAGATATGATGAGATCAAGCGCGTGCTAACGAGCGAGACTGACCCTCTTGCGGCAAACTATCGAAGAGGCAGAATAAGATGAGAGCGAGGGTATACAAACGAATAAGGGCACGCCCAATGTACTCCTTGTACATGACGTGCCCGCATGAGCGGATGCCCTTGATATCGCTTATGCTGCCTCTTCGATATCGGGAGGTTCGATGCCGCGGCGCGTCTTATCAAACCCATCGATCCACGGCGTAAGGAAATAATAGAGCAAATAGATCACGGTGCTGATACTCCAAGTGATGGGGTACGCCCAGTAGATCATCTTGATGTCGTGCCAAAAATGCATGGCGAGATAGATGTAGGCGACGCGGATGATGCACCACACCGACAACATCACGAACATGGGCACGAACGCCTTGCCCGCCCCACGACAGACCGAGGCGATACCGTGCGACAGAGCCAACAATCCGTAGAAAAGGGAGCAAATATGGAATTGCCCCGCGCCGTACTGCACGACTTCGGGCGAGGAATCGAAAATGGAAATGAGTTGGGGCGCAAAGACGTAGCAGATCACCCCCACCAATTCCGCCAGTACCACCGCCACGATGATACCGAAGCGAGCGCCCACGCGCACCCGATCCTTTTCGCCCGCGCCGAGGTTTTGACTGACGAAGGTGGTGATGGTCATGGTAAACGAGGTGATGGGCAAGAAAACAAACCCCTCGATCTTGGCGTAAGCGCCGTAGCCTGCGGTGGCAAACTTGCCAAAGGAGTTGATCTGCGACTGCACGATCACGTTGGCGAGTCCTATGACCGAGTTTTGGATCCCGCTGGGCAAGCCGTAGCGAATGATCTCGGCAAGCATCTCCTTGTCAAAGCGGAGTTTTTTGATGGAGAGGGTGTACAACTGCCCTTTGCGGCAGAGGTGGATCAAACACAGCACCACGCTCGCCCCTTGGCTGATGACGGTGGCGACCGCCGCCGACCACACCCCCCAACGGAACACGCCCACGAACAGCACGTCCAAGCCGATATTGAGCACCGAACTGAAAATGAGGTAATACAAGGGACGTCGACTGTCCCCCAAGGCGTTCATGACCGAGCGCAGGGTGTTGTACATCACCATCGCCAAAGAGCCCAAGAAATAGTAGCGGAAATACTCGATCGCCTCGGGCAATACGGCGGGATCGGTGTTCATCCATTTGAGGAAAGTGGGGGTAAGCAACACGCCGATCAAGGTCAAAAACACACCCGACACCAACCCGAACGCCACGTTGGTGTGAATGGCTTTGCTGACTCGGTCGTTGTCGTGCGCGCCGAAGTAACGGGAGATGACGATGCCCGCGCCTTGCGCCGTGCCGATAAAGAAGGACAACAGCAAAAAGATCAACGTCCCCGAGGAGCTGACCGCCGCCAAGGCGTTGGTACCCAAAAATCGCCCTACGATGAGGGTGTCGGCGGTGTTGTACAGCTGTTGGAACACTTGGCTCAAAAGGAGCGGCAGAGCAAAGGCGATCATCATACGATAGGGATTGCCTTTGGTCATGTCCTTGACTCCCTTTACTTTGGGTTGGGTCATCGTTTGCCTCCGCTACCATCATACCGCATTTGCTTTGGTTGCACAACAATTTTGAGGGGGGCGACACAAAAAATCGACCTCGCTATTGACTTTGCCCTCTCGTTTTGTGTACTCTATATATAGAGTAAGGTGCCCGCACCTAAGGAGGAATCGTCGTGAAAGCAAAGATCAAGGACCCCAACGCACCCAAGCCGATCTTGTCCACCAAAGCAGCGCTCGTGTATGCGCTGGGCATCATGGGCGTACAGCTGATGATCGGCTATCTCAACAGTTTTCAGACCGAGTTCCTCAACAAGATGTACTCGGCGTTTGACCCGCATATCCTCATCGCCGCCGCGATCATCATTTTCGTCGCCAAGATCATCTCCTGCCTTGCCGATCCCATCATCGGCTCCATCATCGACCGCAGCCACCTCAAAGGGGGCAAAATGCGCCCCTTCGTGTTGATGAGCGCGTTTCCTTTGGCGGTACTTACGGTGGTGATGTTTGTCAAAGTCCCCTTCCAAAACTTGGGAGAGGCGGGCAAACCCTTGATGTACGCCTATATCACCGTGACCACCATACTGTGGAATATCGCCATGAGTTTTGCGGACATCCCCTCGCAAGGCATTTTGTCCATGCTGTCCCCCCGCATCGGGGAACGCAACAAGGCGGCGGGCATCGCCAACACCTTCCGCAACATAGGTCTTAGCGCCTCGGGCGTGTTGATGACCTTTATGATGCTCATCATCGACTCTATCAAAGGGAGCAAAGACTACGCGGGGCGGGACGAGACCGCATTTTTGGTCACCGCCATCTTTATCGCCGCGGTGGGGTGCGTACTGTATCTTCTCATCTATTGGTGCAACCGCGAAAAGGTCACTTTGACCCAATCCAGCACGGTCACCATGAAAGAGATGTTTGTGGAACTCAAACAAAACAAGCAAATGCGCTTGGTCTTTTTGTCCTACGTGCTGGGCTTTGCCCGCGGTATGGCGATGTGCGTGGTGGTGCAAGTGGGGGGCGCTATGCTCAAAGGCCCCGTCTACTTCCCCGTGCTCAGCGAACTGTTGGCGGGCGGGGAGCCCTTGGATCCCACCAACAACGCCACGTGGCTGATCGGCGTCACCAGCGCTCTCACCAGTTTCGTCGCCCTCATCGTCACCCCCTTCATCAACAAAAAATGGGGGGAGAAAAAGACCTTTATCGTCATGTCGATCTACGGCGCGGTCATGTGTTTGGCGGGATTTATCACGTATGCGTGTCTCCCCGCCGACAGCACCTTCCGCTCGGGGCTCAACGCCTTGTGGTTTGTGTGGGTGGTGCAATTCTTCGTCAGTTTTATGTTCGGTTTCCAAAACTACCTGCCCACCGTGATGACCGCGGATATCGTGGAATATCAGGAGTGGAAAAACGGGTACAGCCGCCCGGGCGTGGACTACGGCATACTGTCGTTGGGACACAAATTGACGGCGGCTTTGGCGGTGGCGGTGGGCACCCTCATCGTGGGTCTGTCCGGCTACACCAACCAACTGTATTTGGACGGGCAGATCACACCCAAAGTACAAAATATCCTCTTCTTCGCTTACATCGGCTTGCCGGGTATCGGCTGTATCTTGGGCATGATCCCCATCTTTTGGTACAAGATCGACGACAAGACCAAAAAACAAATGCGCGAAGAGTTGGCGATCCGTCGAGCCTCTCAAGCCGCAAAGAGCCAAAACGAGGTCTCGCAAAAAATATCGCAAGCGGATGGATCCGCCCAATAGGAGGCAGTTATGTTGGCAGCATTGTCGGTAGGAGCCATAGTCGGTATCGCAGTAGGCGCCGTGATAGGCGTGTGTTTGATCGCGCTGTTTTTGCGCACCCTTTTGACCCGTCCCAAGGACGAGCCCGTATCCGTCTTGCCCCCAAGACCCTTTGATCAAGACAAGGTGACCGCCCACATTCAAGAGGCGGTCCGCTATCCCACCGTGACCATGGTGGACGACTACAAGGGCAAGGACGAGCCGTTTTTGGGGTATCGCGCCTTTTTGGAGAGGGAGTATCCCCTCCTGCACGCTCACGCCGAGCGCACCGTCATCGGCGGATACTCGTTGGTGTTCCACCTCAAAGGGAGCGATCCTTCCCTCAAGCCCGCTTGTTTCCTCTCCCACCAAGACGTGGTGCCCGCGCCCGACGTGGGTTGGGACTATCCCCCCTTCGGCGGAGAACTTCACGACGGCTTCGTGTACGGCAGGGGCGCGTTGGATATGAAAAATCACATGATCGCTTTGCTCGAAGGGGTGGAGCAACTGCTCAAAGAGGGCAAGGAGTTCGAGAGGGACGTTTACCTTTGCTTCGGTCACGACGAGGAGTCGAGCGCGTCCTTGGACGGCGCACCCAATATCGTCAAGTATTTTGAACGAAAAGGCGTCCGCATGGAGTTTGTGGTGGACGAGGGCGGCTCGGTCATCGACGGCAACCAACTCGGCATCCCCCATCCCTTGGCGATGATCGGCGCGAGCGAAAAGGGCAACGGCGACTTGGAGATCACCGTGCGCAAGGCGGGCGGACACGGCGCTACCCCCCAATACCCCACCGCGGATGGGATCTTGGCGGACGTGATACGCAAGGTGGAGCGCCATCCCATGCGCCCCCGCTTTACCCCGCTCGCCAAGACGGCTTTCGCCACGCTTGCCCCGCACGCTAAGGGGATATTCAAGTTTTTCTTCGTCAACAGAGACGTGTTTTCCCCCTTGCTGCTTAAGGTGTTGGGATTGGTCGCGCCCATGACCAACGCCCTCATCCGCACCACCTTGGTGCCTACGGTTCTGACGGGCGCGCCCGCTCGCAACATCATTCCCGCCCAAGCCAAGGTCAATATCAACTTCCGCATCCTCACCGGGCAGACGGGCAAGGACGTGGAAGCGCACCTTAACAAAATACTGCGCAAAGAGATCCGCAAAGGGTGGGTCAGCATCGACTTTATGCCCTATTGGGACCCCTGCGAGGAAAGCACGGTGGATTGCTCCGCTTTCGAGACCATCAAGCGCGCCACCCGCGCCACCTTCCCCGACGTCGTGGTCGCGCCATACCCCATCGTGGCGGCGACCGACTCCCGCTTTTATCGCGCGATCTCCGACTGCGTGTACCGCTTTAGCCCCTTTATGATGAGCATGGACGATCAACCCCGCGTACACGGGTACAACGAGCGGGTGCGCCCCGAGGCGATGGTGCAAGCGGCAAACTGGTTTGCCAACGTGATCCAAGCGACCTGCTGCAAGTAAAGTTCGATACAAAAAAGGGGACGACAAGCAGTCGTTCCCTTTTTTGTTGTCGCTCGTTATTCAAAATCGGTTTGCCCTTCTATCAATATCCGCTCCATCGCCCTGAGCCGTTCGGCTTTGGCGGCTTTGACTTCGGCTCGCCAAGGGCGAAAGATGTCGAAGGCGTGCACGTCCCCGGGGAAAACGTCCACTTTCGCCGCCACTCCCGCTTGGCGCAGGTTGTCCGCATAGGCGAGGGTCTCGCAGTAAAAAGGCTCGCCTTCGCACACGTAGGTATAACAGGGCGGAAGGCCGCGGTAATCGTCCGCCTTGGCGGGAGAAGCGTAACAGGGTACGTCCTTTTGCCCGTACAAGTCGCCCAAATAGCGCCGCCAGCCGAGATGGTTCCACCAAGTGTTCCACACCTTGCCGTGGTTGTCTTTGGACGAGGGAGTGTCCTCGCAGTCCAACATGGGATAGAGGGGCATTTGCATGGCGATACGGATAGTCCCTTCGTCCCTTGCCCTAAGGCAGACCGCTACCGCCAAGCCGCCGCCCGCGCTCTCCCCCGCTACCAAGATACGGTCGCGATCCACGCCCCACTCGTCCGCGTGATCCCAAAGGTAGGTCAAGGCGGCGTAGCAATCTTCCATAGCGGCGGGATAACGCGCTTGAGAGGTCAACCGATACCCCGGGGACAATACGACCGCCCCGTGGAGAGAGGCAAACTCCCACACCGAGGAGTAGCGTACCATGCCCGCCCAGCCGAACATATAGCCGCCCCCGTGGATCCAAAGGATGGCGGGCGCCTGATGAGGTTTGACTTTGGGGGTAAGCAACACCGCTCGCATACGGTATTGCCCCGATTGGATATGGATAACGGTTTGTTTCATACTTCTCCTTGGGCTATGCCCACCAATAGTGTACCACAAATCCCGCTCATTTTCAACGAGTGGGGACAAACCATTTGACAATCTCGCCCCGACCCTCTATAATAAACCTATCTTGGAAGCATAGCTCAGCTGGTAGAGCGCTACCCTTACAAGGTAGATGTCACAGGTTCGAGCCCTGTTGTTTCCACCATCTCTGTAGTACGAAAAGGCTACAGGCAATCAAAACCACAAGATACGGAGAGTTTCTTGTGGTTTTTTGCTATATATTGTGTTTTTCGGACATTTTATTATCTCTTAATATTCTTTGATTTTAACGGCTGCTTTTCTGCAATTTTTCGCAAAAACAGGTCTTGAACCTACGATCATGTAATGATTAATGGTACGTTTGATTTTGCCAAAAGAAACAGGCGGAACGGCATTTACAGTTAGTTATGCGATAAAAAGGCGAAAGCATATAACAAAAATCAAGATTAATGTATACTGTGAGTTTACGTTTTGAGATAATAAATATACCAATATTGAGATAATATATATACCAATATGACCTTGCTATTCGTCGAATGAAACATTATATTTTATTAAAAGCTTTTGAGCTGCTAAAGAAAACTCTTTTTTTTACGGTTTCTTGCATAGTATCAGGCAAATTTCCCGATTTGTATATAAGACATTTTTGATCCGGTTGAGCTTCTCACAGATTACCACTATAATGCCACAAATTATTTCGGCGCAAATACGCAAATCATTTCATTGGAATGCCGCAAATCATTTCGTTTGGCATTGACAAAGAAAGCTGATTAGGGTACAATATAATTGTTTATGTGGAGGAAACATGGAATATAAAAAAAGAATCGTTGACGATCAGCTTGATTTAAAACTGGAAGCGTTTGGTGCAACGTCGATCGTCGGACCGAAGGGTTGCGGAAAAACAACTTCTGCAAAGCAGAAAGCAAAGAGCTTTATCGAGTTTCAGGACGAAGAACAGCGTGAGAACTTGATCGCGATTGCCAATACTTCTCCTTCCAAATTATTGATCGGCGAAAAGCCCCGTTTGTTCGACGAATGGCAGGACGCACCGAAACTTTGGGGCGCTATTCGAAAATCCATCGACGATTCCGGCGAAAATGGACTCTATATTCTCACCGGTTCCTCGTCAAAAGACGTAAAAACGCCCCATACGGGGACGCTTCGTATTAGTCAATTAAAAATGTACCCGATGAGTTTGTATGAGAGCGAAGAATCAAACGGTAGCGTGTCGCTTATGCAACTTTTCGACCATCCCGATGATTTTGACGGATGTGTTTCTTCCATGTCAATCGACGATATCATTTTTGCGATTTGCAGGGGCGGTTGGCCGAAAAGTCTTATGAATACTACCGTTCGTTCAAAACTCGAGGTAGCCAAAGACCTTTACCGCCAGACCTATTCCGTAGATATCGGCAATATCGACGGCGTAAAACGCAATCCGCGTTGGGCGCAAGCTATTTTACAATCTTATAGTCGCAATATTTGTACGCTTGCCGAAACAAAAGCCCTCTATGGCGATGTAAAGGCAAATTTCGACATGGGACAAACCGCTTTCTTTGCTTACGTCCAAGCCCTCGAAAGGCTGTATATCATTGAGGACATCGACGCATGGTGTCCGGCAATCCGTTCCAAAACGGCGATCCGCGCTTCGAAAAAAAGAAACCTCATCGACCCGTCCGTTGCTGTTGCCGCAATGGGTTTGTCGCCCGAATATTTCAATAGAGATTTCAAAACGCTCGGATTTTTATTCGAGTCCCTTTGTTTGCGCGATCTGAAAATATACTCGGCGGCATTGGACGGGAGCGTCAGTCACTATCACGATCGTTACGGTTTGGAAGCCGACGCCGTTCTCCATCTTAACGACGGACGGTATGCGCTCATTGAGTTCAAACTCGGATCTCACGAGATAGACGATGGCGCAAAACACCTTAATCAAATCGAAAAACTTGTTAAAGAGTACAACGAAAAAGAAAAACAATGCCCGATGCGCCTGCCCGACTTGAAACTCATCATCACAGGAACACAATACGGTTATAAACGCGACGACGGTGTTTTCGTTATTCCGATCGGATGCCTTAAAAATTGAAAAATAGAGAATGTTTTTGGGGAAACGAAAATTTTATAACATAAAAGAAATACAAATAGCGAATTTTACGGAACAAGGATAGATTGAGATGATAGACGTTGAACTGAATAAAGAATTATTGATGATCGTGCCGCTTTTCGTCGCCCTTCTGGGGTT
>CADBTQ010000075.1 GCA_902797685.1 uncultured Eubacteriales bacterium | reverse complement strand
TGTTGGCGCTGTAGAGCGTGCCGTTTTCGAAGGTGTAGTAGGGATTGCCGTCCAACTCGATCTCCACCATGTTGTCGCAACCCGCAAACGCGCCCTCGCCGATAGAGGACACCGTCTTGGGAATGCTGATCTTGACGATCTCGTCCTCGCCCGCAAAGGCGGAAGCGGCGATCGCGGTGACGTAACGCACGGTGCCGTTTTGGCTGACCACCGTCTCGGGGATGGTCAACATGCTGTGGCTCTTGGGACACACGTGGTCCTTGAGCCCGGTGATGATCAATTCGTTGCCGTTTTGCGCGCTGGTCTCGAAGCAGCTGCTGTGAGCGGTATCGTCCACTCCAAAGCCCTCGGCGACAAGCGTGGCGGTGATGGGCAGATCGGGTAAGGACTTGCCGCGACCGATCGCGTTGACGTACACCTCGCATTCGGCTTTGCCCACGCCCTCAAACACGTTGGTGTACACTCTCAGGCTCTCGCCCTCGAAGAACATGGTGTTGAGTTGCGTGCATTGATAGAACGCGTTGTTGAAGATAGAGGTCACGCCGCGACCGAACACGATACTCGACAGATTGTCGCAGCCCGCAAAGGCAGCCACACCCACCGTGGTGACGGTGTTGGGAATGACCAAAGTATGGATATCTTGGTTGAATTGCATCGCCCTCTCGCCGATGGTCGTCACGCGCAAGTCGTTGATATACATCGGGATGACCAAGTCGGTCACGTGCAGGCTGGCGATGTCGTTGTAACCAGTGATGGCGATGGTGCCCGCCGCCATGTTGGTGGTAGAGGTCACGAAGTAGTTCAAAGGCGTGGCGACAAGGAACTTGACCCCGTTTTCCACGCAGTAGTAGGACAAGGCGTTGCCGCTGTAGGTGCTGCTGACGACCAATTCGGAGGAGCACCCGTCGAACACGCCGTGATCCACGCTGCTGACCTCGCCCAACACTTGCACGTCGATCAAGGACGAGCAGTCGGCGAAGGCGTCGGCGGCGATCACGCGGATGCCCGTGCCGATCGTCACGCTCTTGAGTTTTTCGGCGCCCAAGAAGGCGCTTTGGCTGATGACGATGACGCTGTCGGGTACCGTAAAGCTTTCGGCGCTCTTGCCCGAGGGGTAAGCCACCAAGTTGCTGAAGCTGTTGTTGTACAACACACCGTCTTGCGAAGCGTAAGCGGCGTTGCCTTGCGCCACCGTAATGGATTGCAGTCTATCGCACGAAGCGAACGCGCCGCCCTCCACTTGGGTGACCGTAGCGGGCAAATTGACCGCGCTGATGGTCGCTCCCGCAAACGCTCCGTCGCGGATCGCCACCGTACCTTCGGCGACTTGCATGGTATCGCCGGCAAGGGCGGATACCACCAAATACAAGGTCTTGCCGTCCGCCGAGTAGATACCGCCCGCTGCGTAAGACATATAGGGATTGCCCACGATGGACAGCGTGGACAGGCGGTCGCAGTTATTGAACGCCTCGACGTTGATCTGTTTGACGGTAGAGCCGATCGTCACGCTGCGCACCAAGGTGCCTTGGAAAGCGCCCTTGCCGATGACGGTCACCGTCTTGCCGCGGATGTAATCGGGCACGACAACGGTATCGTGACTATAACCGCAGTTGTGCGATTTGAGTTTGACGATGGTCGCGGTGCCGTCCCCGTTGTCCTTGGCGATAAAGCAGGTGGAAGGCGTGCCGGTATTGAGCGCGACTTGTTGACGCATCGCGTACACGCCGATGTTGTTGGTCATAGCCCCGCCCGCGCGGTTGGCGGCGTAGTACACCACCAAGTCGGCGCTGACGCCCGCGAAGATACCGTTGCCGATGTTGTCCACGTCGGATACGAAGACCAATTCGATCAAAGACGAACAACCCGCAAACGCGTCGTCGCCGATGCTCTTGACGCTATAAGGCACGTAGAGGTAGGTCAGATCGGTACAGCCCGCAAACGCGCTTGCGCCGATACTCGTTACCGAGGTGGGAATGGTCACCGATCTCACGATGGAAGTGGTGCTCTCAAAGGCGTGATCGCCGATGGCGACCACCTTGTTGCCGTTGATGAACATAGGAATGACCAAGTCGTTGTGGCTCGAGGCGCATCCCGAATGTCCGGACAGACCGGTGATGGTCACTTCGCGACCTTTGATCGTGTAGGTAAAGCACTCGGCGGGGTTCCACGCCACGTAGTCGTAACCGTGGCGGTTGGAGAAGGACAACAGAGCGTCCCCTTGCGGCGCGTAGATCACAAAGCCCGCTTGCGTACCCTCGAACACGTCCTCGGGCAACTCCAAGTTGGTGGCGAAGTAGATCTCCTCCAAATTGGGCATATTGGCAAACGCTTTGTTCCCTACCGATTCGGTGCGGATGGGTACGGTCAGATATTGCACCGCGCTCACGCCGTCGAACGCGCGCGCCTCCACGTAGGTACTCGTGCGCTCGGTCTCGTAATAGAAGGTGTCGAACAGGCTGTTGAAGGCGGTGTGCAAGGTATTGCCGCCGTCGGCAAACAACACCGCGCCCTCCATAAAGAACACGTTGTTGCCCTTGGCGATCTCCACCTTTTCGACCGCGCCCGCATAGGCGAACGCACCCGCGCCGATCTCGACGACCGAGTCGGCCAAGGTGATCTCCGCCAAACGCTCGGCGTTTTCAAACGCACTCTTGCCGATCACTTGCAAGTTGCTCAACGTGATCAAGCGTTTGACGCGGGAATTGAGCGCCGCTTTGCGCACGGCGGCGGGAACGTTGGTGTTGCGGATGACCGCGTCCATCGTTTCCACCGTTTCGGCGGTCAATTCCATCTCGGCATCCAAATACTCGCCTGCTTGAAGGATCGCGTCGTCGGTGGAATAGAACGCGCCCTCGGCGATCTTGCGCACGGGCATATTGTTGATATACGAAGGCAGGATCAAGGTGGCGAGATCCCCTCTTACCACCAATTCGCCCTCGCGGTAATCGAGTTTGCCCAACACGGACACGACCGAGGAGGAGAAGCCGTTGACCACCACGTAGTTGGTGACCATATCCTCGTCCACTTCGACCGAGTAATCCAAAGCGGTCTTGGGCGTATATCCCACGAACGTGATGTTGTCGTGATCGTGGATCTGTTGCCATACGTCGCTGTCCACGGGCGCGTACACGGTGGTTTTGCCCATGTCGCCGAAAGCGTCGACGACGGGCTCGACCGCGATGGGATATTGCAGCGAGTATTGCTCCTCGCCCACCGTGACGGTCACGAACACGTAGTAAGTACCCGCGACGTATTTGTTGTAGGATACGGATTGCTTTGTCTTGGTCTCTCTGCCGTCCGTTTCGTCGATCACTTCGATCTCGCCGTCGGTGGTATAGGTGTAACTGCCCTCGGACAGGATGGTCTCCTCCCCTTCTTCACCGATGACGCTGACTTCCAAGTCGCCCACGACAAAGTCCTCGCCGTAAGCAAAGCTTTGACGGATACCTCTTAGCACGATGGTCAAGCCGTCTTCGGAGACAAACTCGTAGCGGTCTTCGCCTTCCATCGCTTGCTTGGCGTGGTTGACCGAGGTGTAGCCTTCGATGTAGATCTTGGTCAGATTGCGCATCTTGGCAAAGGCGTGGAAACCGATGTCGGTCACCGACGAAATGGTGGTCTTGCCGCCGTCCACCAAGACGTATTCGGGCAAGCGGATCTCGTACAATTCGGCGTTGCCCTCAAAGGCGTAGTCGTTGATGGACAACACGTTGGCGCCCACGGTCAACACGCCCTGCGTGCCGCGACCGGTGGCGAGGTAGGTGTGCAGCATGGTGCCGTCCTCGGCATAGAGTCCGTAATTGTTGAATTCGTAATACTTGTTGTAGGGGCACTCGATGGTGGTCAGTTTGCTTGCTGCCGCAAACGCGCCCGCGCCGATGTACTCGACCGTCTTGGGGATCACCAAGGTCTGCAAGTTCTTGCTATACGCAAAGGCGCCCTTGGCGATACGGATCACGCCGTTGGGCACGCTGTACGAGCCCGCGGTCGAGGTGGGCAGGTACGCCATCAAGGTCTTGCCCACGTTGCCGAACAACACGCCTTTGTGGCGGTCGGTCTCGGACAATTCGTAGTAAGCGTTGTCTTTGACCACCAATTCTTCCACGTTGGAAGCGCCCTTGAGGAACCCTTCTTCGATCGTCTGCACGTTGTACAACAAGGTCAACGAAGTGATCTCGGTACGATCGGCGAAGGCGTTTTCGCCCAAACGAGTGATGCGGTAAGGCACCAATTCGCCGTCCTCGCCCGCAAGGTAAGCGAAGAAAGGCACGACCAATTCGCTACCCGCATTGACGTTAAGTCTGGTCAGGGTCGCATAGCGCTCGCCCGTGGCGGTCGTTTCGTAATCGAAATCGAACTTGCCATACGCCGTCCAAGCCTTGAACACGGCGGGCAAGGAAGACGCGTTGGAGGTGTACCACTCGGTATCCTTGACCATGGTGGTCATGTCGGGCAAGTCGCCGAAGTACATCTCGATAAAGTAACGGAAGATGTTGCTGTACTTGACGTAGTAGTCTTGGGTATCGTCGGGATTGGCGCCGCAAGGTCCGTATGCCACGACGGCGCGGTCGGACGCATATTGTCCTTTGTTGAGACCCAAGATATCCACGCCGAGATCGCTGCTCAGGTTGACGACCTCGCTCTCGAAGTACAGTATCTCCAAGTTGGGCATACCCGCAAAGGCGCTGTCGCCGATATTGACGAGCGTAGCGGGCATACTCACGCGAGCGATCAAAGTGCCCTCGAAGGCGCGCGCCGAAATGGTCGTCACTTCGTCCGCCGAATCGCTGGCGCCGTTGGTCACGGTGTACAGCCCGTCGGCGTAGTAAGCGGTGTGACGGTACAACACGGTATGCAAGTTGGACTTGGTGTAGTTGAACAATGCGCCGTCGGCAAAGCGGAAGTATTGGTTTTCGCTCGAGATCTCGATCTCGTTAAGGGCGGTACACAAGCTGAACGCACCCTCGCCGATGGTGACAATCTGGCTACTCAAATGGATCAATTCCAAATTGTCGTTGCCGTAAAACGCCGCCTGACCGATACTCGTGATACCGCTAACGAGCAGCGTGCGCTCCACGCGGGATCCCACTTGTTCGTCGCTGACGGTGGTAAGCACGCCGCCGCCGATCACGACTTGTTGTTCGTTGCCCTCCTCGTCCACGACGGTTTGGGTCTCGGGTTCGGCAAACGCCACGAATTGATAGGGCGCCGAAGCGAGCAAAGTGTGTAAGGTGGTGCCGCGATAGATCATGCCGTTGACGACGGTATAAGCGGAGGGAAGCACGACCTCGGTCAACTCGTCGCAGTCGGCAAAAGCGCCCACGCCCAAGGTCGCCGACTCGGAGGTCATCGTCACCGATTTGACGGGAGCGGAACGCAAAGCGTAGTCCGCCAAGCCCTTGACCTCGGTAGCGCCCGCGTACACGGGCAACACCAAGTGTTCGGCATCGCTGAATTCGTGACCCGCCAAGCCCACCACGTAGTTGAGATCGTCAAAGACGAACTCGTCCTTGTGGGTGTATTCGGCGACGGTCAACAGTTCCTCGTCGAGACCGTTGACGTAACTCATCAAAGCGTAATCGTCCTTGACGAACGCTTCGTCCTCATAGTGCCCTTTGACGGGCAGGAAGATATGGAGCGCGTTGGTACGAGTGCCAAACAGATCGCTGCCGATCTCCTCCACGTAAGTTTCCACGTACAAATAGGTCAAATTGTCGCAATCGTAGAAGGCGCCCGAGGCGATCTCGTCCACCTCGCTGTCGTAGCCCACCCAGTAGACTTGCCCGCTGCGAGCCACGGGATACGCGATCAATTTGTCGGTATCGCCCTTACGTTGATACAGCACGCCGTAGCGATCCGCATACAAAACGGGATTGTCGGCGTCTACCGCAAAGGCGGTCAAATTGTGCATGCCCACGAAGGCGTTTTCGCCCACCGTGGTCACGTTTTTGCCGATCGTCAAAGTGCGCAAAGCGTCGATGCCGAAGAAAGCGCCGTCCTCCACCTCGACGATGGTATCGGGAATATCGTAATGGGTATCCGTATTGACGCTCAAGTACACCACCAATCCCGTGGCGACTCTGCCGTCGTACCACTCGCCGTCCACCTCTTGGGTGCGGAACAGGATACCTTCGGCGTAGGTGATGGCGGTCTGCGTTTCGTCCGCATTCACCACGATGGCGTCACCCGACTTGTCGAGGCGATACTCGTAGTTGACCAAACCGCTTTCGGTCACACCGCTGACGGTGACCAAACTCGTCCCCTCTTTGAGGGCGTCGAAGGCGGCTTTGCCCACTTTTACGCCGCGCTCGTTGACCGAGTAGGACACGGTGCCCACGAAGGTCACTTCGGTCACCTTGGTCATATCCAACGCGGCGTGTTGCATCACGACGTACCCGTCCGCAAAGTAGAGATTGCCCAAGCTGCCCGAATAGGTCAGATAGTTGCCGCTCGTATTGAGGGTGATCTCATGGGGTTGTCCCTCGATCGTCAGGATCAAGGTATGGTTGCCGCTATTCAGTGCGGTGTACCAGTCGTAAGGCAACAGCAAACCGCTCAACGTGGTCTCTTCCCCGCCAACGTCTATCACGCGGGTAGCGACGCCGAAGTTGAGTTGCGCGTTGACGGCGACGACGGTCACCAACGCCTCTTTGTCCATATCGCTGATATCGATATACGCGTACCTGCGGTCGAAGCGGTAGTCGCTGTCCTCGGGCACCACGATCTCGCTAAGAGAGGAGCAACCCGCAAAGGCGCCCGTACCGATCGAGCGAATGCTGTCGGGCAAGGTCACTCTCAACACCGCGGTATTGCCGCTGAACGCGCGATCTCCCAATGCCACGACGGGAGCGGTAGCGCCCGTAAAGGCGCCGCTTTCGTCGCGCACGTAGTAGACGGAAGGCACGTGCAGATCGGCGGGATCGGTCAAACTGACGCTCCGTTTGGCGCCCGACACTTGGTAAGTGCCCTCGCCCTCGTCAAAGACCGAGTAGGTGTACGCCAAGCCGTTGATCTGGTCTTGGCTCATTTGTTCGAGATCGAACACGTTGACGTTGGTCACCGCCGCCGTAAACGCCGCGGAAGTCAAACGCTCGCGCAAAGTCTCGTTGCTCGCATAGAAGTAGACGTTGAGTCTCTCCTCCCCGTCAAACGCCTCGAATAGCCCGTCGTACAAAGTGGGATCGCCCAGTATGTACAGATCTTGCAAGGTGTACGCTTCGAGGGCGTTGTAACCCACGCTCTCCACGCCGCTACCCAACAGCAAGCCGATCAAACCGCTGTTAGCAAAGGCGGACTCGCCCACCGTGCGCACGCTGTCGGGCAAAGCGATGGCGTTGATCTCTTGGGTCAGATTTTCAAAGGCGTTGTCGCCGATGGCGACCACCTTGCTCCCCAAAAGATAGGACGGGATATAGACGACGTCCAATTCGATCTCCGCGTCGGTAACGAAGCCGTCGACGGAGACGCCTCCGTTGGTCTCGGAAGTGAGCCACACCGAAGGAGCGACGGTGCGATGATAGGTCACGCCGTCCATCAAGCAGGCGTATTGCACGTTGTAGCAATCGCCCACGCCGTACACGACGAGTTTGTCCGAAGTGCCGCAAAATGCGTTCGCGCCCACACGCGCGTCCGCTTCGAATAGTATTTGCTCCAAGCTCTCCACCCCGCGGAAAGCGCCTTCGCCGATCAGCCTGACGGTGTCGGGCACGGTATACGAAGGAGCGTGATACGAGGCGAGGTAGACCACCAATTCGGTCTTAACGCCCGCCGACACGCGGTACAGAGCGCCGTTTTCAAAGGAATAGAAGGGGTTGTAGGTAAGCCCTGCGATCACGCGCAGGTTGCTTGCTCCGTCAAATGCGCCCGACTCGATCTTTTCCACGTCTTGATTGAGGTACAGTTCGGTGACTACGCTGCCGCCGAATGCGCCCGACTTGACGGTGCGGATCCCTTCGGGAACGGTATAACTCAACTTGTTGGACAAGCACATATACAGCACTTTGCCCGCCTTGTCGGTCAAACTTTGATCGATCACGCGGTAATGCTCGTTGCCCTCGTCCACGGTGATCTCGCTCAAATTGCGGCAACCGCGGAACGCGCCCGCAGAGATGCGCTCGATAGTGGACGCGATGGAGAGGGTGTACAGTTGCTCTTGTCCTTGGAAGGAACTGCCCGCCAGCGCCACGATAGGCTCCCCGCGGAAGTAAGCGGGCATCACCATATCCACGTGACCCATCGCGCAGTAGTGATCCTTGACACCGATCACCACGTAGCCGTCCGTGCCATACGCCAACTCGAAGCAGCGAGGATCGCTGACCGAATTGTACTTGACGAATTTGGCGTAAGCGGGCTTGGTCAATTCGTTTTTGACGTTGCCGCCGTTAGGCCCGTACACTTTGAGTTCGGGCGAGGATTGCGACAAGATATTGCGACCGATACTCACAACGTCCGCCGCAAAGTAGATCTCGGTCAACTTGGGCGTGGACGTAAACGCATAGTCGCCCACCGAAGACACGGTCTGCGGCAAGGACACGGTGCGGAGCGAAGGCATATAGCCAAACGCCTTGGCGCCGATAGCGGTGATATTTTCGTTGAGAACGATCTCCTCGATAGAGGCGGTATCGTTGCCCTCTTTGTTGGGATCGAAAGCACCCGCGCCGATGGCGACCACGGGATAACTGGTAGCGTCGTTACGGTACACTCTGGCGGGCAGTACGACCACCTTTTCGTCTCCGTTGTAGCCCACGACCACGCCCTCTTCGTCAATGGTCAAGCCTTGATTCCAAGCGACGAAGGTCACGGTGTTGGCGCCGTTGTGCAAAACGGCTTCGTTCTCCACTCCGCGGAAGAAGGTGCGCACGAAGGTCTCCATGTACAGATGGTTGCCCTCGTCGTCCGTGCTCGACCAGTACTTGGCGGAAGGAGCGAACACGTTGAAGGACAGGTACTTGCCGTCGCGGTTGGCAAACGCCAAGTACTTATTGGGTTCGGACGTGCCGCCGCCACCGTTGGTGGCGAAGTCGCCCTTGACGTACACGTTGGCGAGGTTGGTATCGCCCGCAAAGGCGTAAGCGCCCAAACCGGCGAGCCCGTCTGCAAGGGTTACGTCGGACAAGCGCACGCAGTTTTCGAACGCGCCCTCGCCGATGGACGTCACCGCGGGCATATACACCGAGGTCAGACGGTAGCAGCCGTTGAAAGCGTTTTGGGCGACCGAAGTCAAGGTCAAAGGCATGCTGATCGTGATGATCTTGCTGTCCTTGAAGGCGCCCACGCCGATGGCGGTCACGGGATAGCCGTCCAACTCGGCGGGAATGACGATACGGGTATGGGATTGGGTGGAAATATTGTTGCGCAATCCCGTAATGGTGACCGAGCCGCTCTCCACTTTGTAACTCAACACGCTGTCGGTGTCGGCGTCCAAAACGAAGCCGGGATATTCGGTCTCGAAATAGTGATAGATACGGGTGGTTTGTCCCGCGGTCACTTGGCAACCATCGGGAATGGACTTAAAGGCGTCTTTGCCCACCAACAGCAATCCGCCCTCTTGCGCGATGTCGCCCGCAAAGTAGATAGAGGTCAACATGGTGCAGTTGTAGAAGGCTTCCTTGCCGATGGATACCACAGTCGCGGGAATAAACACGCTGACCAAATGGGGCTCGCTGCGACCCAAACGATACTCGGAGAACGCGCTGTCCCCGATGGCGGTCACGCGGTAGCCGTTGATATAGGCGGGAATGGTCACGCGCAAGGTGTCTTGCTCGTAGTTTTCACGCAGGAAGTTGGTGACGGTCACGCTGCCCGAGCCGGTCACGCTGACTTCGAAGTTGCTCTTGCTGTCGCAAGCGGCAAAAGCAAGTTGCCCCTCTACGAACAGTTCGAGGCTGTCGCCCATGGGGCTGTACACCACGGGAGAGGTGTTTTCGAACGCGCTGCCGTCGAGGTAAGCGACGTCCTTTTCGACGTAAACGCCCGCCAAATTGGTATCGTTGGCGAAAGCGTGCGCGCGGATATAACCCACGTCGTCAAAGGTGACGGCGTTGAGGTTGTAGCAGTTGGCAAAGGCGTACTCGCGGATATTGTCCACTCTCGAGCCAAAGACGACCGATTGGATATAGGCGTTGCCGAAGAAGGCGTAGCGCGCTACCTCTTTGACCGACTCCTTGACGACCACGCGGGTCTGGGTATTAGTGGGCAAATAGATGAGCAAAGAGGTCTTGTCCGCATTGTAGACCACGCCTTGCTCGAAACTGAACAATTCGGAGGACTCGAACACGATCTCGTTGAGATTGTCCGCTCCCACGAACAGGTTGTAACCCAAGTTTTGTACGCTTGCGGGAACGGTCAACGATTGCAAATTGACGGCGTTGCGGAAAGCGCCGCCCGCGATCTCCTTGACCGTCTCGGGCACGCGATAGCTTTGTGCGGTGGAGATGGGCAAATAAGCGATCAGACGAGTGCCGCCGGCGTTAAGCAACACCGCGGACAACAATTCCCCGCCGGCGTCGGTCACGCTCTCCACCCTATAAGAGGTGTTGGCGGGAGCGATCACGATATGGCGCAAAGAGGAGCAACCCGCAAAGGCGTCTTCCCCGATGGAATTGACCCCTTCGGGAATGGTGATGGACACCACGTCGTTCGCCCCGTCGAAAGCGCCCGCCGCGATACCCACCACGGTCACGCCGTTGATGGAAGCGGGGATCTTGACGTTGGCGTGGCCTTGGCAAACGTGGTTGCGAAGTCCGGTGATGGTCACGCCGCTTGAGGTGACGACGTAGGTAAAGCAACTGGAAGGCGTGTACACGTTGTAGCGGTCGGTACCCGTGAAGTAGCGGCTGAGTTTGCTGGGCTCCCCGTCGCTGTCGGTATCGGGACCGTAGACCAACAAAGAGTCGTTAGCGCCCGTAAACACCCCGTCGCCCAAACTGCAGTCGGCGGCAAAAGTCACGCCCGACAAGGCAGAACAGGACGCAAACGCCCCTTGATCGATATTCTCGACCGAGGCGGGGATATACAATTCTTCGATACCCGTCAAATAGAAGGCTTGACGGCCGATGGACTTGAGCCCCTCAAACAAAGTGACCTCTTTGAGGGTGCGGCACAGACGGAAGGCGTTTTCGGTGATCTTTTCGACCGTTTGAGGAACGATCACCGAGGTAAAAGCGGCGCCGTCGAAGGGACCGCCCACTTCGGTCACGGCGTATTCCGTCCCGTCGATGGTGACGTAGGCGGGAATGATCAACTGCTCGATGGTGGACAACACCTCTTCGGTCAACTCCCCGTTAAATCCGTTGACGGCGGCGGAAGTGCCCGAAGCGGTCAACGAAACGTCGAGATAGTCGGCGGTCGTCCACACGCGATAATTCACGCCTTGACTAGCGCAAGCGTTAGCCAGCGAGCCGTCCGCCTTTTTGCCGAACACGGTGATGCCGCCCGCCGAGTCAAACGCGTGATCCCAATCGCTCGACACCGACAAGGAGTCCTCGTTGAGCACGTACACGTAGCGCAAGCCGTTACAATCGGCAAAAGCGCTCTCCCCGATGGCGACGATCGTATCGCTGACCACCTCGTTGAGCAGGTTGTCGCTGCCCGCAAAGGCGTATGCCTTGATCGCCCACACGTCGGTGGGGATACGGAAGGAAGCCGAGGTGTTGGTCGCGAGATAGGTATGCAAGATCTTGCTGCCGAAGTCGCTTGCCGACAGTTCGTACAGCACTTGGTTATCCAATATGTAGTGATTGTTGCCCGAAGCAAGGCTCAGATCGCGCAAACTGCCGCACCCCGCAAAAGCGCCCGCGCCGATCTTTTGCAATCCTTGAGGAAGCGCCAAAGAGGTAAGCGATTGACAGTTGCGGAAAGCGAAATTGCCGATCTCGCCCAACACGGCGCTTTGGTTGGTGACGGCGGTAAGGGAAGTACAACCGTCGAACGCGCTCTCCCCGATAAAGGTCACGTTTTGCGGAATGACGATCTCTTTGAGAGAGGAACACCCCGCAAAGGCACGGGCGGCGATGGTCAATACGGTGTCGGGCAATTCGATACTCAAAAGACCCGTTTGTCCTTGGAACGCGCCTTCGCCGATCTCGACCACGGTGTAGTACGAGCCGTCGATACGCAGTCTCGCGCTGATGACCAGATCGGTGTGACCGCTCAAACAGTCGGTATGGGGATTGAGACCCACGATCTTGATCGTGCCGTCCAGATCCGAGACGACTTCGGTCACGAAACAGTTGCTGTCGGTGACCAAACTCACGGTCACCAAGAAGGTGTAAGGATTGCAGATCGAGGTGTCGTCGGGCGTAAAGGTCACGGGATACAACGTGGTGCGACCGCTCACGGGGTCGGTATCGTCCCACACGTAACTACCGCTCAACACGATGGGATTGCCGTCCAAATCGTTGTAGCCGGCGATCACCATGCGAGCCTCGCTCAGATCCAACATATCCACGGTCAGCACGCTGCCCACTTCGATACGCTCGCGCATGACGGGCAGGACGCTGTTTTGTTGGTCGATGGAAGCCGCAACGTAATTGACGGTGACGTAGGTCTCCTTGGTCTCGTACATCGAGTACGCCTCGGAAGGACGGAAAAACACGCGGTACGCGTTGGTATCGGACGAACCCACGTATTGATCGGGATCCGCCCACTCCAACATACCGAACACCTGCACGGTCGCGCCGTCTTCGGTGGCGGTGGCGGTATAAGCGGGCAAACTCACGTCGCCCAACTTGGTCGCAAACACGATTCCGTCGATGGGAGCGATGGCGCCGATGTTGTCCAAAGGCTTTTTGTCCACGCTGACCGCGACCACGAATTGATCGGGAATGACGTACAACTCGGCGTCCACGCCCACGTCGGGCACGAATACCACGGGACAGTCGTATTTGTCCCTAGCCCCCGAGGTCGCAGGATAGGTCTCGGGCGAAGCGGAGGGGTTGACCCAAGCGAATTCGCCGTCGATGGTCTGCAACACCACCTCTTTGAGGGTGGGATCGTAACGGCGATACTCGAGTTTGCCGCCGCGCACCCCTTGCGCGTCCTCGATCCAATGGCTCTCCTCCAAGGTAGCGCCGTAAGGCAGGGCGCTCGCTTGAGGCAGGGTCACGACCACGTCGCAAGCCACCACTTCCAAATAGATGGAGACGGTCACGCCGCTTTCGTATTCCACGGTGTCGTTGGGAGTAAAGACGATCTCGTATTGTCCCGATCTTTCGGGCACGTAATCCGAGTCGAGCCAAGCGAAAGTACCGGGGATCTGATTGTCGGCAAAGCCGGAGGGACCCGAGATACCCACCAAAGTACTCGCGCCGAGATTAAGACCGTAGGGCAGAGCGCTCGCTTGAGGCAACAAGCACAAGCCGTCGGTAAAGGTGGGAGTCATGGGTTTGATACCCGTCAAAGTGACGTTGACTTCCACAAAAGGCACGTAATCGCTGTTGTTGCGGGGTTGGAAGATGGCGGTATAGGAGGCGCGCGCCATCGTGATCAAGGGAGAAGTCTCCCTGTTGTACAATTCGAAGGTGTCTTCCTCGCCCGGTTGGGTAGCGGGGATCTTGCGGCCCCAAGAGAGGGTACCGACCACCTTTTGGGACTTGCCGCCCACGGTCACGGTAAAATCGTAGTCGGAAAGGACCGCGTCGATCAAAAAGTCGCCGCTCGTCATGATCGAGGTGGTGGGCGCTTTGGTCATCGCGGGCACGGCGGGCAATACCTTAACGGGCATTTTGTTGCCGCCCGTCCCGTCGCTTGCCACGGTCGAGGACATACTCACCGAGCGATAGTTGTGCGCATAGGAGTTTTCGTCCGAAGCGTTGCCCGCGGGGATAAAGTTGACGTCGTACGCCCCGACCGACACGGTGGGGGTGACGTTAGCCCAAGCGAAACTGCCGCGCACCACTTCCCCGTCCACGCCCACGACGTACGCCGCGTTGGACTCGGAAGGATACAACACGCTGTTGTCCAAAGTCTCGCCGTAGGTGATCTCGTAAGGGGCGACTTCCTCTTTGATGGTCGGCCATTTGAGAATGGTCGGCGTCGCCTTTTCGATCACGATGGTGGCGGTAGCGGTCACCGTCTTGTAGCCTTTTTTGGCAAAGGTGATATTGGCGGTATAGGTACCGGCGTTGACGGGCTCGTCTACCGAGTTGCCCTTTTCGTCGGTATAATCCACCGTCCAGTTACCACCCGACTTGCCCGTCCAGGCAAACGTACCCGCCGACGTCGAAGCGATCGCCAAATGCGCTTGACCGTCGTAGGTCTCGGTAACTTCGCTGACGTTGATAGTCACGTCTTGCGGCTTTTTGCATGCGACAGCGGTCGTGGCAAACGCCACAACCAACAATGCCAGCACGATCAACAATGCTATTCTTTTTCTCGTCATACTTGCCTCCTAGTACGCGAAATACGCGTATACGCACGTGCGTATACTCGCGATAATACTCATAGCCATTGTACAAAATCAAAGACTAAAAGTCAATACCCTTTTGAGTAAGAGGCAATTAAGATTGATTAAGATAGACAATAAAACATTGATTTCTCGTGCAAAAGCCGCGTTTTGACGAGTCGGCGCCTTTAGTCGGACGGCTTTCTTTCACTTGTATTCGAGCCTATTTGTCCCTTCGCGAAAGGACAGGCCAATCCCCATTACTCGTCCAAACAAAAAAAGGCGCAAGCCTCCGCTTGCGCCCTCTTTGGCGAATACCGTTATTGATGATTTTGGATATAGTCCACGATATTGCCGATGGTCTTAATCTCGTAAATATCGTCGTCCCCGACCGTCATATCGAAAGCTTCTTCCAAAGCCATGATCAGCTCCACCACGTCCAAACTGTCGCACGCAAGGTCTTTGACGAGCGAAGTATTATCGGATACTTCCCCTTCCACTTTGAGCAAATTGCGTACGATCTCCACGACTTTTTGTGTGATTTGTTCTCTATTCATTTTGTTGTCCTCCTATCAATTCCGCATGGGGATCGCTCCCGCACACGGTGATCATATATCCGTCCACGACGTACTCGTCAAAGTACACCGTATCTCCGTCCAATTCGATGGTATCTCCCTCGATGGTACGGAGCATGACCTCTTGGGTCAATCCCACGCCCAATCGTTTGCCCAACGCTTCGCGCTTGGTCCAACCGCGGAAAAACCCCTCTTCGTCCTCGACTTTTTCGCCGAAATAGCGGCGGGCGATGCGCATGTGGGACGTTTTCGCCTCAATCTTTTCGATATCCACACCCACGGGGGAGTCGGACACCGCGACCGCCAAATAGTCGTCTTTGTGCGAAATGGACACGTAATGCGGATCGTTTTCGATATAAGGCGCGCCCCAAGCGCGGCGACCCAATCTCACCCGCTTGCCCAAGTAAGTCTCCAACATCCTTTCGGCGTGCGAGCCCTTGGCTAACAAGATCGCGCTCGCCATGTTACTCTTCCTCTTTGGTCTCGGTCTCTTGTGACTCTTGGTTTTGCTCGTCTTCCGCGGGCGTTTGCTCGCCTGATACGTCCCCTTTGGGCGCCATCATAAGAGCGTCCACCAAAAAACACACGCCGAAGTAGACGACCGCCACGGGCAGAGTGATATACCAAGGTATTTTGACGACGTAAGCGTTGACGAAAAACAACCCGATCGCCACGATCGCCGCCAAACTGCCCTGAAAGACCCACAGCATCCCCAGCTTGAGCCGACCGATATTGGGGACGTAACCGCTCTTGACCGCGGGCTCTTCCCCTTCTTTGATCAACTCGTTATGTTCTTCCAACGCCTTGGCAGCTTGCTCCTCGTGAGACGCCGCCAACGCCTTTTTGCGTTCTTTTCTCTCCATACCGAGAAGCGCCGCCCCCACGAAGGTGGCGATGAGTCCCAGTACCAACATGATCCCCATGACTGCCATTATCGTTTGTCCTCCGTTTCTTTAAGAAAATCTTTGTACGGATCGGCGGGCGGCGGATCCAGTTGTCCCGCGTCGAAGGGCACCTGTTCCACTTCCTGCCTGCTCATCCCCACGTTGGGTACCGTATCCCCGTATACGGGGGTGGCGGGCACCCGCTTGACCTCGGGGTTGGCGCTCGCCTGGTCGGGCGGGGTATCCGAGGGCTGATCCTTTTGGGGCAGGTGGTCGAGTATCTTGGGATTGGCGGGCGTAAAGGTAAAGGTCGAGCCGTCCCAACGGAAGGCGTGCGACCCCGGCTCGCCCGCACGATACTTGGCGATGATGCACTCGATATACGTCTCCTCGACGGGTTGATTAGGCGCTTTGTGCAAAAACATGACGATATCCGCGTCCTGCTCGATGGCACCCGAATCGCGAAGATGGTGCAACTGAGGCTTTTCGCCGTTGATCTCCACGCCGCGCGACAACTGGCTCAACAAAATGATGGGCACGTTGAGTTGCTTGGCAAGCAATTTGATACGACGGCTGATGTAAGCGACCTCGCCTTGACGGTTGCCCGCGTGTTGCTTTTGACCCGACTCCATCAACTGCAAGTAGTCGATGATGATGAGGTCTACCCCGCCCTTTTCCAACACGAACTGTTTGCACTTGGCAAAGATCTGCTCGGGGTTGGTCTCGGCGGTTTGGTCAAGGTAGATCTGACTGCCCGCCAACACGTCCATGGCTTTGTGAAAGCGCACAAAGTCGCCGGTATCCAATTCCACTTGTCTTAGCTTGGTGGCGTTGACTTGACCCACGTTACACAGCATACGCTGCGCCAACTGCTTGTCGTCCATCTCGAGCGAAAACACCAACACCTTTTTGTCCTTGTACTCGGGACGACGGGCGATGTTGCAGGCGATTGACAGCGCAAACGCCGTTTTACCCACACCGGGTCGAGCCGCCAACACGATCAAGTCGCTCTTTTGCAAGCCGTTCATGGCTTGGTCGAGATTGTTGTATCCGGTCAACAGACCCGTCACGCGGGTCTCCGAACTGGACAGCACTTCGTAGTTGTGCACCACCTCGTTGACGACCGAGCCGATATGCACCAAGGTGCTGTCCACTCTGCCCATCGCAAGATCCAAGATCACGTTTTGGGCGTGTTCCAAGCTGGCGGCGGCGTCGTCCGAGGTATACACGTCCTCGGCGATGTCTTTGCTGGCGTTGAGAAGCCCGCGCAGCAAACTCAACTTTTTGAGGATCGCCACGTGTTGACGACAAGCGGCGGCGGAAGCGATGTAGTTGCTGAGTTCGCCGATATAGCCGATACCGCCCGCCTCTTCCAAAAGGGAAGCGCGTTGCAGTTTTTCGACCAAACTGACAAAGTCCAACTCGATCCCGTCCGCGTCGAGGGCTTTCATCGCCTGCAAGATCAACTTGTGTCTCGGCTCGAAAAAGTCCTCCTCGTTGAGAGAGGTCAAGGTCTTGATCGCCACGCTCTTATCCAACAGTAACGAAGCCAACACGCTGCGCTCGGCTTCGGCGTTGCTGGGATAAGTGGGCATCTTCATGCTAAACTTCTTTTCCTGGGGCATTTTGTTTTTTCCTCCGTATCGCCACGATCGCCACGACCACCCCGATCACGAGGACGCCCGCCGCGATGGCGGTTAGTTCCCACGCCCACACGGCGGGCGCTTTTTGATAGATATTGATCTCCAATTCGGGCAAAGCGGCAAGGGTGGTCTCCCACTCGTACACGTTGCCGTCCGAAGAGCGAATGACGGTGGCGTCTTTGGCGTACACGCTCTTTTGGTAGAGGTGTTGATAGTCAAACTTGACCGTCATCTCGTCCATGTCGTAACCGACGTGAGCAAACCCTTGTTTGGCATACTCGTACAAAGCGGCGGCGGTGGATTTGGACGAATCCAATTCGGCGGACAGCGCTTGGTCGAAGTCCGCGGCTGTCGCCACCCTTTGCACCGCCTCTTTGGTCTCTTGGTCGGGCACGGTCAAAGCGCGCCACCACCCGACGAAAGCGTTGTAGGCGGTGGGGTCTTCCTTGGACAGATAGCCCAACGCATACGAGACGATCACCTGATGATCGGCAAGGGTCATCGTCGAACGATACTCCCGCCAATAGCCGCTCTCTTTGTACTCGGCGCCCTCGCCCGTCTCCCAACCCGTGATACCCACGGCTTTTTCGTACTCGTCGGCGGTGGCGTACTCCTCGATCAGTCGAACGACCTTTTGCTCGGTCTCGATGTGGGTGGGTCTACCCGACTGACGGCGGGCTTCCGCCAAAGCGGTGAGATAGTCCAAAGCGCGTTGGTACTCCAAGTCGGTGGCGTCGGTCAAGTTGAGGGTCGCCTCGATCACTCTCGAGCCGTTGGCGCCGACGCTGACGCTATACCGCAAACTGCCGCAACCGACCAACCCCACGCACGATAGGGCAAGGATCGCGATCAAAAGGATCTGCGCAAGCCTTTTGCTCATTGCAAAGCCACCAATTCGTCCAAGGTGTCCTTAAAGAGTTTGAACGCCTTTTGGAAGGGCTCCTTTTGGGTGAGGTCCACGCCCGCCAATTTGAGGATATCCAGCGGATCCATCGAGCCGCCCGCCGAGAGGAACTTTTTGTAGTTGGCGACGGCACCCTCTTTGCCCTCGATGATATCCGAGGCGATGGCGCAAGCCGAGATCAACCCGGTGGCGTACTTGTAGACGTAAAAACTGGTGTAGAAGTGCGGTATTCTCGCCCACTCGTATTTGATATAAGGAGTGATGAATTGCTTGCCGTAGTAGCGGACGTTGAGATCTTCGTAGATCTTGTTGAGGGTGTCCGCGTCCAAGCCTCCGCCCTGCTCCACCACTTCGTGCGCTTGTTTTTCAAACTCGGCAAACAAAGTTTGACGGAATACGGTGCTCTTGAACATATCCAGTTGATAACTCAACAGATACTTCTTTTCCTCGGGATCCGCCTTTTTGAGCAAAGACTTGATGAGCAGCATTTCGTTGACGGTAGAAGCGATCTCCGCCACGAAGATGCGATAACCCGCGCTGGCGTAGGGCAACGCCTTGTTGCTGTGGTAGGTGTGCATACTGTGTCCCAACTCGTGCGCGATGGTAAAGGTCTCGGACAGAGTGCCGTTGTAGTTGAGCAAAATGTAGGCGGGAGAGCCGTACACACCCCAGCTGTAACCGCCGCTTCTTTTGCCGGGGGTCTCGTACACGTCGATCCAGCGATTGTCGATGGCGGACTTCAGCAAAGCCACGTAGTCCTCGCCCAATGGTTTGAGCCCCTCCAACACCATGGCGAAACTCTCCTCGATGTCGTACTTCTTTTGCCCCGCTTGCTCGGTAATGGCGTACATATCGTAAGCCTTGTGTTGGGAGATACCCAATTTGCCCTTGCGATAGTTGAGGTAGCGTTTGAGAGTGGGGATGGCGCGATGCACTTCGGTAAGCAGGTTGTTGTACACTTTTTCGGGAATGTTGTCCGCGTCCAACGCCCTTGCCAAGCAGGACTCGTACCCGCGCGCTTTGGCGTAAAACACGTCCCCCTGCACGTTGCCGCTGTAGTTGGCGGCTAAGGTGTTGATCATGTCCCCGTAGCCCTTCATCATGCTGATATGGGCGGCGCGGCGCACCCTGCGGTCGGGAGAGAGCATCAACTCGCCGTAACTGCCGTGGCTGACTCTCACCTTTTCGCCCCCTACCTTGACGGGATCCCACTTGATATCCACCGCGTTGAACACGCCGAAGGTATTTTGGTAGCCGCCCAACACGTTGGATACTTGCGCCAACAGTTTTTCTTCCTTGTCGCTGAGGACGTGAAGCTTGGTACGAGCCATCTCTTCAAACTCGTGCTTGTGCGCGGCAAAATCGGGATCGTTAGCCAACTCGATGAGTTGCTTTTCGCTGTAAGTGGCGATGATCTCGGGGTTGACCCAAGCGAGCGCACCGCCCAAATCGGCGGAAGCCATCGAAATGCGCGCCACCATTTGTTGATACTTGGCGATCTTGGCGTCCTCGTGCATTTTGAGGTTGGCGTACACGTACAACCTCTCGAAGTGCCAACCGATGTCGTCGGACAAAGCCAAAAAGGCTTTGAGAGATTCTTTGTCGCCCAATTTGCCTTGGAAGTCTTTGACCCGTTGCAAAGCATTCATGGTGGAGCCGAACTCCACTTCCCAGTTGTCCTCCTCCATCAAGGGGGTCAGATCCCACTTGTAGCGGGAAGGTATTTCGTCACGATTGTTATAACTCATATTATCTCCTTTGGGCTACGCCCCATTGTTTTACAGTTTTTGATCGCCCGGCTTGATCCAGTTGACCTTGCGCAGCAGTTCGCTCACGCCAAAGCTGACGAGGGCGGGGATGACGAACATACACAGCACGATCCCCAGCGCGTATTTCCAGGTGGGGACGCCCCACTTTTGGCTCTCCTCGATGATACCGAACACGCCGACCAAGCCACTCGTACCCATACCGCCGCCCGAGGCGTTGCATCTCACGTCCAACAGCACGGCGACCAACCCCGCCACCACGCTTGCCGCGATCTCGGGGATCATGATGCGGGGATTGCGCATGATGTTGGGGATCTGCAACATCGAAGTGCCGATGCCTTGGCTGATCAAGCCGCCCCACTTGTTTTCGCGGAAGGAAGCCACCGCAAAGCCGATCATGTGCGCGGCGCACCCTGCGGTCGCGGCGCCGCCCGCGATACTCATGGCGATCTGATAGTCTTCGCTTGTCCCCACCGCGGTCGCGGCGATGGCGATCCAAATAGCGGCGGACGACGTGGGCATGGTCAGCAATACGCCCAACACCACGGCGACCAGTATGCCCACCAATATCTTGAGGGCGGTACCCGCCGAGATGGCGGCGACCAAGCCTTGACCGACTAAGTCGATCAGTTTGACGAAGGGCCACGCGACCCACACGCTAGCCAAAGTCAGTAGCAGCATCCCCAAGGGCACCAGTACGATATCCACTTTGGTCTTTCCGGCGTACAGCCCCGCCACTTCCACGGCGATGAGCGCCACGACGTAAGCGCCGACGGGATTGCCGGGAGCGCCCAAGGTAAGAGCGGGAATAGCCGCGCCGTCCGTCATCACGCCGACCAAGCTCATGCTCCATGCGCCCAACAGTCCGCTGACCGCCGCGCCGAAAATGACCAAGGGTTTGGCGCCCAACTTGTGGGCGATACCCACGCCTATGCCCGCGCCCATCAAGGTCTTGGCAAAGTTGCCGATGGCGAGCAGTATCTTGCCGAAGTTGTTGTTTTGTCCCCCGCACCAAGTACCGATCTGACACAAGATCGTGCCTGCGATCAAGGTCACGAACAAGCCCTGCGCCATGCCCGTAAAGGCGTCGATGAACCAACGGGTGCAATACTTTTTGACCACTTCTTTGGGGGTCTTTTTGCCGTCTTTTTTCTCTTCCTTTTGGTCGGAGAGCTGTTCCGTCTTCTCGGGTTGCTCCTCCCTCTCTTTCGCTACCTCCAACTGCTCCATCGCTTCGGAAGGATCGGTTTGTTGCGTGAGATCGTCGATGTTTTGTTCCATAAAGATACTCCTTA
>CADBTQ010000074.1 GCA_902797685.1 uncultured Eubacteriales bacterium | reverse complement strand
TTAGGATCGGTGAAGTTTTGAACAACGACGCGACGGCAGATGGTTTTGATCCTACAAAAGGCGTCAGCGTAGAATTGAAGCCCGAAGCAAGTTATGACGTTTGGAATGCGTTCCCGAACAATATTTCCGTATCTTGGTACAGAAGTCTGAACGGCGGTTCGTTTGAAAAAATAGCGACTACATCCGAATACTATTATAAGGACACGGTTCCGTTCGGGTCAAACTATGCGACGTATTATGCAGTATTTGCTTCTGAAAAAGCAGGGGCAGTTCGTTATTTTGAAAGCGACCGCGTTTCTCAAAACATTACTCCTGCCGCGCCTGCGGATTTGGCGGTTGCCTATTCGGGACAGACGGGAAATATCAGCGTATCAATCGGACAAAATCCGAAATTAGAAGCGAAATATTCTACCAAAAACAATAAAAACGGCAATGACGTCCGCGCGGAATATCAATGGCAACAACTTGTCGGCAACGAATGGCAGAATATCAATTATGCAACGAAAGCAACGTATTATCCGGGCTCTGCCGAGATAACCGAAAAAACTTTGCGTGTCGGCGTGCGTTTTGTAAACCGTAATTTGTATTCGGTTTGGGAATATTCCGATGAAATTACATATTCTGTCGTTGATTATAATTCCCCTGCCGCAAAACTCTCGAATCCTACGGAAATCGAAGAAGTAAAGGGCTATGACGTTTGGGTCGGTGTGACCGTTGACAACGCAAACTATTTTGACGGCGTGACCTATCAATGGTATTACGTTTGGGCGTATGCGGAAGGCACGCCGCTTTACAAGGCGATCGAAAATGGCACGAAGAACGGTTATACCTTTGCCAATGCGGACACGGCTACCCTCACGATCTCTCGCGCCACTACGAACGCCGATCCGCTGATCGTGCGCTGCCAGGTGACGGGCACCAAAAACGGCTACAAGAGAAACGCCAACACCGAGGACGTTTCCGTCAGTTTCATCGACCTTCCGCTTCCTGCGATCACCACGCAACCGCAGGGCGCAAACCTTGCAAAAGCCGACAACACGCACGCAATCGCCGTTTATGCAAGCACAAAACAAGGCACGCTTACTTACCAATGGCAGTCGTCAGAGGACGGCATTACTTGGGAGAATATCGAGGGTGCCGACGCTTTCAACTATCTCGTTGACCGAAGCGTTGCGACCAACGGCTCGTATTACCGCTGCGTTGTATCCAACGCGGCAGGCTCTATAGATTCCGACGCCGCCAAATTCGTCATCAAAGACGGCACGGTGCTTAACGCCTCTCTTACGAGCGGTCTTTCGGTATCCTTTGCGGAAGGCAATTCCGACTATACGCTCGACAACGACGAGCGCACCCTCGTATGCCACTTGGGCGACGTGTTCCTGATCGGCTTCGAGGCAACCGAAGGCAATGCAACCGACTTTAACATGTCTATCGGCACCGATTGGAGAAACGAGACGGGGCTTGGCGACAACGGCATGGGCAAAAAGTATATCGACACGTCCATGGCGGGCACGTTTGAATACTACGGCAGGTTTTACGCCGAATACGACGACGGTCTCGGTCACGTTCAATCCATCGAGTATAACAGAGAAAACGATGAGAGAATGAGATTTACGATCGTCGTTCTCCCTCGTGAAGACGAGGCGGAAATCGCTCCCGTCACGGTGGAACTCGGCGACAGCGCGCCGATCCCCGCCGACTACTCCTTGATTTTCACAAACGGCGACGTTTCTACGAATGCGCAAACTTGGTTCCGCGGCAATCACAGAGCGTCGAGTTATTACCACTTCGTCACGGGTTACCGTCTCTACGTCGGCATTCCCAACGAGGACGGCGAGATCGAATATATCTGTTTTGCCCAAACCGACTACTACGGCGACGGAACGGAACCTTATAACAACGCGCAAGACCTGATCTTCGATACGAGCGCGGCAAAACTTTCCGCTCTCGGACTCGAAACGCTTGACGGCGTTTACGACGCATACGTCGTTATGGATCATCAATCCATCGTCAATGAAAACGTTGACGATCAGTTTGTCGTCAAACGCGCCTCTTTTGAAGGTCACCACTTCGCGCTTACTGTCGTCGCTCCTTGTCAACACGAACACGTGACGGCGACCTACACGTTCGGAAACGACGAAACGTATGGCGCTTACATCATGATCGCCAATAAGTGCGATATATGCGAAGAGAACCTTGCCGGTGCGTATATCTGGGTTAACAGAACCGGCGAAGCGGACGGGCTTCCGCTTATTTCCCAAGCGGCTACCTGCACGGAAGACGGTATGAGAGCGCACAAGCACTTTGCGCTCGGCGGATACGACAAATATTATGTGGAAGACACGGCAAGCCATTGGGTAGAATGCGCCGATCCGTCCACGCTCGTGATCAAGGCAGGTCACCACTATCAAGCCGTTGCGGCAACTGCCGCCACTTGCACCACGTACGGAAATCACGCGCACTTTGAATGCTCCGTTTGCCACAAGATATTCGTCCAAGATGAAACGGAATACTACGAAGTAGAACCCGAATCGCTCGTTATCGACGCATTCCACAAGCACCTTGAATCCGTCGGCGAAGTGCCCGCCACCTGCTCGGCATACGGCGTGCAAGCATATTACACTTGTTCTCAATGCGGCAAGAGTTTTACGGATAGCTTCGGCGAGCACGAAATCGCCGACCTCGAACAATGGAAAGTAGGTGACGGCAAGATCGACAAACTTGCGCACGATTGGCAATGGATCGTTGATACAGCCGCGACCAAGACGGCAACCGGAACAAAGCACGAAGAATGTTCCGTTTGCCACGAAAGACGTAGTGGAAACACCGTCATTCCTGTTCGGGATTGCGACCACGAACACGTGACGCCTACGGCTCAAGTCGATCCGACTTGCACGGCGGCGGGCAAAAAAGCCTACTACCACTGTACGGATTTCAACAAGTATTTTGAGGACGAAAATTGCCAACTTCTCATTGCCAATCTTGACGAATACGGCATTTTGGAGGCGCTCGGTCACGACTGGGGCGATTGGCACGTCGTCACACCCGCAACCGAAACGGAGGACGGATCGGAAGAGCGCGTATGCTCTCGCGACGAAACCCACAAAGAACAACGCACCATTACCGCAAGCGGCTTCCGCTATACGACCGACGAGCAAGGCGTAAAAGTGTTTGAGCATTCTGCGGCTCTCGGCACGGCAAACGACTTCGCGGCTCTCTTTGCCGCGGCAAAAGCCGCAAACGGCAAAGTAAAAATCAGCGCGGGCGATCTTGTGCTTACCTTTGACGTAAACGCAGTAAACGCTATCGGCGGCAATGCGGCAAATCTTACGGCTTCGATCCTGACTTCCCATTTCGGCATCGACGGGCTCGAAGGGATCCAGTCGGTCATCGAACTTTCGCTCGGCAATACGTGCTTTGCAAACGGCACCGTATCCGTCAAACTTCCGTTTGCGACGGCTGTTCCCGAAGGTAAGGTCGCAAAGGTCTACTACGTAAACGGCAACGACAAGACGGACATGAACGCATCGTTTGCAAATGGTTTCGTGTCCTTCAACACCAACCATTTCTCCAAGTTTGCAATCGTGTTCGAGAACGCGGGACAAGATCCCGTCGATCCTACGCCTTCCGATCCCGAAGTCGATCCTACCCCCCAAAAGAAAGGACTTTCCGGCGGTGCGATCGCGGGTATCGTCATCGGCTCCGTATTCGGCGCATTGCTGATCGCTTGTGTGGTCCTCTTCCTGCTCAACAAGAAAGGGATCGTCAAGTTCGGCAAAAAGAACTAACGATCAAGGCGGATCAACCGCAAAAACAGCAAAAAAAGATTAGGGTGTTGAAGTTTTTCGACACCCTTTTTCCCCTTTTGACAATACCCGCCGTCAACCTTGCCGCCTAAGGCGGTACAATGGGGGCATGGGACGTTGTATCGTGATCACATCGGGCAAAGGGGGCGTGGGCAAAACGACGGTCACCGCCTCGCTGGGCTTGGCACTCGCCACGTTGGGCAAGCGCGTGGTTTTGGTGGACGCGGACGTTACCCTCAACAACCTCGACTTGGTGTTGGGGTTGGAAGCGGCGGTCACCTACGACTTATACGACGTCACCATGGGCACTTGTCGGCTCAAACAAGCCCTGTTGACCTATCCCGACTATCCCTCTCTCAAACTTCTGCCCTCGGTACACCCCTTGGGCGAGGTGGACAAGACCGCCTTTCGCGAGGTGGTGGAGGAGTTGGCTCAGACGCAGGACTTCGTACTGATTGACTGTCCCGCAGGGGTGGACGACGGCTTCGTGCGGGCGGTGTCGGCGGCAAGCGAGGCGTTGGTCGTCACCACCCCTACCGCCACGGCTTTGCGGGACGCGGACAAAACCTTGGGTTATTTGGACGCTTTGAGAGTGAGCAAAACCGCCCTTGTCGTCAACCGCGTGCGCGGGGACTTGGTGGCGAGCGGCGAAATGCTGTCGGTGGACGACATTATCAAATTATTACACGTGCGCGTAGCGGGCTGTATCCCCGAGGACGACGTCGCCCTCTCCATGTGCGGGGCGACCCCCGTGGGGACGGCGCACCATCAGGCGGTCAACCTGTTGGCGCGCTACGTCATCGAGGGCAAGGGCAAGGTGTACGACCCCACCTATATCTATCGCGGACCCTTGGGCAGTTTGAGGAGGTGGCTCAAAAAAGCATGAAAAAAGCGCAATGGACGGCGGAACGATTGCAAAACGTGTTGATGCAAGATCGCTTTTTGCAGGGAGCGGACTCCATGGCGATGCTACGGTCGGATCTCGCCAACCTTTTGGGGGACTACTTCGACCTCAACCGCTCCTCGCTGTCGGTGACCGTCAACCCCGTCAAAGACGGCAGTTACCGAGTGACCATCGAGGCGACCGCGGTGAGAGTGTACAGATAGCGCACGGGCGATGCTCGCCGTGAGATGATTTGCCAAGGGCAAATCGTGATATTTCGCTTGCGCGAAGTGATATTGTCGGCACAGCCGGCAGTGATATTTTCTTTGCCCGCGGCAAAGAAAGTTGAGGAGGGAAACGATTGTTTTTGGGGTGGTGAAATGCGGGCGGAAACGAGCGAAATCTCGCCTCGCTCTCCCGCTTGTTTCGACTCCTTTTTTATTTTTAATAAAAATTATCATACTAAACCCCGCTCTCGGTCTGTAAAATACTTGACAGGGGAGAGGGGGCTTTTTATAATGTTAGCAGTCGAACAATTAGGGACCGTATTGTTTTTGTCCCTAACAAAGGAGAGTATATGGAGAAAAAACTGGGAATCGAGATCCACAAGACCGATCTGATGTACCGCAGGGTCATCGAGGCTTGCGAGGAGTTGCAACGAGCCAACAGTTTGACGGGCACCCACGGCTTCGTGCTTGCTTACCTGTGCAAGCGGGAAGGGGAAGAGGTGTTTCAGCGGGACATCGAGAGGGTGTGCGGCATCCGACGTAGCTCGGTGACCAAGGTGGTGCAGTTGATGGAGAAAAACGGTCTCATCGTGCGTGAGAGCGTCCCCCACGACGCCCGGCTCAAACGGTTAATCGTCACACCCAAGGGCAAGGAGTTGCACCAAGCCACCATCGAGGCGTTCAATCGGGTGGAACAGACGGCGCTCGAGGGGATCGCCCCCCAAGACCTCTCCACCTTTTTGACGGTATTGGAGCAGATCCGCACCAACTTGGCTGACAAGTTCGGACTGTGCAAATCGGGCTGCTGCTCGGACAAGGAGGAATAATGATCCGCAAATTGCTACGAAGTGTAAGAGAATACAAGCGAGACAGTATTCTTACCCCCATCTTGGTCGCCGTCGAGGTGTTTTTGGAGTGCTTGCTCCCCTTTGCGATGGCGGAGATGATCGACTATATCAATCCCCCGCAAGTGCTGGGCACGAGGTTGTTTTACTTCTTCCCCCACTTGGTGGGCACCGCTATGAACATCGAGGGCGTGTTGCAATACGCGGGGCTATTGGTCTTTATGGCGATACTGTCCCTCTTTTGCGGCATGGGGAGCGGTTGGTTTTGCGCCAGCGCCGCTCAAGGCTTTGCCAAAAACCTGCGCCACGACATCTACTACGCCGTGCAGGACTTCAGCTTTGCCAATATCGACAAGTTTAACGCCTCGTCCTTGGTTACCCGTATGACCACCGACGTCACCAATATCGAGATGTCGTATATGATGATCATCCGTATAGCCGTGCGCGCCCCCTTTATGTTGGCGCTGTCCATGACCATGGCGTTCGTCACCTCGCCCCGTGTGGCGTGGGTGTTTGCGGTGGTGGTACCCTTGTTGGTGGTCGCCGCTTACTTCCTGTTGACCAGCGTGCACAAGATCTTCCGCACCGTGTTCAAAAAGTACGACCGCCTCAACGAGACGGTGCAAGAAAACGTGCGCGGTATGCGCGTGGTCAAAGCGTACGTCAGAGAGGACTACGAGATCGACAAGTTCGGCAAGGCTTCGGACGAGATCTACAAGGGCTTTCTCAAAGGCGAACGCATCATCGCTTTGACCAACCCCGTCATGATGACCGCCATCTACGTGAGTATGTTGTTGGTCGCTCTGTTGGGCTCCATCGCGGTCGTCAAGAGCAACGCGGGCATCATCACCTCGGGCACCTTGACCACGGGCGGCATGATGAGTATGATCAACTACGTCATGCAGATATTGATGTCCTTTATGATGATGGGTATGATCGTCATGTTCCTCGCCATCTCCACGGCAAGCGCCGAGCGTGTGACCGAACTGTTGGACGAAAAACCCACCATCACCGACCCCCAAAACCCCGTGTACGAGGTCAAAGACGGCAGCATCGACTTCGAGGGCGTGTCCTTCCGCTATTCGGAAAAGGCCGAGCGGGACGCGCTGGAAAACGTGAATCTACATATCCCCTCGGGCGCGGTCGTGGGCGTGTTGGGCAGCACGGGTAGCGCCAAATCCACTTTGGTGCAACTCATCCCGAGATTGTACGACGTGTCCTCCGGCTCGGTCAAAGTGGGCGGGGTAGACGTGAGAGAATACGACCTCAAGACCTTGCGCGACAAGGTGGCGATGGTCCTTCAGAAGAACGTGCTGTTTTCGGGCACCATCGCCCAAAACTTGCGTTGGGGCAACGACGACGCCACCCTCAATCAAATCAAAGAGGCGTGCCGACTTGCCCAAGCGGACAACTTCGTGGAGTCCTTCCCCGAAGGGTACGACACCATGATCAGCCAAGGGGGCACCAACGTGTCGGGCGGTCAACGCCAACGTTTGTGTATCGCCCGCGCCCTGCTCAAAGACCCCAAGATCCTCATCTTGGACGACTCCACTTCGGCGGTGGACACCAAGACGGACGCTCTGATCCGTCAGGGCTTCCGCGAGTATATCCCCGACGTGACCAAGATCATCATCGCCCAGCGTATCGCCTCGGTCGAGGACGCGGACATGATCATCGTGATGGACGACGGCAAGATCAACGCGGTGGGCACTCACCAAGAGTTGTTGGCGACCAATCCCATCTATCAAGAGGTGTACACCTCTCAAAAGAAAACGCAAGGAGGTGTGGATCATGAGTAAGCAAACCAAACCCAAAATGAAACGTCCCCCCTTAGCCAAAGGCACCGCGTCCCGCTTGCTCAAACTGCTGTTTAGGCGGTACAAGGGCAAACTGATCGCCGTGTTCGTGTGTATCATCACCCAAGCGGTCATCGGCGGCGGCGCCATCGGTATCATGATGCAACAAGTGATCGACCACATCGACGGGGTGGTGGATCTGGCGCAACTCGACTACGTGTATCGTTTGGTGGGCATTATGGCCGCTATCTTCGTGGTGGGTATCCTTGCCGCCACCATCAAAGAGCAGTTGATGGCGATCGTCACCCAAAGTTTTCTCAACGATCTCAGGAAAGACCTCTTCGCCAAGATGCAGCGCTTGCCTATCAAGTTTTTTGACCGCAAGCAATCGGGCGAAATCATGAGCGTGTACACCAACGATATCGACGCTATCCGCCAGTTGGTGTCCCAAAGCATCCCCATGATCATCACGGCGACCATCACGGTGTTGACCGTCATCGTGGTCATGGCGACGTACAGTATTTATCTGTTGCTCATCACTCTGGGCGCGGCGGTACTGATGGCGTTGATCGCTTCCCGCTTGGGTATGGGCGCCGCCAAGTACTTCCGCCGTCAACAGGAGTCCATGGCCAAGTTGGACGGCTTTGTGGAAGAGATGATCAAAGGGCAAAAGGTCATCAAAGTCTTTACCCACGAAGAGGAGAGCAAGCAAGACTTCGACAAGGTGGTGGGGGATTGGTATCTCAACGCCCGCAACGCGCACCGCTACGCCAACACCCTCATGCCTATCATGGGCAACATGGGGTACTTGCTGTACGCTATATTGGCGATCGTGGGCTCCACCTTTATCCTCATGGGGGATAGTTACGTCAATATCTCCTTGCGTGGCGTCACCCCCTTGACGGTGGGCGTTATCGCCAGTTTTCTCCAACAATGCCGCTCCTTCTCCCAAAACATCGGCAACGTGTCCCAACAACTCAACTCCATCGCGATGGGTTTGGCGGGGGCTGAAAGGGTGTTTAGGATGATGGATCAACAGCCCGAGACGGACGACGGCTACGTGCACTTGGTGTACGCCCGCTACGACGAGGAGGGCAATTTGGTGGAGAGCGATACCCGCACGGGTATATGGGCTTGGCGCCACCCGCACAAGGCGGAAGGCACGGTCACCTACCAACTGTTGCAGGGGGATATCGAGATGCACGACGTGGACTTTGGCTACGTCCCCGAAAAGATCGTGCTGCACGACGTGTCCTTGCACGCGCATCCCGGCGAAAAGTACGCCTTCGTGGGCGCGACGGGCGCGGGCAAAACCACCATCACCAACCTGCTCAACCGCTTCTACGACATCGCGGACGGCAAGATCCGTTACGACGGTATCAACATCAACAAGATCTGCAAACCCGATCTAAGGCGTTCGCTCGGGATGGTCTTGCAGGACACCACCATCTTTTCGGGCACGGTCAAGGACAACATCCGCTACGGCAGATTGGATGCCACCGACGAGGAGATCGAGGCAGCCGCCAAGTTGGCGGACGCACACGATTTCATCACCCGTTTGCCCCAGGGGTACGACACCATGTTGGAAGCGGACGGCGCCAACTTGAGCCAAGGGCAGAGGCAGTTGCTTTCCATCGCTCGCGCGGCGGTGGCGGACGCACCCGTGATGATCATGGACGAGGCGACGTCGAGCATCGATACCCGCACCGAGCTACTGGTGCAACGGGGTACCGACAAGCTGATGAAGGGGCGCACCGTGTTCGTCATCGCCCACCGCCTGTCCACCGTGCAAAACTCGGACACCATCATGGTGTTGGATCACGGCAGGGTCATCGAGCGGGGCAGCCACGACGATCTGATCGCCAAGCACGGCATGTACTATCAACTGTACACGGGCGCGTTTGAATTGGAATAGTTTTTAAGTCGGTTTTAGTTTGACATACTATACTGGTGTCAGACAAAACGAAGAGTCCCCCCAAAGGGGAGTCTACAGGAGGTTCGTATGAAAAAACGTTTAGCGTTAAGCATCGTTGTGATCGCACTCGTTGCGGTCATGGCATTGGCATTGGTGGGCTGCGGCGACACGTTAGTGGCCCAAAACGGATTATCCGCCTACGAATTGGCGGTCAAAAACGGTTTTGTCGGCACCGAAGCCGAATGGCTGGCGTCCCTCTCTCAAGGGCAGTCGGCGTACGACGTCGCCGTCAAAAACGGTTTCGTCGGTACCGAAGCGGAGTGGTTGGAGTCCCTCAAGGGGCTCAACGGTCGTGACGGCAAAGACGCGGACGACTTGACCATCACCGACATCTATCAAGCGGCGGTGGCTCAAGGCTACACGGGCAGTTTTTTGGACTTTGTGGGCGAGTATTTGGACGAAAACGCCCAAGATCTGTTGACCACCGAAGTCATCGCCAACCGCTCGGTGTTGAGCGTGGTGTCCGTGTACGCCAACTTTACCCAAACCGTCACTTACGGCGGGGGTTGGTATTGGGGTAGCGGTAGCACCCAGACCCGTACCCAAGGGTACGCCTCGGCGGGCTCGGGTGTGATCTACTCCCTTGACAAACAAGCGGGCGACGCCTATATCATCACTAACTATCACGTGGTCTACGACTCAAACAGCAATACGTCCGATCACGTCAGCGACGATATTTTCCTCACCTTGTACGGCAATCACTATCTCACCAAAGACAACGACGGTCACGTGGCGAGTATCTACGCCATTCCCGCCACTTATATCGGCGGCAGCATGACCTACGATATCGCCGTGCTCAAAGTGACGGGTAACGCGATTTTGCAAGCGAGCGAAGCGACCCAAGTCGTGCCCGGGGACAGCAATCTCGTCACCGTGGGCAGTCACGTGTTGGCGGTGGGCAACCCCGAAGCGGAAGGCATCTCGGTCACCGAAGGCGTGATCTCGGTGGATAGCGAATCCATCGCTTTGACGGCTGCCGACGAACGCACCACCGTATCGGTACGCGTTATGCGTTTGGACGCGGCGGTCAACAGCGGCAACTCGGGCGGCGGTCTGTTTGATATGAACGGCGACTGGATCGGCGTGGTCAACGCCAAAGCCTCTTCGAGCAGTATCGACAACATCGCCTACGCCATCCCCGCCAACGTGGCTCGTTACGTGGCGGACGGGATCATCGAGCGCTATCAGGCGACGGGCAGCGTTCAACCCGTGCAAAAATGTATGCTCGGCGTGACCGTAACGGCAGCCAACGCGCACGCCGTGTACGATCAGGCGACCGAGCGCACCAGTATCAAAGAGGACGTCACCGTGTCGGCGGTTACCGCGGGCGGTCTTGCGGACGGCGTGTTGCAAGAGGGGGACGTCATACGCACCATCTCGGTAAGAGGTACGACGTTGCAGATCAACCGCAACTACGAGTTGGTGGACGCCATGCTGCTCGCCAGAGTGGGGGACGAAGTGGTCGTGACGTTTGAAAGAAACGGCGAAACGATGTCCCACACCTTCGCGATCACCGCGGCGGCGGTCACCATCATCCAATAATCGCACAAAAAACCCCGTTTGTCCAAGGGCAAACGGGGCCTATATCCAAAGGGTCGTGCGGCGCAAGCATCACCAATCGTCGTAGCGAGAGGTCTTGATGTCGTCGTAAAACTTGAGGTACTTTTCCTTAAAACTTTCCCTTTCCTCTTGGGGAAGGGCAGAGAGCAACTCGTCCAACTCGTAGTCGGCCAAGTAAACGGCGTCTTCGTCCAACATATCGGCAAGTTTGCTCAATTCGTACTCGTTCATGCCCCTACCTTACCACTTTGACGCGAGTTTGTCAAGCGAGGGCGGGGTTGACAACGCAAAGCGGGTGATAGTATAATAAAACGGATTATGAAAAAGTCGCTTTTACCCTTGATTATCGTATGTCTGGTGTGCTTGGCGCTCGTCTGTTTGGTCGGGTGCCGGTCTTCGTCGGGCGTGGTCGGCGTGGAGATCAACTCCAATCCCGCCAAAGTCACCTATTACGTGGGCGAGTCGCTGGACTTGACGGGGGCGACTTTGTCGGTCGTGCATTCGGACGGCAAAGTGGACGTGGTGGGGATCGACCACAAGATGGTGTCCCGCTTCGACTCCTCCACCTTGGGCAAAAAGACCCTCGTGGTGACCTATTCGGCGGACGGGGCGGACTATACCACCACGATGATCGTTACGGTCGTGCCGCGCGAGCCCGTGTCCATGTCTATCGCGACGGCGCCTACCACCAATCAATTCGTGGTGGGACAGCGCATCGACTTGACGGGACTGGTCGTGGAAGTGACTTTTGCCGCCGCCAAAGGGCAACCCGCCTTGACGATCGAGCGGGGGTTGGATTCGTTGACCGTCGCCGACGAGTACGCCAAAGAGGGGCAGACTTCGGTTAGGGTCTACTACGACAATATCTATTTGGATATCCCCATCGAGATCGTGGAAAAAGCGCCCGTGGGCGCTCGCGTCCGCTTGTTGGACGGCTTCGTGTTGTGGCAATACTCCACGCTGGGCTACGAAGGCTTGGCGGTGGATATCCTCTACAACGACGGCACCGCTTCCCCCGCCACCTACGCCACGGTGGACGAGATCGGGACGGTGATCGTAAGGTCGGGCGCTCTCGTGGTGCACGCTACGGCGGGCGCGGGAGATTTCAGTTGCCGTTGTCAAGGGACGTTGCCCGTCTTGGCGGACGAGCCGACCGCGTTCGAGGTGGTCTCCCATCCCGATTTTTGGGAAGTCGGCAAGCCCTTTGCCTTGGATAAGGTGACAGTCAAAGTCACGACCGCGCACGGCAGTTTGGAGTGTGGGGCGGCTTCGCTCGATCTATCCGTTTCGCCCGCTCTCGGCAGCTTGCCTGAGCAGGGGGATACTTTGGTCTCGTTGGGTTTGGGCGAGTTGACCGCGTCCTATTCGATCAACGTCGGCCCCAACGTAGTGGTCTCCTTGGCGGCGGACAAAGAGGAGTTGATCACCACCTATCGGGTGGGCGATACGCCTACGCTCACTCGGTTGGAATTGTACGCCGTGTACGCGGACGGCAGCCGTCTGCTCGTCTGGAAGGACGGCGCTCCCCAAGTGGACGGGGTGACGACCCAAGGCGCGGTCAAAGCCGGCGACACTTCGTACGGCGTCTATTTTGCGGGCGCGACGTATTCGTTCGCCATCCAAGTGGCGGAGTAAAACGTAATTTGTGCACATACTACTCTCCGCAAACGTTTGAGGTTTTGGACTTGGGTGTGCTATAATCTAAAAAGAATGCAATTTGGAGGTCAAATTGAAAAAAGCTAGTATTATTCGTATCGTGATCACCATCGTGGTGGCGGTAGCGTGCGTGTTCCTCATCGCGTGGGCGTTGGGCGCGTTCAACACCAACAAGGAGATCACCTATACCGAGTTTCGGCAGTTGCTCGAAGACAACAAGGTGAGCAAAGTGTACGTGGAGGGCAGTTACAAGGCGTGCATCCTATTGGAAGGCTCGTCCATCAAGCGTTTCCCCTCCAATTACGACAAGTTCGTCAACTTGGACAATCGCGCCTATATCGTCGACATCATCGCCGAGTACAACCAAACCCATACCGATCACATAGTCGATCTGTCCTTCAACGACCCGGGCAAAGGCTCCATTTGGTCGGCGCTGTTGCCCGTGTTGGTGTCCGCTCTTTTGATGGGCGCGGTGCTCTTCTTTATCCTTCGCCAAGGCAGCCGCGCGGACAACCGCGCCCTCAACTTCGGCAACAACCGCGCCATGATGGTGCGCACGAGCAAGGTGCGCTTTACCGACGTGGCGGGCGCCGAGGAGGAAAAAGAGGAACTCAAGGAGATCGTGGACTTTTTGTCCAAGCCCGACAAGTATACCAAAGTGGGCGCGCGTATCCCCAAGGGCGTGTTGTTGGTAGGTCCTCCCGGCACGGGTAAGACCTTGTTTGCCAAGGCGGTCGCGGGCGAGGCGGGCGTGCCCTTCTTCTCCATCAGCGGCTCCGACTTCGTAGAGATGTTCGTGGGTGTGGGCGCCAGTCGTGTGCGCGATCTGTTCGCTCAAGCCAAAAAGGCGATGCCCTGTATCATCTTTATCGACGAGATCGACGCGGTAGGTCGTCAACGCGGCGCAGGATTGGGCGGCGGCAACGACGAGAGGGAACAGACCCTCAACCAGTTGCTCGTGCAAATGGACGGCTTCGACACCAGCGACAATATCGTGATCATGGCGGCGACCAACCGCGCGGATATCCTCGACCCCGCTCTTATGCGTCCCGGCCGTTTTGACCGTCAGATCTACGTCAACGTGCCCGACGTCAAGGGAAGAGAGGAGATCCTCAAAGTCCACTCCCGCAACAAGCCCTTGTCGGGTGACATCGACTTCAAGACGGTGGCGCGTATCACCATCGGCTTTACGGGCGCGGATATCGAAAACCTGCTCAACGAAGCGGCTATTTTGGCGGCGAGAGCCAACCGAACGGTGATCGTGATGGACGATATCCTCGAGGGGATCAACAAGACCATCATGGGTCCCCAAAAGAAGAGCCGCGTCGTCACCGCCGTCGACAAGCGCATCACCGCTTATCACGAGTCGGGTCACGCCATCTTGGCGCGCGTGTTGCCCAACTGCGACGACGTGCAGGAAGTGAGCATCATTCCCCGCGGCGGGGCGGCGGGTTATACCCTTACCCGTCCCGACGAGGACGACAATCACATGGCTAAGAGCAAACTGCTCGACGACATCACCATGATGTTGGGCGGTCGCGCCGCCGAGGAGATCGTCATCAAAGACGTTTGCACGGGCGCGAGCAACGACATTCAACGCGCCACCCAGCTCGCCCGCCGCATGGTGACCGAGTGGGGTATGAGCGACTTGGGTTGCGTGTACTTGGGCTCGGACGAGGAAGTCTTCGTGGGCAAGAGCTGGGGCGCGCACAGCGAACTGAGCGATCAAATGACCGCCGCCGTGGACGCCGAGATCAAAAAGATCATGGATAGCTGCTACGCCCGCGCCGTGGACACCCTCAAACAGTACCGCAAAGTTATGGACGACATGGTGGGCTTGCTGTTTGAGAAGGAGACCATCTTCAAAGCGGACGTAGACAAGTTGTTTGCATCCGAAGAAAAGCCCGACGAGGCGCCGCAAACCGAGCCTTTGGCTCCCGAACAGCCCCTTGTTGAGCCGAAGGAAGCGCCTAACTCCAACGAAGCGTTCGACGCTTTGATGGGGGAGGACAAACGAGAGGAATAATACGACTATGTTGCGCTCGACGAGTTCGGGCGCAACTTTTTGGGAGATACCTATGGATAAATTGATCGAAACTATACGCCGTCCGTCCCGCCTTATCGCCACGATCGCTTTGGGCGTGAGCGCCGTATGCACCCTTTTGACGTATGCGGGCACATTTCCCAAGGGGTTTATGCCTGTGGTGGCGCACCTGATTTTGATGTTGTTTGATCTGACCCTGATCGGGGGTCTATTGTTTTTGTTGATCGCCCATCACGACAAGGGGTTGGATTTCGCGCTTCCTCTGTTGTTCGCTTGGTGGTTGCTAAACGTCGTAAAGGGCAGACTGGAAGGCGCGTATCTCGCGACGCGGGGTATGCCCGGTATTACCATCGCTTGCGGCATATTCGAGTTCTTCGTGGGGCTGGCGTTTTTGGCGGCGACCGTGTTGCTCGTGGTCGCCAAGTTCAAAGAGAACGCCCGCTTACGCAGCGTCGGTTTCGCCGTGGCGTTCGGGACCTTGCCGCTACTACTATTGGTGATGGTACTGTCCCTTGCCGACAATGGGGTCAACGGCTACGCTTGGCCCGCCTACTTCGGGGCGTTCAACGCGTTGGCGCTGCCCGTGGGGATGCTGTTTGCGTATTTCCCCATGGCTTTCCCCAAGCCGCTCGAAGCCCCCGAAGAGGAGCCCGACGAGATCTTTGCGCAAGAGGACGACTACGTGGTGAGCCAACCCGAAGAGGCGAAAGACGAGGAAGAGACGGTCGTCGAATAAAGCGTCTTTAACGATACGCCCTCTCGAGGAGTGCAAACGCCATAAGATCGAGGCGGTCGCCTTTGGGGATAGAGGATTATGGGTAGCGAGCAAAAAGCGGGTCTTTTCAAAAACGTGAGAAAGAGCAGATGGGGCAACGTCGTCTATTGGACGATGATGTACACGTTTGTCTTTTTGGTCGCGACCAAGTATTTTATTTACGAGGACGGAGTCGTCGATTTTGCCTTTTCGATGAGCACGATGTATCAACATATCGCGCTGATCGGCAGCATTATCCTCGGCTTTTTGTTTATCAAAAAGCGCAATCTGTTGATCCCCAAACTCGCGCTTTGCGTCCTTAGCGCACTGATGATCATGTTCGGCGCGATTTTCGGTCCGGCAAGGACGCACGTAGCCTATCTCGTGTGTTTGTCGGTCGTCCTCGGGCTCTTGGCGGATTGTTCCCTTCTTACTTATATCTACGAAATGAACAACTCCGAGCGGTTGTACGGCATCGTGTTTTGCCATTTGCTCACGGCGGGCGTGGCGGTCTTCAGTTGCTTCTTTACGCGAGAGACCGCCGTGTTTTGGTGGGTGATGTTTGCGCTCTCCCTCGCCGCTGTGGCGGCTTGCCTGTTCGAAAGGCGGGAAGTCGAGCCGACGGCGACCATCAAAGAGCCGTTCCAAAACAAGTTGTACGTTCCGCTCCTTCTCGCCTGCGTGGGAGGGGTAGCCGCGGTATTCAGTTCGATGGCGATCATCGCAAAACTATCGCCCACCTTGCCCAACGTCAGGTTGTTTTACTACGGCGGCGCGGCAGTAGGCGCGATCGTCTACTTGCTCGTGTATCGGTTTTCGCCCAAGCCCGCGACCGTCTCGCTCCTTATGGGGTTTTCCACGTCCGTGGCGTGCATATTCGTCTATATCATGGCAGAAGGCGCGGGCTATTACGTCTCCGCGGCCTTGGGGGGCGTCACTTTCAATATTTGCATGATGAATCTGTATTATATCCTCTGCAATATTATCAAAAAGTACGACAATCCCCTTATGCTGCGGCTCGCGCCCATTTCGTCCAACTTGGTCGGCGGCGCCATCGGCGTAGCGAGCGTCCTCATGTTCTTTTTCGCCGACGAGTTGGCGTACAAGATCGTGTTGTCCGTATGCCTGGCGGGAGACGTGGTGATCCTCTCTTTGTCCTCGTTTTGGCAAAAGGGGCTGTCGGTCACCGAGGCGCAAGAGGAGTACGTTCGTTTCGATACGACCCAGACCCGCCGACAAGCCTACCTTGCGGTGGGACTGACCGAAAAGGAGATGGAAGTCGCCGATCTCTTGATCGACGGGCTTAGCCTTCGCGAGATCGCCGGCAGATTGTTCGTCAGCGAAAACACCGCCAAAACCCACCGCTCCAACGTGTACAAAAAGATGCAGGTCGGCTCTCGCGACGAGTTGGTCGCCAAATTGAAAGACACCGTCGTCGCATAGCAAATCGCCCCGTTTCGGGAGTAAAAACCGCGTGAAAACGCAAAATCACCCCCAAATCACCCTCCTTAGGCAGCGCGCCCGTATTGCGGATAAACAATAGAAACAATATAATGGACTCGAGCAAAAAAGGATTTCGGTTCGAGTCCTTTTTTTGTACTCAAAAAACAGCAAAAAAGGAGCAAGACGTTATGAAAAAGAAAATGGCATTATTGACGATCGCAATAGCGATAATCGCGTCGTTCGTTTTCCTCTTTACCGCTTGCGGCGACAAGGGCGGCAACGAGCAAAGCGGCGCTAACGGCGGCAGTGGCAGCGCGATCAACATCGCGAGCGACTACGACGCGTCGCTCATCGAACAAAAACTCAACGAGATGAAGACGGACGGAGTGTTCGTCAAAGTCAAGATCACGCACGCGTCCAACGGTCAAGTCGGCGACGAGGAATACTACGCCTACGGTGCCAAGGGAGAGGTGTATTTCTTCCAATACGGCGACGACGAAGATCAACGCTATTTTGATCTCTCTTACCCCGATCGCTTCGAAGAGTACGAGTGCGAATACGACGGAGATCAACTCGAGTGGACTAAGGAAATCACCCATTACAACGCGTATATGACGAGAGATACCATGACGCAAACCGCCAAAGCCTTGGGCGCGGGCGTTTGGTCGTGGTTTGGCTACTACGGCACCGCCGTGGGCGAGGGCACCAAAACGAGCGTGACTTTCCTCGGCAGGTCTTGTGACAAGTACGTCGTAAGACAATCGGCGGCGACCATCGGCGCTATGGCAAGCGTGCAATTCGAGTATATCATCGACAAAGCGACGGGCGTTTGTCTCAAGTTTGACGTCTCGGGCAGCGCGACGACTTCGGATGGCAGGGAGAGCGGCTCTTTCGGCATGGAAGCGATCGAGTTTGACACGCGCTGGACGCCGACGCTTCCTCGGGTCGCGCACACCTATGTCGACGGGGAAGAACAACACGGCGGCAACGAACAGGGTAGTGGCACCGAGCAAGGTAGTGGTACCGAACAAGGTAGTGGTACCGAACAAGGTAGTGGTACCGAACAAGGTAGTGGTACCGAACAAGGTAGTG
>CADBTQ010000073.1 GCA_902797685.1 uncultured Eubacteriales bacterium | reverse complement strand
TACCCTTTTTTGCGCATTTCTTCACGCAATTCGGTAATGGAAGTGACGAGGGCAACTTCGCCCGAATCGTCCTCGGCGGGCGTTTGAGGTACGACGTCGCGGAACACGTTGAGCAAGATGGAGTGATACATAAACTTGTGTTCGGTCTCCGCCTCGCTCAAATATTGCTCCAACTGACCCGTCGGATTGTGCATCGAATCGTAACGAACGTTTGATTCGGGTTGAGGAGTAGGCTCGATAGGAGCCTCGACTTGCTCGGGCGCCGTCTCTTCATGCGGCATTTCGGGCGCCATGCCGGGGAGCATTCCCAAGCGCATCATCGCGAGTCTGCGGCGTTCCGCTTCTTCGGCGGCGATTTGCGCTTCGATGGGGGTCGGCTCGGCGACCTCGGGCTCTTGTGGTTCCTCAACTGGAGGAGCAGGCTTGACCTTTTTGTCTTTTTTGGACTTGCGACTGCGGGGTGCGGGCGCGGATTCTTCGCCTAAGAGGGAATTGTCGTCAAAGACGGAGATCTGCTCGTAGCGGGCAGAGTCTTGCGCTTGTTCGGTTTCTTCCGACTCGCTTGGCGCAGTTTCGTCAACTATCGGAGTATCAGCCTCGCTGGTATGCTCATCGACAGGCGAATGATCCTCGATTTCGTTGGCGTTTTGCTGTTCAATTTCCGCCTCAGTCGAAGACAAGGGATATTCGATTTCGGCTGACGGTTGCTCGTCCGAAATCGAAGTGGGGGAGTTGTCAAACAACTCGTTTTCTTTTTGTTCTACCGCATCTTCCACGAGTTGTTCTGCACTCTCTTGATTGGACAATTCATCGTCTGAAATCGTTTCGTCAGCGGGTTCGATATTCTCTTCGATAGACTCCTGTTTTTCTTGTGGAGAGTCTACGGGATCGGTGAATATATCGTTATCTTTGGACAAATCGGAGTCATCAACGGGTTGCGAGAGCTCGCTTTCCGCCGTATCGGTTGTATCTTCGTCGACTTGGTCAGCTTCATTATTTTGATCGTGCTGATCAGGTATGGATTCTTCCACGACTTCGACATTAGCTCCCTCGCCGTCGTCTGCGGGGATGGGCTCGGATACGTCATAAGAGTTTGGCTCGTCGTCAATGACTGCTGCTTCGTTGGGAATGGTATTCAACTCGTCGTTCGACAGCTGTTCCTCGGATGATGGATCAAAGTGAGAGTCTTCGTCCGAAACAACTTTGTCGTCCAAGTCGATTTGCTCTTCCTCTTGCTCGGGGGCGTCCTCTTCGGCGATATCCACGTCTTCGGTTTCGTTTCCATCGATCACAACAGGGTCTTCTTCCGTATCGGATGGCAAAAGAGCAGGGGAGTCGTCTTCTTCCCAAGGTAAGTCTTCGTCGGAAAGAGGATTCGATCCTTCTTCGGGCACGTCATCCGTAAGGGGAGATTCGGCAGTTTCTTCGGCCTGCGGCATATCTTCGACGGTTTCTTCGGGCTGTTGGGAGTCTGTCGATAAGACTTCTTCGTCGACTAAAGCATCAAATACGGGCGTATCTTCTTCGATATAATCGTAGAAATCATCTTCCTCGTGGACATCTTGTTCATTGTCGAGCAGGGGAGGAGTAACGTTGGGAGCAAGTTCGATTTCTTCTATCGTGTTCGATTGTTCGGGCGCAGATAAATCATTGTCATGATCTTCGCCACTATCGACGCTGCGCTCTATCGATTGCGGTTCTTCTTCAATTCGCTCTGCTGTCGGTTGCTCGCCTATCTCATGGGGCGCATCAAAGACATCCGCATCCGTGTGATCGGCAGGATCAGCGTCGTCGACAGGGGAGACTTCCTCATCTTGCTCCTCATCGAGCAACAATTCAAGAGGCTCGTCGTACAAGTGCAATTCCCAACGGTCGTCGGAGCCTACCAAGAGATAAACCTCGTCGTCTGAAGGATCGTCATACAACGGCACGTCGTTATGATCGGCGAATTGATCGATCAAGTCGTCGTCAAGCGAAAACATGGGGAGATCGTCGGCAGTCAAACAAAAGATCGCATTGGTCGGATCGGGCTCTGCTTCCAAGCACGCGACCAACTTCGCTCGTTGCAAAAAGTTGAGCCGAGCGCATATAGCGGGGAGAGCAATACGATATTGCGACAAATAGTCGTCAAGGAAAGAACAAATCTCCCTTGCCGTCGAATCGGTGCGCGCAAGCGTATTGAGTATAAACGCATCAATCTGCGATTGAATGTCCGACACTTTCATATCTTAATAATAATACTTTTTTGTTTACCTTGTCAAGAGCGCGCGCGTTACATTTGACGATAGAAAGTGAGTCTACCATGTAAAACAGGGTTGCTGTACAATACGTACAGTCCACTATACAAATCGTATAGTATTGACAGCAACGCAAGTGCCTGTACAATTCGTATAGGGAACTATACATAATGTATAGCAAAACATGAAATCAAGTTTTATGTACAAAATGTATAGCTTACTATACATTTTGTATTGTTGCATAATATTACCGAGTATAGGCCGATTCATTTAAAATCACTATACGTATTGTATAGTATTCGCTTATATTATTTAGACACCCGGGACAACTTGAGCGACATGTTAGAAAAATCTTATCGACTGTACAAAACGTACTGCAATACTTCACGTAAGTCAAGTTATACGGATCGTGTTCCCATGGCATATACGTTCTGTATAGATTACTGTACAAAATGTACGATTTTCGGCATTTTTAGTCCATATCTTTTCGCAAAAGAAGGCTTTTGCGAAAAGATATAAAAAGGTCGAATATCAACATCAGATTTTGACAAAAAAAGCCGATAATAATCGATAACGAAGGCCGCGATCAGGCATAGTCCATCACAAGTATGCGTGTAAGTTTAGTTCCACCGGCACGTAACAGGTAAAGTGTAATTTTTGATTTGTTGCTCTACTCTCCCCCGCACACACTTTGTCGAATCAAATCGAAAAAAACACATCGACTATACGAAATGTATATATATCAACTACTGTACAAAATATACAGCGCTATTCCTTACGTATAAAGTTCGTTTGCAATTTGTACGCGAATTGTTAACGAATCCCCGTATGTTATTTGACTATACATATCGTATAGATGCATATACAAAATGTACAGTCAGTTCGCTATCAAGTTATAATGTACAGAACGTATATTTGGCTATACGGTATGTACAGTTATTCAATTTGATAATTACTGTACATTGTGTATAGTCAACTATACGGATTGTATAGCATCACATTGAATGTTGAAACCAATACGTTCTGTATAGTTTACTATACAGAATATACAGTTATTATAAGCACGGTGATGATCCGGCGTCGTCCGGTTTACCTGTTGAAATCGTTTTCTTCTTAGCTTCGCCTTATCGTCATCGCTCAGCGATTTTCTTTTTGCTATACATAACGTATAGGCACCTATACTTTTCGTATAGAGAATAATTATTTCGTTGCATTTACAACGCTATACGTCTTGTATAGGTGGCTGTACATAACGTATTTTTTACAATTTTTGACAATTTGCACTTTTTGGCAAAGAATATCCGTTTTTTGGGTTGCAAAAAAGTAGCCGATATGTTACAATACAAAAGGTACAAACGAGGTAGGTATGAACAGTTTTAAGTACAATTTGATCATCACTCGCAAGCGTTGCAATCTGACGCAAAAGCAGATCGCGGATATGCTCGGAGTGACCGAAGGCTGCTATGCTCACTGGGAGCAAGGCCGTAACGAACCGAGCATTCAGTACATCCTGATGCTGACGAAGATTTTGCACGTCAGCTGTGATGAACTCCTCGGCGCTACCTCGGACGAAGACAACAACTGACCGCTTTCAAGCGGTTTTTTGTTATTCGAGTATCTTTTCGCAAAATCATTGTACTCTCCCCTATCTTGTGTTATAATTGAGATATGGAGAACTACTTTAGCGATCGTGACAAACGAAATACGATGCTGCTTAGGGAATTGAGGTCTACTCTCCCCTCTTTTTGCAACGATTTTTTCGTAGGTATCTCCACGCGCACTTCGGTATTGACCCGCTTGGGGTATGCGAGAGATCTCAATATCTTTTTTGATTACCTTGTCGAACAGGGAGTGATCGACTCCCCCACCGGTAAGGATATCACCTTGCGCCAACTCGACGGTGTTACGAGTGGCGATATCGAAGCGTATTTGGAATATTTGTCCCTGTACACTTACAAAGGAAGGGAATATACCAACGACAATAAGGCGAAGTTGCGCAAGCTGTCGGCTGTGCGCGCTTTGTTTAAGTATCTCTATAATAAGGATAAATTGGATGAGAACGTCGCGAGCAAAGTCCTCTCCCCCAAAATCGCCGAACACGAGATCATTCGTTTGGAGAACAAGGAGATGGCGGACTTTTTGGCAAACGTAGAGTCGGGTGCCGCTCTCTCAACGGGCAATCAGCAGGCGTACCACCGCCACACCGCTTTGCGCGATACCGCGATCGTGAGCCTTCTTTTGGGTACGGGCATCCGTGTGAGCGAGTGTGTGGGGCTCAATATCGACGACGTGGATTGGGACAACAATAAGTTTACCGTTACCCGTAAAGGCGGCAATCGTACCGTATTATATCTTCCCGACGACGTGACCGAAGCGTTGCAAAACTACTTGGCGGAGCGTCTTGCGATAGCGGCTCCTACCGACGCTTTGTTTTTGAGTTTGCAACAAAAGCGGATCAACGTGCGTACCGTGCAAGTCTTAGTCAAAAAGTATGCGTCGGGTGCGGTACCCACCAAGCATATCACACCGCACAAGTTGCGTTCTACCTTTGGCACCAATCTATATCGCGAAACGAAAGATATTTATATCGTAGCGGAAGTATTGGGGCACCAAGACGTCAACACGACCAAAAAACACTATGCCGCCATCTCGGAAGACATCAAACAAAACGCCGCCAAGACCGTGCATCTCAAGCCCAAAGAGAACGTAAGTGAAAATTAAAAGCACCGACCGGTATAGTCGGTGCTTCTCTTATATACACGATGTAACGATACTCTAAGCTGGTGCTCTTTCTATTTATTGTCTTTGGGTGCTTTGTCGATCATCACCCCGTTGTAGTCCGCCATATCCAAGCATTTCATGCAGTTGTCGCATATCTTGGTGGGGTCGAGATCGCAATAGTTACACAATCCGCAGTTGTCACACGGATTGCCGGGACACATGATACATTCTTTTCCTTCGAATTTGGATTTTGGTTTGGCATGGCTCATTGATTATCTTCCTCCTTTAGGACGGCTTTTAGGCAATATTTGCACGCGATATAGGCGTGCTGGTAGGTCAATCCGCCTTGTAAATAGGCGATATACGGGGGTTTGATCGGCGCGTCGGCGGACAATTCGATGCTCGCTCCCGCGACGAACGTACCCGCCGCCATGATGACTTGATCTTGATATCCCGGCATATCCCAGGGCTCGGGCACGACGTCGCTGTCGATGGGCGATACCCTCTGCACCGATTGGATAAACGCGATAAGGCTGTCCGGGTCGTTGAAAACGATCGAGCGGATGATATCGCTACATACCTCGTCGGGTCCGGGTACCGTAACGTACCCCAAAGAGGAGAAGGCGAATGCAAATAACGCGCTCCCTTTTTGGGCGTTGGCTACGACGGACGGCGCCAAAAACAGACCTTGGAACATATCCCGATAACCCTTTTCGTACGAGCCGACTTCCGTCCCCAACCCGGGCGCGATAAAGCGATAGCCGATACGGGTAACGAGGTCTTCCCTACCCACGATATAACCGCCCGTGGGCGCTAATCCGCCTCCGATATTTTTGATAAGCGAGCCCACACAAATATCCGCTCCGACTTCGGTCGGCTCCTTTTCCTCGCAAAACTCGCCGTAGCAGTTGTCTACGAAAACGATGGATCCGGGGGATCTTTCTTTGACAAATCGAGCCAATTCCCCGATCTCCTCAACGGTCAACGCGTTGCGGAAAGAGTATCCTCTCGAGCGGGTGACAAACACCACTTTGGGTTTGTTTTGGGACAGGTATTCGATAAGAGTCGGATAGTCGAATCGATCGCCCAACAGATCGATTTGATCGTACTTGATGCCATACTCTTTCATACTCCCCTCTCCCTCTCCTACGATGGCGTTGTAGAGGGTGTCGTACGGAGCGCCGCTGACCGAAAGCAAGGTGTCACCCGGCAAAAGTAGTCCAAATAGAGCCAACACCAACGCGTGCGTACCCCCCGTGATAAGTGGACTGACAATGGCTTTTTGCGCGCCGAATACGTCGGCGTAGACCTTGGCGATAGCTTCTCTCCCTAAGTCGTCGTAGCCGTAGCCCGTCGTCCCTTTGAGATGGCGGTCGGCGATACGATTGCGCCGAAAAGCGTCCAGCACCTTTTCTTGATTGTGGAGCGCAATTCGGTCTATCTCGGCAAAACGCTTGTGTGCGGCTTGCTCCGCATTGCGTAAAATCTGTTCAACTGATAACTTCATGATTGGTAACGTACCCCTCGGGATGTATATAATTTTGGACGATCAATTCGACGTTTTGTTGCTTATAGTTGAGCCAAACGGCGTCGTAACGGCGCATCCAAGTGAGCTGTCGTTTGGCATAATTTCGACTGCGCTTTTTGATCAAAGCGATCGTTTCGTCAAGTCCCGTTTGACCCTCGATATAATCGACGGTTTCCTTATAGGCGATGGCTTGAAACGCCTGACAGTGCGGGTCCACTCCGCTATCGATCAACGCCTTGACCTCTTGGATCAATCCGTCCTCTATCATGCGATCGACTCTTTGGTCGATACGATCGTAGATCTCCTGCCTATCCCCGCTCAAGACGTAAATATGAGCGTGATACAAGGGCTTGGCGCGGTCGTTGGTGGAATGAGATTGCCCGCTCAACGCGATCTCGATCGCCCTCGATACCCGTTTGACGTCGTTGGGATAAAGACGATCGGCGGCATCGGGGTCAATTGCCTGCAAATATTCGTACAATCCTTGTTTGCCTAGCTCTTCCAACATCTTGTCGACACGATTACGAATCGCGGGGTCAAAGGTGCGAAATTGCATTGGATACAATACGGAATCGACGTATAATCCGGTGCCGCCGACAAGGATGGGAACGAGCCCTCTTCTTTGGATATCGGCGATCACCGCTCTTGCATCCTCTTGGTAGCGTGCGGTGGAATAGTTGTCGTTTGGATCGACTACGTCCACCAAGTAATGCGGCACGCCTTGTTGCTCCAAAGGGGTGACTTTAGCCGTCCCGATATCCATCCCGCGGTAGATCTGCATACTGTCGCAGGAGATGATCTCCCCGCCAAGCCGCTTGGCGACCTCGACGGATAGAGCGGTTTTGCCGGTCGCGGTAGGACCGGTGATAACGATCAGATCGGGCGTCATATTACACGATACGGCGGAACATTTTGTCCAGTTCGACGCGGGACAGCTTGACGTAGGCGGGGCGACCGTGCGGACATTGACGGGGTATCTTTTCCCCAAACAGTCGATCCACAATGAGTTTGAGACCGTCCTCATCCAAATACGTATTGCCACGCAAAGCGCTATGGCAAGCGGCGTAGGCAAGCCTATCTTTGAGTATCTCCAAATTGCTGTCGGGATCGGTCGCCAACACCCGTTTGACAAACTCGTCCACGTCCATATCCGTCAACATGGCGGGTAATGCCGTCAGTTGGTACTCTTCCTCGCCTACCTTGACGATCTCTACCCCGATGGAAGCCAAAACGGATAACCTGGCGTCCAACATTTCGCTCTCCAAAGTCGAAAGGGAAAAATCGTATGGCAACAAAAGGGGTTGCACGACGAGTTGACCGGTGGTGTATTCCTCGACCAATCTGTCGTACAATACACGCTCGGCAGCGGCGTGTTGATCGATGATCAGCATGTCCCCTTTGTGCTCGGCGATGATGTACGTCCCCATGATCTGCCCCACGATCTTGATGGGCTCGAACGCCTGTTTTGCACTCGTATCTCCGCTCAACGAAAGCAGATCGCCGATTTCTTCGTCGTGATTGAGCGCTGGTTTGGACACAGGTTTGGTCTCCGAGTATTCCTTTCTCTCGCTAACGGCAGGCACGTCAAGTACCGAACGCGCTAACTCGTTGTCCTCGGCGACGGCAAACGCAGTAGGTTTGCTCGTAACAAAACCTAAATAATCTTCCTCTTGCGGCTTGATCGACTCGACGGGAATAGGCGGTTGGTCGCCCAATTCCCAATGAGCGGATGGAATGGGCGAGGAGTTAGGTTGCTCTACTCCGTCGAAGAATAATGCGCCCGTCGCCAAATCCTGTTCCAAAGCCTTTTTGACGAGGCGATACGCAAAGCCGAATAACTTGTTGGCGTACTCGAATCGAACGTCCGCTTTGGTGGGGTGAACGTTGACGTCCACTTCCTCGTAAGGCAAGGTGATCGACAACACGAAGATGGGATAATTGTGCTTCATGAGGTAATCGCGATAGGCGTTGTTGATGGAAGCGGACAACTGCACGTTGGATACGACCCGCCCGTTGACGACGGTGGTTTGCCAGCTGCGCGTACCGCGACTATACAGCGTATCGGATACAAATCCCTCGATCTTATAGCCGTATTCTTCTCCCGCAACGGGGATAAGATGGGAGACGGCGTCCTGGTCAAATAAGACGTGAACGACCTCTTCAAGCCCCGATCCCGAGGTCTCGTACATGGCTTTGCCGTCCACCGAGTAGCGGAAGGACACCGAAGGAGAAGCGATCATCACCTTTTCGATTAGCGCGGTGATCTCCCTCGTCTCGGCTTTGGTCGACTTGAGAAACTTGAGTCTTGCGGGCGTGTGGTAAAACAAATTGCGAACGGTAACCGACGTGCCGAAGGCGGCGCTACAAGGGGTGACGTTGCCGATCTCTCCCCCGTTGACCTCGATGCGGTACCCGTCGCAGTCTTTGGGACGAGAGGTCAATTCCACCATGGCGACGGCGGCGATAGAAGCCATAGCTTCGCCGCGGAAACCCATGGTAGAGATACCAAAGAGGTCTTCGGCGGAACTGATCTTGCTGGTGGCGTGTGGCAAAAAGACCATCGGCAAATCGTCTTTGGCGATACCCGATCCGTCGTCCGAGACGGTGATCTGCTCCAACCCGCCACCCGTGACTTCGACGGTAATGCGCTTTGCACCCGCGTCGATGGCGTTTTCGATCAACTCCTTAACGACGGACGAGGGGCGCTCCACCACTTCGCCGGCGGAGATCTTATTGTATACCGAGGGAGATAATTGGCGTATCATATCATTCTCCTTTGACCTTTTTGACCAGGTCGTCCAGTATGACCATCGCCTGCATGGGCGTAAGCCGCTCCACGTGGGTGTCTTTGAGGGTGTCGATCACCTCGTCCGCCAACTTGTTGTCGGGAGTAAACATGGACATTTGGGTCTGTTTGATGCCGCCGATAGCGTCCATCATGATGGCGTTGGAATCTCCCAACTGATGACTTTCCAACTGCTTGGCGATCTCTTTGGCGCGGTCGCATACCGACTTGGGCACACCCGCCAGTCCCGCCACTTCGATACCGAAACTCTTGTTGGTGCCGCCACGTGCGATACGGTGCAAAAACACGATATTATCCCCCACCTCGTTGACGAGGATGCGGAAGTTTTTGACTCCATCCAGTTTGCCTTCCAAGTCGGTCAACTCGTGATAGTGGGTGGCAAACATGGTTTTGGCGCCCAATACGTTGGTGACGTACTCCAGAGTCGACCAAGCGATGGCTAAACCGTCGCAAGTGGACGTACCCCGCCCGATCTCGTCCAAGATAAGCAAGGATCTCGGGGTGGCGTTGTGCATGATATTGGCGACTTCGATCATCTCCACCATAAAGGTCGATTGACTGCTCGTCAAATCGTCGGACGCGCCTACGCGGGTAAAAATGCGGTCCACCAAGCAGATCTTGGCGGTGCGAGCGGGGACGAAACAGCCGATATGCGCCATCAAAACGATCAGAGCGACCTGTCGCATATAAGTGGATTTACCCGCCATATTGGGACCTGTGATGACCATCGTCTTGCAATCTTGGTCAAAGGTAGCGTCGTTGGGAGCAAATTTTCCTGCGCCCAACAACTTTTCGATGACGGGATGACGACCGTCCACGATCTCGATGGTCTTGACCTTGGGACCGATGGTAGGTTTGACGTAATTGTTGTTGACGCTGACGGTCGCAAACGAATTGAGCGCGTCGATCGAGCCCACCGCTTTGGCTGTCTCCAACAGCTCGGGAACGATCTTGGCGAGCATTTGTTTGAGCTGACCGAAAATCGCGATCTCCAAAGCGACCGCCTTTTCCTTAGCGCCGAAGATCTTGTTTTCCAATTCCACCAATTCGGGCGTCTTGTAGCGCTCGGCGTTGACTAAGGTTTGTTTGCGTATATAGCGTTCGGGCACGAGGTCTTTGTTGAGATTGGTGACCTCGATACAATAGCCGAATACCTGGTTAGCTTTGATCTTGAGTGTCTTGATCCCCGTCTCCGCCCTCTCTTTCGCTTCCATTTCGAGGACCCAATCTCTGCCGTTCTTTTCCGCTTGACGGTATTCGTCCAACTGGGCGTTGAATCCATCGGCGATATAGCCGCCTTCGCTGATCAATCTTGCGGGCACTGCCGCGATAGCGTGGGTCAAAACGTCGGTCTCCGAATCGAAAGTCGATATCTTGGCGCATAGCGATTGCAAAAGCGGAGACTTGGCGGAAGAAAGTAACTTTTTGATGGCGGGCAAAACGGACAAGCCCTGCCCGATGCTTTGCATATCGTGGGGATTGACGCTACCGTACGCCACGCGTCCGGCAAGGCGTTCCAAGTCCCGCATATATGTCAAAGAGGAAACGAGAGAGGTGCGCAACTTGACGTTTTTGGTGAGTTCTTCCACCGCGCCCAATCTCAAATTGATCTCCTCGCCGTCAAGTAAGGGCGCGTCGATCCAATTGCGCAAAGTCCTTGCGCCCATAGCGGAGTGGGTCTCGTCAAGGAGCCAAAGTAAGGTACCCGTCTTGCGGCGATTGCGAATGGTCTCGGTCAACTCCAAATTGCGTCTTGTCGCCGTGTCGAAAAACATGTATTTGTCGTTGGCAAGCGGGGTCAATTTGGTAAAATGCCCCAACGATCGCTTTTGGGTCTCGATCAAATACGCCATCAAAGCGCCCGCCGCCGAGACGCCCAAGGGCAGGTCGTCGACCCCGTATGCGGACAAAGTCGATACGCCGAATTGATGGCAAAGACATTTGGTCGCGTCTTTGAGTTGATAGGCGTAGTCGTAGTATGAGCTGACGGGGATCTGGTACAGCGCCTCGGCAGAGAACGCGCCTTTGGCGTCCGTATTGCCGATGATCTCGGCAGCATGGATGGCGTTGAGGATATTTTCAATCGATTGCTTGGCTTTGGCTCCAACCGCTTGACAAACGCGAAATTCGCCCGTCGAAAGATCGGCGTAAGCCAAACCTACTCCGTCTTCTTTGACAAATACGGAAGCAAGATAGTTGTTGGATTTGTCGTCCAATATCTCGTCTTCCATAACGGTGCCCGCGGTGATCACTCTGACGACGTCGCGATCCACCAGTTTGCTCTTGCCCGGCTCGGACAGTTGCTCGCAGATCGCCACCTTAAAACCTTTGTTGATCAAACGACTGATATAGGTATCCACAGCGTGATAAGGCACGCCGCACATGGGAGCACGCTCGTCAAGACCGCAATCGCGACCAGTCAGTGTCAATTCCAATTCGCGCGAGACGGTCACGGCGTCGTCAAAAAACATCTCGTAAAAGTCGCCCAAACGATACATCAAAATGGCGTCCTTATAGGACTCCTTGACTTCCATATAGTGGCGCATCATGGGCGATAATTTGTTGGTGTCGATCATAGTTTACTCCTCTATCTCGCCAAACAGCGAGGCGCTTTGGTTGGCGGCGATCTTGACTTTGACGAATTGTCCGATGAGGTCGGGGCTGCCGGGTACGGTCACCAATCTTCCCGATTCGGTCCGACCGCACACCGTACCCTCGTGCTTGGGGTTGACGTCCTCGATCAGTACCTCGAGTACTTTGCCTATGTAGGTGTCGCTGATCTCTTTGGTGATGGCGTTTTGCAGAGCGACGAGTTTGGTGATACGCTCCTTTTTGACCGCTTGGGGTATCTGCTCCATTTTGGCGGCGGGAGTACCTTTGCGCGGGGAATAGACGAACATAAACGCGTTGCTGAATCGCACTTCCCTCACCAGTGACAGCGTCTCTTCGAAATCCTCCTCCGTCTCCCCCGGGAAACCGATCATGATATCGGTGGTGATGCCGACCGAGGGCATTTTGGCTCGTATCTCCTTGATGATGGAAAGGTACTTTTCGCGGTCGTAGCGGCGATTCATCGCTTTGAGGATCTTGCTCGAGCCCGATTGAACGGGAAGATGGACGTTGTTGCAAATATTATCGCAAGAAGCCATCACGTCGATGACCGACGAGTCGAAATCTTTGGGGTGGCTGCTCATAAAACGCAAACGGAACTTGCCCTCTAACTTGGCGATCTCGCTCAAAAGGGTGACAAAGTCGGTGCCGTCTTGGAAGTCGCTGCCGTAGCTATCTACGTTTTGACCCAGCAACGTGATCTCCTTGTAACCTTGCGAAAGACAGTTTTTGACGTCCGCCACCACGTCCGCGATCGCGCGAGACCGCTCCCTGCCCCTGACGTACGGTACTATACAGTACGTACAGAAATTGTTGCATCCGTACATGATATTGATCCAAGCGTTGGGGTACGAGGTGCGGGCGATAGGCATGGTCTTGTCTACGTCCATCGTGCTGTCTTGCGGGATTGAGACCGTCTTTTTGCCCTTGGTGCGGGCAACAATGGCGCTCTCCAGTTGGTCGAGGTTAGCGGTACCCAAGACGATATCGATAAACGGGAACTTCTTTTTTAGGAGTTCCGCCGCACCGCTCTGTTGGGTCATACAACCCACTACGGCGATGATGAGATCTTTGCGGTGTAACTTTTCCTGCTTGAGTATACCGATATTGCCCTGAATGCGGCGCTCGGCATTGTCTCTTACGCAGCAGGTATTGAACACGATCACGTTGGCTTGCGTTTCGTCCTCAGTGGGGCTATAGCCCATCTTTTCGAGTACGCCCGCCATTTTTTCGGACTCATGCAAGTTCATTTGACAACCATAGGTCTTTATCTTGTAGTACATCGTCTACCTCCGATCGTTTTATTGTAACACAAACGGCCAAAGATGGCAACACAAAGTGTTGCAATCAAGCAATACAAACAAAAAAAGGCTCCCCAAACGGGAGCCTAAATTGGCGATCTCAATTAGATAATATAATCGTCGGACTTGGGCTTAGCGGAATTGAGCTCGGCTTTTTTCGCCTCGAAACCTTTGCGATCGAAGAGGGCGAAGGTCGCCTTTTTGCCTTCTTCCACACCCGGTTGGTTGAAGGTGTCGATATTGAGCAGCGCGCCGCAGTATGCGGTCTCCAGCATAAACAGCATCAACAGTTGACCCAGAGTGTACTCGTTGACTTGGGGGACGTAGATGGTGTGATTGAGACGACCCGCTTTGGTCAAAGCGTACTCGGTGGCGCGGCGCTCGTTGTTGAGAAGCAAGCCCATATTGTTGCCGCAAAGGAAGTTGACGTCGGGGAAATCGGGCAACCCTTGTGGGATCAAATATTCCTTGCGGAACTCGTCCACGGCGATCAAAGTGACGACCTTATCGAAGGGACCTTCGGTGTATAGTTGGATCTGACTGTGTTGATCGGTCACGCCCAACGCTTTGACGGGAGTTTGCCCCGCAAACACGGTTTTGCCGTCCAGATCCACCGCTTTGCCCAAAGATTCGCCCCAAAGTTGGCAATACCAGTCGGCGATGTACCTGAGACTGTCGGCATAGGGCATCATGACGGATATATTTTTGCCTTTGTTCATAGCGGCAAATTGCAACGTCGCCGCCATCAAGGGCGCGTTGCGCTTGATATCCGCTACCTTGGACGCCTCTTGCATATCCTTAGCGCCCTGGAGGAGTTGCTTGATATCGATACCCAACACGGCGGCGGGCAAAAGACCCACGGGACACAATGCCGAAAAACGACCGCCCACGCTTGCGGGAATATAGAAGGTCTTAAAGCCTTCTTTCTTAGCCAATTTGATCAAATTGCCCTTTTCGCAATCGGTGGTGGCGATGATGTGCTTGTTC
>CADBTQ010000072.1 GCA_902797685.1 uncultured Eubacteriales bacterium | reverse complement strand
GTTCGTCAAAAAAGCGCAAATTCGTGGCGGCGGCACCCTTCTTCCCGTGGATAGCGAACACGCCGCTTTGCATCAATGTTTGCTTTCCCGCCGCGCGGTATCTTCGCTCGTGTTGACTTGCAGCGGGGGTGCGTTGAGAGAGTATCCGATCGAAAAATTGGCTACCGTCACCCCGTCAGACGTGCTCGCCCATCCCACTTGGGATATGGGGGTCAAGATCACGGTCGATTGCGCGACTATGGTCAACAAGGCGTTCGAAGTCGCCGAAGCGCATTATCTATTCGACCTGCCTTACGAGGCGATCGAAGTGGTGATCCATCCCCAAAGCATTGTGCATAGCATGGTGCGGTTTGCGGACGGCGCGGTCTTGGCGCAACTCGCCAACCCCGATATGCGGTTGCCGATACAGTATGCGCTGACTTACCCCGAGTGTGTGCCCTCGCTTGTCAAGCCGCTCGATTTCGACGGACTTTCTTTGCAATTTTCGCACTACGATCCCGCACGGTATCCACTGTTTGACTTGGGCGTCGAGTGCCTATCCCATGGGGGACAAAAGGCGATCGCTTTCGCCGCTTCGGACGAGGTGGCGGTCAAAGCGTTTGTCGAGAGGTCTATTTCTTTTGACAAAATCTATACTATTATTGCCGATACGGCGGCTCTCTTCGAGGGAGCGGTCGCCGACGTCGGACAAATCTTTGAAGTGTACCAACAAGCCGAGCGTTACGCTCAAGGGGAAGTTGAGAGGTTGATATGTTGTTGATGGCAGCGACCGTCCAGTCGGTATTTCGTACGATAGGTTATATCCTGTTGGCACTCGTCACGTTGATGATCATGATCCTGATCCACGAGACGGGGCACTATGCCGTGGGCAAAGCGCTCAAGTTCAAGATCAACGAGTTTTCGATCGGCTTCGGACCCGCCATTCTCAAAGTCAAACGCAAAAACGGGGAATTGTTTTCCATTCGTTGCATCCCGTTGGGCGGCTTCTGCGCCTTTGCGGGAGAGGATAAAGACGCGGTGGAAGAGGGCGATTTCAACAGCCAAGCCCCCTGGAAACGGATATTGGTACTATTGGCGGGCGTGACTTTCAATTTCGTCACCGCCATCATCGTCATGACCATCGTATTTGCCTCATACGGCTACGTTTTGCCCAAGGTCACCGACGTCAACGCGCCCGTGGAGTCGTCGACCGTCGTCAATTTGCTACAAGGGGACGTTATTTACCAGATCAACGGCAAAAACGTGTACACTTTGGCGGGATTCAATATCTCCTCTTTGCTCGAAAAGGACAAAGACAACGAGGTGGAAGTGACCGTGATCAGAGGCTACACCAAATCTACGTCGCCGTCGGGATTCGTCATCACCAAAGGGGGCGAAAAAGTCACGATCAAGACCGCTTACGCCGACTATAAGTCGGTCGCCGAAGACGGCACCGAGACGGTCTACAAGGGCTTGGGCATCATGACCGCTTCCTGTTCGTATCGTATCGGCTTTTTCCGAGCCTTGGGGTATTCCTTCGTTTTCTTCGCGCAAGTGGTGGTCTTTTTGTTCCAAACCATCGGCGGATTGTTTACGGGGCTCGTGTCCATCAAGGGAGCGGTGGGCGGTCCCATTACCACCATCGGCGTACTATCGAGCGGTATCGCCAACGGAGGTTTTAGAGGATTTTTGTACCTGTTGGGATTGATGAGCGCCAATTTGGCGATCATGAATATATTGCCCCTGCCCGCTCTCGACGGCAGTAGGGTGGTGTTTACCCTCATCGAATGGATCTTCCGCAAACCCGTACCTCGCAAAGTCGAGGCGATCATTCATACGGTTGGACTCGTCGTGCTATTCGGTATGACCATTGTTTTCGATATACTCAACTTGGGTATGTTGTCGAGTTTGTTTTAGGAGCGAGCGTACCAATGACAAAGCAAATCAAAGTCAAAGACTTACTTATCGGCGGGGGCGCGCCGGTCAGCGTGCAGAGTATGACCACGACCAAGACCACCGACGCCAAGGCGACGCTTGCTCAGATCGAGCGGTTGGCAGAGGCGGGGTGCGATCTCGTCAGAGTCGCTCTCAACACCCCTTTGGCTCTCGATTCTTTCCAAGAGATCTGCGAAAGATCGCCTTTGCCCGTGGTAGCGGATATCCATTACGACCCTCGCCTTGCGCTTGCCGCCATCGATAGAGGCGCCGACAAGATCAGGCTCAATCCCGGCAACGTCAAAGACTCCCTCAAAGAGGAGATCGCCTTATCCGCCAAAGCAAAAGGCGTTCCCATTCGTATCGGCGTCAACTTGGGATCGTTGGATCCCCAATTGGAAGCGCAATACGGGCGCACTTCGACCGCTATGGTGTACAGCGCGCTCCAAGAGGTCAAGACGTTCGATCGGTACGGCTTCGGCGATCTGTGTATTTCGGTAAAAGCGTCCGATCCCAAGATTTGTTACGACGCGTACAAAACCCTGCATTCGGCTTGCGCTTTTCCCCTTCATTTGGGAGTGACCGAAGCGGGCGCGGGAGAGGATTGTTTGGCTAAGTCCTATTCGGTACTGGGCGGACTATTGTTGGAAGGCATCGGCGATACCATTCGTATCTCCATGACCGACGATCCCGTCAAGGAAGTGGCGGCGGGGCTTAATTTGCTCCGTTCGTTGGGTTTGCGCCGAGACTACGTCAACGTGGTGGCTTGCCCCATGTGCGGGCGCACCGAGTACGATATTCGACCCATTTATCTCGCGCTCAAAGAGGCGGTCAAAGAGATTCGTCATCCGCTTAACGTTGCCGTCATGGGCTGTCCACTCAACGGTATCGGCGAGGGTAAAGACGCCGACTTCGGGGTAGCGTTGGGCGCCAAAGGGGGTATACTGTTCGCTCATGGCAAGCAGTTAGGCGAAGTGGCGCACCAAGACGTGCTGCCATCGTTGATGGCACTGATCGAGGAGGCTATCCATGGATAAGTTTTCGCAGCTGTTTTACCAATACACCGAGGGGGAGTGCGACTACCTTCGTATCAAAAACGTCGAATTGGCGGAGAGTACCATGACCGCCAATATCCACGTTTACGTCCGAGAGGACAAGTACGACAATTTTGATAACATAGTTATCAAACAACTCGAAAAGTTTTTTAAGGCGATCGTCAAGCAATATACGATCAAGTTCTTTTTCGAGCGGCTCGTCGTTTCCGAGGCGGTCGTGAGGGAAGAATTGGTGCAATATCTATTGGTGACCTATCCTTTCGTCGCGTCCAATTTGCGCACCGAGACTATCGTCGTAGAGGTGGAGGAGGACGTGGTGACGACCTTGTTTTTGCCCGAGAGGGTGATGGAATACGCCATCCAAAACGATTTTCAAAAACAAGTGCAAGACTATTTGTCCGACCGCTTTATGACTTCCGCCAAAGTGTGCTTGGAACTGACCGACGACGTAGTCGAGGAGTCGGAGATCGCCAAAGCGCCCATTTTATCCAATCGCGTTCGAGTCGCCGACGCCCACTATTGGGCGGGGACCAAAAGCCCTGAGCCTTCGTCCGCCACCTTGTTGGAGACGGTCAAAGACCCGCAGGAAAGCATTTTCGTCATGGGCAAAGTATCCAACTTCGAGATGAAAAAGTTCGACGCTCAACGTCCCGAGGACGCCGCCAAAAAACGCACTTTCTTCCCCTTTCGCTACACTTTTGGACTGGACGATACGACAGGCAAGATCCGAGTGACTTTCAATAGCAAACTCGAAGTTGACGCATTGAAGACTCCGCCCGAGTTTTTGGTGGTAAGGGGCAGAGTATTTTATAGCGAGGGTAGAGGAGAGTATGTGGTCTACGCCAAGACCCTATATACGGGCAAAGTAGATTTTGACTTCTTGGCGGAATCGCGTAAGCCCCTACCTCCCCCCGCCGAGTATCGAGTGGAGCCCAAACCCGCCTTGCTCAAAGTGCAGGTCAGACAATTAAGATTGGACGAGGAAGAGCCCCCGCAAAAGACCATTCCGGGGACGATCGTGTTCGCTTACGTCAAATCGGTCTCCAAGACCAATTTGTCTCCCTACGAAATGTCCTTTATCAAAGTCAAAGACGGCGTACCCGTCAGTCATTACACGACCTACGTGTACCTTCGCGACGTACTCGGGATCGACGCACGATTTAAGTCCTACGTCTCTACCGCGCCGAGATTGGGGGATATCATGCCCGATCTCGTCAAGTATCTCCACCACGAATTGGTGGTCGCCGTCGACGCGCCCTCTTTGCAAAACTTGCTACTGTCTACCGCCAAAACTTTGCGCTATCAACTCGATTGTGAGTTTTGGGACGCGGCGCAGCTTGGCAAAAAGGGTAAGGAAAAATTGTCTTTGGATAAACTGTTTTCCGCCCATCACATCGTGTTGGACGACGATACCGCCTACGAATACG
>CADBTQ010000071.1 GCA_902797685.1 uncultured Eubacteriales bacterium | reverse complement strand
TTGGAAAAGGCGTTGGATCGTCAGATCATGGGTTACAGCCACGGCATGAAACAAAAGATCTGTATCATCGCGGCGTTGATCCACGAGCCCAAATTGTGGGTGCTGGACGAACCGATGGTGGGCTTGGATCCCCAATCCATCTTTGAGATCATCGACCGTATGCGCGCCCATTGCGACAAGGGCAACACGGTGTTTTTCTCCTCGCACAACATCGACTTGGTCGCTCGTCTTTGCGACCGCGTCGCCATCATCAAAGACGGCACTTTGCGCGAGATCGTGGATCTCAAACAAGAGGGCGCGAGGGAAGACTTGGAGCGGAAGTTCCGCTCGATCATGGACGAAGACGAGTCGTCTTCCGCCGTGGAGCCGACCCCGGAGGCGTAAGTATGAGCAATACCGCCGCACTCATCAAGCTCGAGCTGAAGGCACGCTACGGCATGCGGGGTGCCCCACGCAAAAAAGCGATCATCAAGTACACGCTGTCCTTTTTGTTATTCGGAGGGATATACGCGTTGTTGTTGTTCGGCGTCAATTCGTTGATCGCCATGTTTCACGTTTATCACATGGACTACCAGTTCATGTTGACCTATCACCTCGTTTTCGAGGTGGCGATGTTGGTATTGGCCATCTCGTCCACGGTCAAGAGTTTGTACCACAGCGGAGACAACGAACTGCTGCTGAGATTCCCGGTCACGGGGCGCAGTATGTATATTGCCAAAGTGGTGACTCTGGCGGTGGGGTTGAGTATAGCGACTTTGGCGCTTTTGTTGCCCGTCACCATCATGTTCGGTATCGCCATCAACGCGGGCTGGCGGTTTTATCTGTTGATGCCCGTCTATTTGGCGATATCTATGATCATCCCCATGACCGTCGCCAACTTGTTGGCGATCCCCGCCATGGAAGTGGGAGCGCGAGTCAAACACTTCCATCTCTTCAATTTGGTGGTGAGCGTGGTGCTGCTTGGCGCTTTCTTCGCGGCGTACGTTTCGCTGTTTGAGATGGTCGTCAATTTCCTCAAGGGGGAAAGTATGCGTTTGATGAGCGAGAGCGGGTTGCAAAACCTCGATCGCCTGCACTATGCCTACCCGTTGAGCTTGCCCGTGGATATGTTGATGACGTTCGCACCCCAAAACGTGCTTGCCAAAATGACGATCAAACCCTCGTCTTTGGCGCTGTCTGTCCCCGTGTCGATCGGGGAGACTTTGTTGCTTATCGCGGCGTCGCTGTTCGTTACCCACAAGTGGTATCTTGTGACGGTACTCCGCAACATCGAGGCGGAATCGGCGTCTTTCGTCCACCATACCCGCAACAAGCGCCGCGGGACCATCGCCAGCATTTTCCACCGCGAGTTTTTGGAGATCTTCCGCAGCAACAATCACTCTTTCCAATATTTGGCGATGGCGTGCGCCGCGCCCGTAATGGTGTATTATTGCAATCGTTTGGCGATCGACGTGGGCAGCAAAGCCCTCGATCAGGTGACCGTACCCGCTTTGACGATGTTGGTGCTGTTTATCTTCGTCACCATCACCGTGTCCTTTGCGGGTTCTTGCGTCAGCCGCGAAGGGGAAGCGTTTTATCTCACCAAAATATCCCCCGCGCCCGTCAAATGGCAGATCCTCGTCAAGATGGGTCTGTACTTGTTGGTGGCGGCGGGTTCCATCGTAGTGTGTATGACGGTCGTCATGGCGACCAAGCAACTCCCCGTGGGTTACGGCTTTGCCATCATGGGCATCGGCTTGTTGTTCGCCTTGGCGCTGACGGCGTTTGCCATCAAATTGGATATGACGCATCCCCAGTTCCCCGTGGGCGGAGACGGCGAAAACGCGGGCGGCAGCTTGGCGACCATCACCACCTTGGGCGTGGGTCTGATCCTTTCCGCTCTGATGGGTTTGGCGGGTCTTGTCGGCTCGGCGATGCCCACCATCGGCGCTCCTTTTACCTTGGGTATGGAAGCGCTGGCAGCCGCGGTGTTTGCCGCGGCGGCGCTTGCTTGGCTGTCGGTGGGGTTGAGCAAGAGTTACGACAGTATCGAGCAGAGGTAAGCGTATGAAAAAGGTTTTGATAGCGATATTGTTATTGGTCCCTCTTTTGGTGGTGCTTACCATCAACGTGTCTTCCACCATCATTTCGGCGGAGATCAAGATCGAATTGGCTTCCCTCAAACTGACCGATATGGAGGGCAACGTGGTCACGTACGTTCCCGTCAATTTGGACGAGGACAACGTGTATTTGTTGTATGCGACCTATTTCCCCGACAACGCCTCGTCCAAAGACTTGGATTGGACGACTTCGGACGCCAAAGTCGCCACCGTCAAGCGCCGCGGCAACTATGCCGAGGTGACTTTTGACTGGAACGGATACGACAAAGCGGTGGAGATCCGCGCGACTTCCCGCTCCAATCAAGCGGTGTTTGCCTCGTGTACCTTCTTCGTGACGGGCAATCGTCCCAATCGTATCGAGTTCAGCGATTACGCCGGGGGCACTCTTTCGTCCGTCGGTCTCAAAGCGGGCGAATATTTCCCCGTCAAAGGCAACGTCGTCCCCGCCGCCAGCAAGCGGGACGCCAAACTCTCTTGGTGGGTCACCGACGACAACGTCGCCACCGTGGACCCCAACGGGGTAGTGCACGCCGTCAAAGTGGGCGCGACCTACCTCAACTGCCGTATCGAAACGTCCGACCGCGGTTCGGTCACGGGTCAGATCCCCTTGATCGTGAGCGAAACGTCTTTGAGTAACGACTCGGTGTACTACACCACCGCCGCCTCGTTCGACCTGTTGACGGCGGGCGACCTCGACCCCGAGACCAAAGTGTACTTGGGCGACAAGGAGGTGGATCCTTCCGCCGTTCCTTCGGGAAGCGTGCTTACCCTAAGCGGTAGAGGCAGCGTCAAGACGGTGGAAGTCAAACGCCTCAACGACAGCGATCTGGTGCTGCAAAACGCCCGATACCTGCAAGAGTATATCATGCCCAAGGGGAGCGGCGATCTGCAACTTGTCGCTCTTGACCAAGCGGGCAACGCGGTCGAGGGAGACTGGGTCTCGTTGAATACCGAGGTCGCGACCATCGACGACAAAGGCGTGGTACACGCGCTCGAATTAGGCAACGTGACCTTTGCTTTCCGCGCCGAGGGGTACAGCGAGCTGCAAGTACCTTTGGAAGTGGGCGGCGAGACGATCGGACACTTCAATCTCTTTTTGGACAACGCCGATGACAAACGAGGGCTTGCTCGCGAGCGGGTATTCGGCATCTACACTTGTTTGGACAAAAAGGTCACCGACACTTTGCAACTGACGATCGCGGGCGCTTATCCCGAAGAGGTGTTGGCGCATCCTCTCAAGGGTAACTTTACTTTTGCGACTTCCGATCCCGCTTATGCGCAAGTGGACGTCAACGGACTGATCACTTTCCACAGGGAGGGTATCGGGCACGAAGTCACCATCACCGCCCGCGCCAAAAACGCGGTGGGCGTCGTCGAGGATAGTTACACTTTCCGTCTTGTCAACGGTATCAACGTGGGATTGGGCAGAAACGTCGAGTACGATCCCGACGTAGACCCCGAACCCTCCAAGGAATTGTTGGCTCTGTACGAGGACGCCAGATACGTGCAAAACGAATACAGAGAGGACGTGGAACAATACGAGTCCACCGCGGCTTTGGTCATGCACTCCAACCTGTACATGCCCAAAAACGTGGACTATCTGGAGTTTTATCGCTCCATTTACGGCAACGGATACACTTACGACGGGCAGATCCATACCGAGTATTACGACGACCGTATGTTCGACACTTGGCGTTTCCGCGATTATTTGCTCACCTTGCCCGAGTACAAAAGAGACGGACGCGTGGACGTGGTGATCCAAAATTGGGTGATACAAGCGTATCATCCCATCTCGTCGGACAGTACCGAAGCGTTTCAGGACCTCAAAAACCGCGGCGGTATCCCCATACGGCTTGCGCCCGACTACAACAATCCCAACATACTCATCGTGTTCCGCTATTGTTTGTTCCAATACGCTTACGCTCATATCAACGTCGAATCGTGCAACCTGCGTTTGGAGGGCTGTATCCTTCGCAACTGCGCCGCCCCCAGCGTGCTATTGCAATCCAAGGAGAGAGTCAGAGACGAAAACGGCGAACTCTTTCCCAACGGCAGATATAGCGAAGTGACCATCAAAAACTGTATCTTCTCCAACACCATCGCTCCCGCTCTGTTGTCCACGGCGGGGATGATCGACTGGCCGCAAGAGGAGCTGGACGACATCTACTTCGGCAGACTGTTCCTCGAGGGGGAGAATTATATTTATAACTGGAAGCGGATAGAGGAATTGGAGATCAATATTTTCCCGCCCGCCGATCCCAGTATCACCGCCATCCTCAATATCGTGGGCGACTACGTCAGCGAAGCGGTGAGAGAGGTGGCGCGCGACGAGGCGAACTCGGTGCTTTGGTACACCGACGTGTCGGGCGAAAAATACATCAACTTCTCCTTCCTGATGTTCGGTCTTTGGGAAGACTACAACATGAAGGTCAATCCCGAATTGCCTTACGATCCGCACGACGGGTTCGGGGTGTTCGGCGATCCCAAAGCCATGCGCGTGTATCAATTTGAGATGGAGAGAGGCGAAACCTACTTCCGCAAGGCGTTGGGCTCCTTCATGTACGACGTGGTGACCGAAAACTATCCGTTGGATTTTTACAAAAATCCCACCTATATCATCGATACCTTCTCGCCCGCGACCGGTAAACCCAATACCAAGCCCTTTGAGACGTACGACATCGACGACAAGACCATCGCGCGCCTACACGGACAAGCATGAAAAAGTACGGTCGGATCCTCATTCTCACCCTCATACTTCTCGTGACCCTCGTTTCGACTGTTGTCGGAGCGAGCGCTTTTGCCGAGCCCTCGGACGGCACCGTTTGGCTGTCCGCCGAGTATTTGCTCGAAGCGGCGGGAGTAGAGGTAGGGGAGACGGAGTTGCCCTATCTTGCGGGCAAAGGGGTGCGCTACGATCCGAGGATCCCCGCCTCCGCCATCACTGTGCACGCGGAAGGCGAGGGACTGTTTCGGGTGGAAGCGAGACCCGTCGTCAAGGACAATTTGACTTGGACGCCCGCTCTCGTCAGGCTCAGTGGTGTTGAGACCCCGTTTGTCAAAGAGGGCAACTCGTACGTTTGCACCCTCTCCGCTTCGGAAGAGGACGCTTTGACGGTGCAATACCAAGCAAACCTCACTGTCGGCAAGGACGTATTGACGTCTTATGCCAACAGCGCGTATCAAGCGGCTTTGACCTACAACAAACAGCAGGTGGATTGGGATAGGGAGTACGAGATCGCGTGGGAGGCCTATCGGCAGTACCAAGCTTACCTCACAGCCAAAGAGGCGTACGACCGTTACAAGGCGTACGACATGGCGTATAGAGCTTGGTCGGCCGCCGACGGCAGATACCAAGCGTATCTCGCCGATTATCAAACCTATCTTGCCGACTACCGGGCGTATACGGATTATCAAGCCGCTTTGACCCGCTACGGCGAGGACTTGGCGGCATACCAAGCCTATTTGGCGGAAGCGGAAGCGTACCCCGCCAAGGCGGAAGCGTATAGGCAATATCTCGCCAACAAGGCGATCGCAGACAGACAAGTGGCGCTGGTAGAGTGCATCAAGACCCACTATACCGACTTGGAGCGCTCGGTCTACGACGCGGTGATGGGCTCGGCGGTGACCGAAGTGTTGCGGGAGTCCGAAGTGTTGACTTCCAACGCGGTCGGGGTGGACAAAAACGTGATCTTGGCGGCAAGGGGCGCCACCATCAAGTTGAGGGAGTGGTTTTCCACCTATTTCGGTTACGACAACGACCAACAAAAATACGGCTATTATTCCGCCAACTATCAGGCGTTGATCTCCAACTGGCAGACCCTACTGGGGGCGTTGGAAAACTTGTACGGCAACAAAAAAGTGGCGTTGTATATCCGTCAAATGGACAAGGAACGCAAGTATATGATCTTGCTCGCCGAATTGGCGGTCATCGGCAACGCGCTCAACGACAACCCCCAAAAGAATTACGCGGGGCAGGTGAGTTATCTTGACGACTGGAAACTCAACAAGCAGACCGCCAAACAGATTTTGGGCGGGGAGATCGTCAAAGATCTTAACAACGCTACCCCTCTTGCGGGCGGTTATCCGCGCGAGGTGATCGAGCCCGTCCCGCCTCAAGTCGTGGCGGAGCCGACCATGCCCGCGCCCGTAGCGCAGCCCACGCCGCCTCTGGAAGTCCCCGATCCGGGCGAGGCGCCCCAAGCGGTGCCCGTGGCGGGCAAACCCACCCCGGTCGCCGAGGCAAGCGAGCCGACGCGCAAGACGTTGGGCGAAGAGGAGCAAGCGTTGGTCAATGCCTACAAGGACAAAACTCTCGTCCGTCGCACGGTGAAAGAGGATCTGACGTTGCCCCTGACTACGACCGTGGACAAGCAGGTCGTAGCGGAGAGCATCACCGTCAACTTCCGAGTGGAAGGAAGGGAAGACTACGTCGTCACCGCCGACAGAGGCTCGTTCGTCGAATACGGGGGAGACGCGCCCACGCGTGCTCCCGACGTGGGCGCATACTATCAATTCGATTACTGGATCGACGGAGACGGACAGCCCTTTGACCTAAGCGCCGTTGACCAAGACGTCGTCGTCTATCCCCATTTTGACGCGATAACGAGGCTGTACACCGCCATATGGCGCACGCCCTTGGGCGAAACGTCCGAGATCGTGCCCTACGGAGATGCGATCGTCCCGCCTCTCTCGCCCGCAAAGAAAAGGGACGGCAACGTCTACTACACGTTTGCGGGGTGGATGTCGGATAGCGGCCGCTATTTTGCCGAGGGGGATATTATGGTCGGCAACGTCGTCTACCTTGCGCAGTTTTTGCCTCATACCGTCGTATCCGAAGAGGACGGCAAGGTGGATATCCGCACCCAAGACGAGAGTTTGGTCGTAGATTGCACGGATAATTCGCGCGTGGAAGCGTCTTTGGGCGAGGTGGCAAACTTGGCTCGGGACGAGGACAAAAACTTGTCCGTCATGCTCTCGGGCGTGACGGTGGATATCCCCGACTACCTGCTCTCGGACTTTGCCGGGCAAGACCGCTCTATCGAGTGGTATTCGCTCTCCCGCGACAAGTATTGCGCCGAATATCGCCTGGACGTGACCGATTGGCAGGGCAATTTGGACGTGGAAGTCTTTACCGATTTGCCCGAGGGAGCCAAGTTGTTGTTGGTGGACGGGGACGAGGAGAGAGAGGTCGCCTATACTCGTACCCAAGAGGGTATCGCGTTCAGCGCCGCGGCGGGCGCGACCTATCGCTACGTGATGCAATACGCCGTGTCGGTCATCAAGCCGCCGCTTGGTATGACTTTGGAAGTCAACCCCACCCTTGCCTATCCCGAGGACACCGTCATCGTGACCGTGTCCGTCCCCGACGGGATCAGATTGACCGCCCTCAAAATGAGCGTGGACGGCAGCGAAGAGGAGATCGGGAGCCGTTTCGTCATGCCCCGTGGCAACGTGACCGTGTGGGCGGAAGGGCAGGTGGAGCGATACACCGTCACTTTCCTATCGGACGGCGTGGAATTGGACGTACAGACCGCCACTTACGGGGAGACGATCACCCCGCCTATCCCGCCCGAGCGTGCCAGTGATCAACGTTATTCGTACACGTTCGCGGGGTGGGACAAAGAGGTCGTCCCCGTGACGGGAGACGCGGTGTACACCGCTCGTTATACGTCCACTCCCGTGGTGGAGCCGCCCCTCGAGGAAGGGCGTTACGGCAAAAAGTTCAAGTTGATCTTGGGGCTGGGTATCGCCGCCGTGGTAGTGATCTCGCTTGCCGTGGTAGGGGTCGTCGTTTGGGCGATCTTGCGCCAAAAACGTCGCAAAAACAAGGCGTAATCGTTAAGAATTCATATTTTTGGCAATTAGTTCTCCTTTCGGAGGACTTTTTTATTGCATTTGGCAGTCTAATTTGCTATAATAGTTTAGTATTATGATATAGTGCATGCACTATACACAATACGTATACGCAGGATTTATGGAGGAATGACGTATGAAACACACAATCAAATCAGTGGCATTGGTCCTTGTCGTGGCACTTTTGGTCGCCGTTATGGCGTGCGGAGTGTCTATGGGATTGTTTGCTTCTGCCGACGAAACGCAGTACGATCTCTACCGTGATCACGGTTGGTATCTGCTGACTTTGTCCAACGACGTGGCGACCTTTACGATCAACACCGATCTCAAAGAGTTGTCGTCCATTCGTCCCTCGGATCTGTCCGACCTCAAGGCGGACGCGCAAGCGCTCATCGACGCATTGGACTTTGAGGGGATGATCATGGATTTCCACACCACCGCAGGCGCGGGCGAGATCCCCGACGACGTGGATTTGAGCCATATCGATCTCGACAACATCGACATGGGTAAGGTGCAGGATTTCTTCGAGCACTATTTTACCGGCGAGGAAGCCAAGGACAAGATCGACAGCGTACTGTCGGGTAGTTACGACGCTTTTATCAAGCAAAAGATCGCCGAAAAGACCGAGTACACTTACGAAGAGATCTCCGCCAAGCTCAACGACGTGGCGACCGAACTGATCAAAGAGGTCTACGCCGACGAGCCCGAACGCGGCGAAGAGTTGGCGGCCAAGATGGAGACCAAGGTCACCAACTTGGTGGAGCAGGTGGAAAAAGCGGGCGGAGAGGTCGAGATCACCATCGAGGATATGCTCAACGCCATCGTCGCCCTCAAGATCAACGGCAAAGCCGTATATCAGACCGGTTCCTTCAAAAAGGACGCGATCGTGTCCTTGATCAAGTCGCTGCCTCGTCCCGCCGAGATCGCCAACATGGACGAACTCAAACTGTCCTACGACGTCGCCGTGGTGACCGACTTCGGTACCCGCGAGTTTACGGTAGTATTGCAAGTGATCGGTCACGAAGGCCGCATCCGTCAAGCCGCTCGTCTGTTTGACGAACACGTCACCATGTCGTACGACGAGCACTCTTTGTACGTGGACGCCGTCATGCCCAAGTTGACCGCCAAAGCCATCGCCAAGGTGCTCAACTCGGACAGAGTTCCCCAACGTATCCGCGACAAGTACATGGACGTGCAAAGCGAGTCCCCCCAAGATTGGGTCGACTTGGTCAACGAAATGACTTTGCAAGATTGGATCGACACCGCTAAGGAATTGGACTTCAATGCCATCTTCGCCAACCTCGGCAACGCCGAAGCGATGGTATCTCACCTTTGCGACTATATCGACATCGCTCGTTTTACCAAGGAAAACGTGGAAAAGGTGGTAGGCCGCTTGCTGGATCTTGCCAACAATTACACCACCGACGACGTGCAAGACTTCATCGTCCGTTATCTCAAGGTGGATCCCACCAACTACTCCCTCTACAACAAAGCCAAAGCCAAAGTGGACTCGTTGCTCAATCGCATCGATTTCGCCCACATGGACGTCGACCTCCTCTATCATTATCTCGACTTCGAGCGTTACGCCGACCGCGACCTCGACGTTTATTTTGACAAGTTGGCTCGCTATGCCGACTACTATACCAAACTGGTAGGCTACGTCAATCGTGCCTATAATCACGTGCCCGATGCTTATCGCAACCTGACTTTGCTCGACCTCTACCAAGGGGAAGGCGAGTTTGCTTGGGCGGACAGCTATTATTTCGATTACGAAAAGATCTTTACCCGCATCTCCAAGTCCAAAGGTCCTTGGATCGCCACCTTCTTTGAGGAAGACGGATTCGACTTCGCTTGGGATCTCCATCTCACCGTGCCCGACTTGGTCAAAGTGAGCTACTACGTGCAAGACGAATTGCAAGTGGAAGGCTTGCTCGCCAAGGGTGTGGACGTCGCCAAATTCGCCCGTCCCGAGGACGTGGACGGCTACGACGTGCTGTACTGGGTGGACGAAGAGGGCAACCGCGTGGACGAAGTGCCCGATCACGACGTCAAGTTGTACGCCGTCAAAGAGATCGAGTACGAAGTGACCTTGGAGACCGAGGGCGAATTGGACAAAGCGTTCGACGGGGAAGAGATCGTGTTTACCGTCGTGGACGATTACGCGTCCTACGCCGATTGGACGTACGAGTGGTATTTCCTCGCCGAGGGTAGCGAGGAGGGCGATTTCGTGCTGCTCGAGGGGGAGACCCAAGCCACTCTGACCATCAGTCACCGTGACCAAAGCGGTCGCTACTACGCTATTGCGCTTGCTTCGGATCCCTACGATCCCACCTATCAAGTGGCTCGTCAAACCGAAGAGGTGGAAGTCAGCCTGCACAAGATCTACGTGGACTGCAAAGACGCTCGTTGGGATTACGAAAATCCCTTCAGCTACGACGCGACCGAAAAGCAAGTCAAGGTGATCGTCCCCGACTACGACTTCATCATCTTTGAATACGTCGGCAACAAAGCGACCGACGCGGGTGTTTACGTCGCTTCCGCCGTCCCCTCGGTGGACGAGGAGCATGCCGAAGATTACGAGATCATCAACTACACGTTGGGCGACTTGGAGTGGAAGATATTGCCCGCCCACGTGGACGTGAGCGATATCGAGTGGACCTACGACCCCGACGAACCCTTCACCTATAACGGCAACGAGCAGGGCGTGTCCCTCGATTTTATCGACGAAGTCGAGCTGTTCGGGCTTGACACGCTCAACGTGCAATATGCGGGCGTGACTCGCGCCAAAGATGCGGGTACCTATACCGCCAAAGCCACACTGCAAGCCAACCCCAACTACGTGTTCGACGGTTGGACGGTGGGCGACCTCGAGTGGAAGATCAACCCCTTCGTGCTCGACGAGTTCGACCTCGAATGGAACTACGAGCGGGACTACTTGTGGGACGTCACCTACAACGGCAACGAATGGGTAATGTGGCTTTATGGCGTGCCCTCGTTTATCCCCGTCGAGTATACGGGCAACAAGGCGACCGACGCGGGCGAGTATCGCGCCCAAGCAAGCGCTCCCGCCAGTTCCAACTACGACGCGAGCTGTTTGTCCGACATGGACTTGTATTGGGAAATCCTCAAAGCCGACATCCCCGCCGATCTCTCTTGGGTCGTGACCGAGGATACGGCGGACGGCTACACCTTTGAAAACGGTGTCCTCACCGTCAAAGCGGGTCAGGAATACGGCTTGGCGATAAGCGGTTTGCCCACGGGGCTCAGCGCGACGATCACGTATCAAGGCGATCATTCCTATCTCGCCGGCACCTATCAGGTGACCGCCGCCATCACCGGTGCGGACCGCAACCACAACAATCCCTCTATCGGCGCCGCCACCGTCGTGTTGAAAGCCGTGGAGATCGACCTCAACGAAGTGATCGAGGGATTTGAACTGGTCGAGGGCGTGTACAGCGCTACTTACGATCAACAACAACACTCTTACAATGTTTCCGTCGCCGACCCCGCCGAGTGGTTGACCTATACCATGGCTTGGTACGACGGCGAAGACAAGGTCAAAGACGAAGTCGCTTTTACCTGGGTGGACGTGGCGAGCCAAAACTATACTTTGGTCGTCAGGGCCAACAAGGGCGAATCGGTGATCTCCGAAATCAAAAAGCCGTTGAACTTCGTGCTCAATCCCTTCAAACCCGACATATCCACCGTCGCCTGGAACTACACCGTGCCCTATACCTACAACGGACAGGAACAGAAAGTGGAACTCAACGCTTTGCCCGTACTGATCGGCGCCGACGAAGTGACCGTTTCTTATCTCGGCAACAAAGCCACCGCGGTAGGCTCTTACACCGCTTCCTTTGAGGCGAGCGCATCCGACAACTACGATTTGAGCGACCTCGCGCTCTTGGGCGACATCGAGTGGAAGATCGAGCCCCTTAAAGTGGATGTGTCCGCCGTTGATTGGGAGATGGTGGGGTTCTTGGTCTACGACGGCACCGAAAAGAGCGTGGGATTGGAGTTTTTGGACTCCGTCACCTTGATCGGTGACGATACCCTGCCTTTGACCTACTCGGGCGACCTCAAAGCCACCGACGCGGGCGTATACGTCGCCAAAGTAAGTTTGGGTACGTCCGATAACTATATTTTCGAAGGTTGGGACGTGGACGACCTCGAGTGGTCCATCGCCAAAGCCCAATACGACTTAAGCGGCGCGCATTGGAATCAAAACGACGTCACCATCATCGAAGAGGACGCTTATAATCCCTTCGAGTTGTTGGGACTCCCCGTGGGCGTGACCGCAAAGGTGTTGTACAACGGGCAAGAAGCGAGCGAGTTGCCCACCGAAGTGGGCGTCTATCTCATCAGCGCCGAGCTGACCCAAGAGGACACCGCCAACTACGAGATCGCGTCCTTTGACGAGACCCGTACCTTGACCATCGAGGAAAAGATCATTCCGCCCGACGTGTTGATCCTGACTTTGTCGTCCAGTGGCAATATCAGCGTGGACGCTTTCGACGGCGTGGCGCGTACGATCACCATCACTCCTTCCATCAACTTGGATAGAGAAGTGACCTACACCTACGAGTGGAGCAAAGACGGCAGGCAGATCAATACCAACGGAGCCACCCTCACCGTGCGCAACGTGACCGACAACGGTACCTATCTCGTGGTCGTGACCGCCGTGGCGGGCGACTTGAGCGATACCGCATCCCTTTCGGTGGAAGTGCGCATCCGTCCCTTGAACTTGGATATGGGGCGCGCCAACTGGAACTACGTGATCGATCGTTCGAGCTTTGTGTACGACGGCTTGGCGCACCAAGTGGAGATTGTCAACCTGCCTCAACTGATCGGCGACGACAAGTGGGAAGACTTTTTGACCTACTCCGGCACGGTCAGCGCGGACGACGTCGGCAACTATACCGCTTCCTTTGCTATCTCCGGCATGGAGAACTATATTTACGGCAACCACATCGACCGCAACCTCGCTTGGTCTATCCGCAAGGGCGATTACGACTTGTCTGGCGCTTCGTGGCATTACTCTCACGTCGTCGTGGAAGAGGAGTCGGGCGAGACCTTTGAGTTTACCATTGACGATCTGCCCGAGGGCGTGAGAATGGTCGGCGTAGAGTATTTCGACGCTCACGACCGCAAAGTGCTCGAGCCCACTCTTGTCGGCGAGTACAAAGTGCGCCCCGTGTTGGCGTCCGACGATCCCGCCCACTACAATCCTCCCGTGTGGACCAAAGCGCCCGCTTTGTTGACTATCAAACGCGGCAAGGATATCGTGGAATACGAGGACGAAGAGGGTCAACTGGTGGTCGTCGTCTCCCGTCCCGGCGGTCTCAACGCCAATCACTTCAAGGTGGAGCACATCTTCCAACTCCCCAAGACGTTGGACTTCAGCGCTCTCAACGAGGGCAACGCCCACTTGGTGGCGGTGTATCAGATCACCACGAGCGATACCATCAATCCCAACGATCAATACGAGATCAAAATCTTCGTACCCGAGGTGGCGAGAGGATTGGATCTGCATCCCGTGTACATCAACGACCAAGGCAAAGTGGAAGTGTTGAACGGCACGTTGGACGCGGACGGATACATGGTGTTTAAGACCAATCACTTCTCCATCTACGGCGTGGCGACTTCGGATCAAAAGGAAGCGATGCCCATTTGGTTCTGGATCCTGATCGCCATCATCATCGTTTTGGTCGTCATCATCGTGTGTTTGATCCTCGCTCTTGCTCGCAAGAAAAAGAAAGATAACGACGAAGACGGCGATCCCAAAGAGGAGACCGCCAAAGACGACGCGCAAGAGGAAGCCAAAGAGGAAGTCCCCGTCGAAGAAATGCAGGAAGAACCTGCCCAAGAGGAAGAGCCTTTGGAGGGACAACCCCAAGAGGAAGCGTCTCAAGAAGAGAGCGCTCAGGAAGAAGTCCCCGAAGAGACTCCCGCCGAAGAACCCACGGAAGCGCCCGTAGCGGCAGCCCTTGTGGCGGACGAAGCGGAAGAGGAAGAAGAGGACGAAGGGGAAAACAACGTGTTTATCAATCCCGAAACGGGCATGCGCGAGTTCAAAGACCGCAGTATGCAAGCGAGATTGATCCAAGCCGACCCCGTGGTCCTCGCGCGCTATACCGCCCTCAAAAACGCCGCTTTGTCCTACAAGAAGATCGGCGACAGGCAAGCTTGGGGCTACGAGACCTTCAATCGTGGTCGCGCGCCCGTGATGCGCGTGCGTATCCGCAACAAAACGGTGTTCGCTTACTTCGCCTTGGATCCCAACGAGGTCGCGGCGAAATACCACGCCAAGGACGAGAGCGAGCATTCCAAGTACGCCAAAGTGCCCACCAAGGTCAAGATCAAGAGCGATCGCGCCCTCAAGTACGCCCTGCAACTTTTGGACGAAGCCATGGAAAAGGCGCAAGCCGTCAAGGGGCTCGAACACAACGAGACCTACTCCTTCGAGTACGAAACGGACGAGGCTTTGATCGAAAAAGGCTTGATCAAGATCAAGCAGACTGCGTTTATCAAGTAAGATCAACGTAAAAAAGAGTAAAAAAGAGGTGCAAATACAAGTTTTGCACCTCTTTTCGTATGGAGATTTACAAGTTTTGCGCTATTTTTCGAGCGATTGCCGCACTACCTCCCACTCGCTGAGAAGATCGTCCAACCGCATTTTGGCGTTGGCGGGCGAGGTAGAAGGAAGGGGCGTGGCGATGGAGACGAGATCGGGGAAGTGGCGGGCAAACAGCTTGTAAGCGGTGGCGCCGTTGAGGAAAATGCGCTCGATCCGGGACGCGGCGAGTAGCCCCCGTATATCCGCGGGGGCAACGTTTTTGATGCTCGCGTCTTGCGAGCCTACTAAGTCGCACCCCTCCACTACGTCGTATAACGCTACGTGGCGGCAAAGCAAGAGGCGCGTCTTGTCTTCGGGGGATAGATCGGTCATATCCCCCACGTCCAAAAGCGAGCCCATCACTTTCCAAAACCGATTGTGCGGATTGCCGTAGTAAAAGCCCACCTCTTTGGAAATGACAGAGGGGTGGGAGCCCAAGATCAGCACGGTGCAGTCTCGGTCGACGATGGGGGATAGCGGGGTGATCGATCGCATGAGATAAGTATATCGCGCCGAAGCCCACTAAGTCAAATGGCTACCCGCCGTTAGCCAAAAGGACAAACCTTACGTGTCGGACGGATTTTTGGATAAGATATATTGAAAAGGATATTATATTAATGTTATACTGTAAAAAAGCCCGCGCGCATGGGCGATAAGGAGAAATCTTATGTGTTTATCGTTTTTCAAATCCAACAATAACAACAATAACGGCAACAACAATTCCCAGCCCGCTCCTCAACCCAAAGCCGATCCCAACACCGCGGTGTTCACTTTTTCGTCCATTCCTTCCTCGTTGGCGGAGTTTACCTCTCTGCCCGAAGCGAGATTGGATACCCCCTTCAAAGCCGCCGCATTGACCGTGTTGGCGCTTGCCGCCTATCCTTCCAACAAGGACGCCGCGTTGGAGATGCTCGACTTTTTGAGAGGACCTCGTCCTATGAGCAACATGGACAAGAGTTTTATTCGCGACCGCTTTATGGACAACGGCAAGTACATTCCGTTTTCCTACTTTGAGGGCGCTACTCCCGCCAACGACTACACCCCCAATCAACCCCTTACCTTGACCGTCAAAGCGGACGCGCACTCCTACGACAACCAAGGTTACGCTCGTCTTAATTTGCGCTCGGGCGGCGCGGACAGCCCCCGTCAGATCTCTTTGCGTCAAAAATCGGACGGCACATGGTGCTTGTGGGATCAATTCGTGATGGTGGGCATCAGAGAACCTAAGTCGCAAAACCCGTGGGCCTGAGAAATAGCACGCGCTTATGACTTGCCGCCACCCATTTGGGTGACGGCAATGTTTTATGCGCGGCTATTTCTCTTCCGATGGACGATTCACTACGTTGTACGTCCATCGGTTTTTCTTCCGCGTTTGGACATAGTATAGTGGAACGCAAAAAACTGTACCGAAAAAACTCGCACTTTTGATAAGCCATCACCTATAGGTGGTGGCTTTATTTTGTGTGCGGTTGCGCCTTTTCCGCGGGACGTTTCTCTCCGCTGTACGCCCCGCGGGTACGAGCGATCCGTTGCCATTCGTTTACATAACTTGCCTACCTCTTGCCATACTACGGGTATGAAAGCTACGGGTATGATACGACGTATTGACGAACTGGGCAGGGTGGTGATCCCCAAAGAGATCCGCCGCTCTATGCGCATCAAAGAGGGGGAAGAGTTGGAGATATTCGCCCAAGACGAGGGGCTTGTGCTCAAAAAGTATTCGGCGCTGTCCGACTTGGAAGAGGAAGCGGCGCGCTTTGCCTCGGTGCTTGCCGGCGAGACGGACGGAGAGGTGCTGGTCGCCGATCGCAACCGCGCCTTAGCCTGGACGGGTAAGGGGGAATTGGCTCTACCGCCCGCTATCGAACAAGCCCTCAAAGAGAGGCGCAAAGGGGTGGTGTCTTGCCCCGAATTGCCTTTCGGCTCCGCCTACGTTGAGCCCATCTTGGTGGGTGGCGATCTGATGGGCGGGGTGGCGTTGTGCAAAGGCGATTACACCCCTTCGGACCTTGGCAAGGTGCGTTTGGTGCGCAGTTTGTTGGAGAGCCAACTTGACCGCGGCTAAATCCCTCAAAGCGGGCTGGATATTGCTATTCGCCGGTGTGCTTGCCAAAGCGATCGGCGCTTTTTATCGTCTGCCCCTGACCAATCTGTTGGGCGCCAAGGGGATGGGCGGGTACCAACTGGTTTTCCCGGTGTACGCCCTCGTTTTGGCGCTGACGTCTTCGGCGATGCCCTTTCTTCTCAGTCGCCAGATCGCCAAGGACGGTCGTTTTGGGTACGCGGTGTTTCGCTCGGGACTCAAAGTGCTCGCCCTTACCGGCGTATCGGGCGGGGTACTGTTGGCGGCGCTTGCCTATCCTTTGGCTCGTTTGCAGGGCTTTCCCGCTATGTGGTGGGGGTATTTGGCGTTGGCTCCCGCCGTTCCCTTGGTCGCGATCGCCGCCGCCTTTCGGGGGTGGTTTGCCGCAAGCCTTCACGCGGGTACGTTGGCGACCGTGTCCTTGGTGGAGCAGGTGGTCAAACTGAGCGGCTTGCTGTTCGCTTATCTCTTGTCGGCTAAGGGCTTGGTGTGGCAAACGGTGGGCGCGCTACTGGGCGTAACGGTCGCCGAGGGGGCGAGTTTGGCTTGGTTGGTCGTCTCCTATTTCGCGTTTGGTTACCGCTTGTCCCATCCCGAGGTCAAAGTGGGCTTTTTGCCCGTGTGGAAAGCGTCCGTGCCCATCACCGCTTCCAATATGATCGCTCCCTTGACCCAATTTGCCGACAGCATGCTATTGGTCAATCTCCTCGTGTTGTACGGGTGGGACAAAGGAGAGTCGGTGGGATTGTACGGGGTGTGGTCGGGTGCCGTAGGCACCTTGCTCACCGCGCCCGTGGTGTTGACCTTTTCCTTTGCCACTATGGTGGTGCCCGCCCTCTCCAAAGCCAAATCGCAACGGGATATGACCGCCATCAAGGGCAGCAGTCTGGACACGTTGCGCACCGTGCTCGCCATTTCTCTTCCCGCCGCCGTGGGGTTGGCTTTGGTCGCGCCAAGGCTCGTTCCCGTGCTTTATCCCGCGCTGTCTTCCGCCGAGCGGTCGCTTGCCGTTTTGCTGTTGACGGTAGGGTGCGCGTCCATTCCGCTGACTTGTCTTCAACAACTCTACGGCGCCATGCTCAACGCCCTCGACCGTTCGGAGACGGTCGTCAAGCATTTGCTCGTAGCGGCGGGGGTGAAAGTCGCGTTGAGTTTGGTGCTTTTGAGAGTGGGCATCGTGGGCGCCACCATCGCCAATTTGATAGGCGTGGTGCTCGCTTTCGCACTCAACGCCACTTCGTACTACCGTTTGGTGGGGCGTTTCGCTTCGCCACGCCGATTGTGGACGGTGGTGGGCGCTACCGCCGCTATGGCGGCTGTGATCGCTCCCATCAGTTACTTTTTTGACAATAATATCCCTTCGGTGGCGTTGTGCTGCTTGCTAGGAGGGGCGGTTTATGCTACAATATTATTTGCCACAAGCAAAAGGCGACGCGCCTTAAGCTTGGTGGCTAAGGAGTAAGTATGATCACGATCGTAGGTATGGGAGTAGGCCCGCAAGATCTGACCTTGCGGGGTAAGGAAGCAATCCAAAAGGCAAGCAAAGTATTCGTGCGCACCCGCCGCACCGAGGCGTATAAGGCGTTGTCGTCGCTTGGCGTAGACGCCACCTCTTGCGACGATCTGTACGACCAAGCGCAGGATTTCGACTCCCTGCACGCCGCCATCGCCGACCGCTTGAACGAGGCGGGCGATTGCGTCTATTGCGTGGACGGCGCGGGGGTGGAAGACCCCGTGTTGTCGCTACTTGACGAATATACCGTGATCCCCGGGGTGGCGGCTGCCGTCAGCGCCGCCGCCTGCTCGGGGACTCTTGCCGAGCGGCTGCTCACCGTGTCCGCCCACGATTTGGCTGCCGAGCGGGTGTGGTATCCCTCGGACGCCACCGTCGTGGTGACCGAATTGGACGACGTGTGCGTGGCGGGCGAGGTCAAACTCAAATTGTTGGACGTGGTCGGGGACGTGGACGGCTATTTGGTCGCGGGCGGCAAAGCCAGATCCGTCAAGGTGGAAGACCTCGACAGGCAAAAAGGCTACGGCGCCGACTGCGCCTACGTACTGCCGAGATTGGACTATCGGGACAAACGGCGGTGGGGATTTGAGGATCTGATGAAGATCGTCTTTCGTTTGCGCGCGCCCGACGGTTGCTCGTGGGATAGAGTGCAGACCCACAAGACCATTCGCGATTGCTGTATCGAAGAGGCGTACGAATTGGTGGAAGCCATCGATTTGGACGACGTAGACAAGATGCTCGAGGAGAGCGGGGACGTGCTGTTGCAGGCGGTGTTCCACGCCAGCTTGTCCGAGGACGCGGGCGAGTTCAGTACATACGATATGTTGAGCGGCGTGACGGGCAAAATGCTCTTCCGCCATCCCCACGTGTTCGGCAACGTCAAAGCGGACGACCCCGAAGCGGCGTTGGCGGCGTGGGAAGCCGCCAAAGCGGTGGAAAAACACCAACAGACCTACACCCAACGTATGCAAATGGTGTCGCCCATGCCCGCTTTGATGCGCGCCAAAAAGATACAAAAGATCGCGCGCAAAGCCAATTTCGATTGGGCGGATCCCCAAGGAGCGTACGACAAAGTCAACGAGGAATTGGCGGAACTCAAAGCCGCGTCCTCTCCCGAAGAACAAGCGGAGGAGGGGGGCGATCTGCTGTTTGCGGCGGTCAACGTGTTGCGTATGTTGGGGGTGGAGCCCGAGTTGGCGCTCCTTGCCGCCACCCGCAAATTTGCCGACCGCTTTGCCAAAGTGGAAGCCAAAGTCTTATCGATGGGCAAACAGATGACGGACATGACTTTGGACGAGTTGGACGCTATCTGGAACGAGATCAAACACGAATAGTATGGCGTTGACGATCGGCAACATCACCCTATCTCACGACGCGGTGCTGGGTCCCATGGCGGGGGTCAGCGATTTGGGCTTTCGCTCCCTTGCTCGCTCGTACGGCGCGGGGTTGACTTATACCGAGATGATCTCGGTGTGCGGACTCAATTATCGCAACAAACAGACCGAGATATTGACGACCGTAGCCCCTTGCGAGACCCCTTGCGCGGTGCAGTTGTTCGGGCACGATCCCGAGGACTTTGCCAAGGGGGTCAGAGCGGAAGTCATCGACAAGTTTGATATCATAGATATCAATATGGGTTGTCCCGTGCAAAAAGTGGTCAGCCGAGGAGAGGGGAGCGCTTTGATGAAAGACCCTTCCCGCGCCGCCGATATCGTGCGCGCCGTCAAAGAGGGCGCGGGCTCTCGTCCCGTGACCGTCAAGATCCGTTTGGGGTGGGATCGTTTGACCGCCCCCGAGTTTGCCCTCGCCATGGAGAGAGCGGGCGCGGATATGGTGACCGTACACGGCAGGACGCGCACTCAGTTTTACCAAGGGAGCGCCGATTGGGACGCCATCGCCGAGGTCAAACGCGCGGTGAATATCCCGCTTGTCGCCAACGGAGACGTCAAGTCCGCCGACGACTACCGCCGTATCAAGGAAGTCACAGCCTGCGACGGGGTGATGATCGCCCGCGGCGCCATCGGGCACACCTCTATCTTCGCCGAGGTGCGGGGCGCGGACGTGGAAGTGGATCTCAAAAAGGATTTTTTATTCCAAATGGATATGTTGAGCAAGACTTACTCGGATCACGTGGTGTGCAATTTGCTCAAACCGCACTTGATCTCCGCCGTATCGGGGAGAGCGGGCGCCAAGGAATATCGGCTCAAAGTGGGCGCCGCCAAGACGACCGAAGAGATCAAGGCGATCATCATGACGCTGTAAGGGGCTTTGCCCCTTTTTTGATCGTCGAAAAAGGGTAGCCCTCTTGACACGGGACGAAAATAGTTTGTATAATAAATAGGATGAACATGACCCCTTATGGGGTGGAGGCGTTATGAGTAAAAAACATAAGCATAAAAATAGACCGCAAAACTACGATCCCCAAGGTTTTGTCCGCGAGGAGAACGTAGCCGAGCAAGAGGAACTGTGGCAAGAGCAAGAGAACGGAACTCCCCGTTACGAGGGCGAGCCCCTTTTCGGCGCGCAAGGAGAGCGCGAGCAACTCGCCGCCGATACGACGGTAGAGCAAGCCCCTCAAGAGAGCGAACAAGCGGACGGCTCCGGGGTAGAGGAGATTGCCCCCGACGAAGAGGAGCGCGGCGTCGAGCAAGAGGAAGAGGCTACGATCGAGCCTACTCCCGCGCAGAACGGTGAGCAAACTCCCGCTGAGCTGGTCGAGCAGGAGGCGCAACCCGTATATTGGTCGGACGGCGAGCAAGAGCCCGCCCCCGAGCAAGAGGAAGAGCAACTCGAGGAAGAACAAGCGCAAGAGGAGGAGAGCCCAAATACACTCGAGTCCGCTGACGCTTCCCTCGGTATGACCAAGGAAGAAGATACGCTCGAGTCCGCTGACGCTTCCCTCGGCATGACGGGAGAGGAGCCCCAAGCCGAGGGCGAACAACCGAAACTGACCGACGAGCAAAAAGCCGAACAAGAGGCGGAAGCCGCCGCCGAAAAAGCGCGCAAGAAGGCACTACGCGCCGCTAAGACCCGCGCTTGGTTCAAAAAGCACGTGGTATTGGTCGTGGTGCTGTCTTTGATCGTGCTTTTGGGCGCAGGCCTGGCGACGGGGCACTTCGTCACCACTCGCAACGTGGCGTTTATCCATTCGGCGGACGGACTTGCCAAGGCGGTCGCCAAGGGCAAAAAAACCGAGTATATCTTCAAAAACGACGTCATTTGGGACGGCGATCTCTCTTTGGGCGGGGTCAACCTCGATCTCAACGACCACACGTTGGAAGTCAAGGGCAATCTGACGATGGCGGGCGACGGCTTCGTGGGCTACAAAAAGACCATTTGGAGCAAACCGCAAAACGGCGGCAAGGTCATCGTGGAAGGAGATCTGACCCTTAGCGGCAACCGCACCTTATACAGCGACTTCAACGTGACGGGTACGGCGACGCTGGCTACCGCCGAGATCAAAGGCAAATTCAAAGCGGGTGCCGTGGCGGTAGACGGAGATTTGACCGTAGACGGCAAGATCGACAGCGTCGTCTCCTTAAGCGGCAACGCCACCGCCAACGTGTTGGGCGAAGTCGTCAAGATCGAGGGCGGCAAGGAAGTGGTCGTGCACGGTAAAGCGGGCGAAGTCGCCGGCGCGGGCGAATTGTATATCTATCCCGAAAGCACGGTGGGCGCATACGCCCAAGTCGCCAACTGCTACTTCGTGCAATATCTCGAAGCGCCCCAAGTCTTCGTCGCCAATTACAACAATCAACAAGTGTTGGTCATTTCGCACGTCAATCATGCCGACGGCTACAACGTGGAAGTGTCGGGCATCGCCGAGGCGTTTACGGTCGCCAAAGGCAAAGGGGACAACACCCAATACACCTTGCCCGAATTGGATCCCGGCGACTATACCGTGACCGTCAAACCCTACTCCGACAACGCCAAAGTGTACGTCGCGGGCGCTTCGACCTCGGTCGGCGTGTCCTACTTCGTGCAACTGGCTACCCCCGTGTTCGGCATCGAAGCGAGCGTGGACGCGGAGGGCAAGGAGCACGTGTTGGTCAAGATCGCTCCCGTGGAACACGCGGGCATGTTCGTCGTCTCGGTCAACGGCACGGAGCGCCGAGTGGACGCCAAGGATGAGGCGGTGGAATTGGATATCGTCGATCTGATCAAGGCGGTGGGCACCTACAACGTGTCCGTCTACGCCACCAAGTCGGGCGGCAACTTCACCGATAGCGAAAAGGCGCTCAAGTCTTACGTCTATACGACTTCGACTTCCATCTCCGCCGTGGCGACCCGCCAAGCGGACGGGATCAACGTGACGATCGCCAACGAGGGCGGACTTGCCTACTACTATTCGTTGACCCTTTACCTCGGCACCGAGGAAGTCGCTACCTTGTCCGTCAAGGCGACCGACCCCGAGACCACCTACCTCTTTGCGGGGTTGGAAGGCGACTCGGTCAAGGTCAGCCCCCTCACTAAGGGCTATTACGAGGAAGGCGCTTCCGTGACGGTACAAGTGGGCGGCGCCTCTCCCGAAGAGGAAGTCACCCCCGACGAGGGAAACAATACAGAGGATCCCCAATCTGACGAGGGAAACAATACCGATCCGCAACCCGACGAGGGCGAGGGACAAACCCCCGAGGGCACCGAGGAATAAACTTACGATCGACCGCCGAGGCGGTCGATTTTTGTCACCGCCCGAAGGGGCTGATCATAACGTGGAGTAAGATGAAAATAGCCGATCTACATTGCGATACCATTACCGCCCTTGATCCCAAAGAGTGGAGAAACGGGGCGGGGCAGATCAGTTGGCAAAAGCTCAAAGACGCAGGCTACGGCTTGCAGTGCGTGGCGGTCTTTCAACCCTACGATCGGGGCAATTTGTACGCAAACTTCCTGTCCTACGCCCATTCTTTGGACGAGTCCGTTTGCCAAAACTCGGATCTGGTCGCCAAAGTGACGACCGTAGAGGAGATCGAGCAAACGGTCAAGGCGGGCAAGGTCGCTTTGCTGCTCACCATCGAAGAGGGCGGCACTATGGAGGGAGACTTGGACAAATTGCGTTCTCTCTACGATCACGGGGTACGCATGATGACTTTGACTTGGAACTTTGCCAACGAATTGGGATACCCCAATTTGGATTACCGATCCTACCACGCCGACCGATTGGCGAGCTTGACCCACACCGACGAGAGGGGATTGACCCCGTTGGGGATAGAGACGGTCAAGGAGATGAATCGCTTGGGGATGGTGGTGGACGTGTCGCATCTGTCGGACGGCGGCTTTTGGGATGTGGTGCGCCATAGCGACGCCCCCTTTGTCGCCAGTCACAGCAACGCCCGCTCGGTGTGCGAAGTCGCCCGCAATCTGACCGACCCCATGCTCAAAGCGTTGGCGGATCGCGGCGGCGTCACCGGGCTCAACCTTTGCCCCGACTTTTTGCGACGGGGAGAGGGGGACTTGCTCGAGTACAGCCTCAATCACGTCAAGCATATCCTCGACGTGGCGGGCGAAGACGTGCTGGCGTTGGGTACCGACTACGACGGCATACGCCCCTTGCCCCCGCTGACCGGGTGCGAGACCACCCCCTACCTTGCCGAATATCTGTCCCGCTACTTGCCCGCACGGGTGGTGGACAAGATGATGTGGTCTAACGCGCTTAGGGTTTTGACCGAAGTCGTGGGGTAGATAGGACAAAAATACCTCTATTCGTTTGCCTATAGGCAAAGTTGGTGGTATACTTGTCCCGAATGAATACGCAAGAGAGATCGACAGCACGCAATAATCATCGCCGAAAGACCGCGCCGAAGGGCGCGTCTTTGTCGCATGGCTGGCGTATTTGGGACGTCCTTTTGTTGTCTGCCATTTTGGGCGGGATCGTCGGCTTGGGCATTTGGGCAAAGTCTCCTTGGTTCGTCATACTGGGGGCGGCGCTCAACGTCACCGGCGGTTTTTTTAACGTCAAAACGAGCAAATTATATTTCGTTTTTACCTTTGGCTACAGCCTTTGCTATCTCAACGCTTCTTACAACAATCACCTCTACGGGGAGATCGCGACCACTTTGTTTTTGATGGTGCTGGCGGTCGTTACCATCGTCAAATGGCTTCGCGCCGACGACATCAAGCGCTCCACTTACGAAATGAAGGCGTTGGAGCCCATCACCCTTATCCCCATCGCCATCTTCGGCGTGGCGGCGTTTTTGACCTACGGTTTCGTGCTGCGCCACGTGGGCAGCCGCCTGCCTTTTTTGAGCGCGGGTACCGCGGTCGTCAGCGTGTGCGCCTTCGTTTTGGCGAGCAAAAGGGTCAAATTGCAATGGGTGTTGTGGCTTGTCAACAACGCCATCTTCATCACCATTTGGGTGGTGACCATCGTCGAGTCCCTCGAGGCGGGCAACAGCGATTATTTGGAGTCGTTGCCCCTGATCGCCCAATCCGCGGTGTACGTCTTTATCAACGTGTACGGGCTGATCAACTGGAATAGGGAGTGGAAACGCCGCTCCCAAACGCACGAGCCCGAGGATTTGGTTTGACCCTTGGCGCAATGCCCCCATTTTGCGGGGCGCAAAGTATTGCAAAACGCCCCCGAAAGGGTGTATAATATATTCGTAATAGACTCAAAAGGAGTAATATGCTTATGCAAAGATCACGTATTGCCGAACTCAAAGTCGGCGAAATCAACAAAGTGCAAGGCTTTATCGAAAACATTCGTAACAAGCGCACCATGGCCTTTTTGGTCGTCAAAGACATCACCGGCAAACTGCAACTGACCGTGGAGAAGGAAAAGTATCCCGAGCTCGCCGCTATCATCGACACTCTGACCATTCAATCGGTCGTGACGGTGGAAGGTCCCGTGGTGGAAAACAGCTTCGTCAAATTGGGCGGTATCGAGATGTTGCCCACCTCGATCAAGGTGGAGTCCATCGCCGATCCTCTGCCCATCGAAGAGCGCAGCGCCATCGACCTCAGGTTGGACTACCGCTGGTTGGATCTGCGTTCGGAGCGCAACACCCTCATCTTTAAGGTGCAGACGCTTATCGCCGCCAAGTTCCGCGAGTTTTTGCTCGAGCGCAACTTCGTGGAGATCCACACCCCCAAACTCATCGGCGCCGCCAGCGAATCGGGCGCGGACGTGTTTGAGTTGACCTACTTCGACCGCAAGGCGTACCTCGCCCAATCCCCCCAATTCTACAAACAAATGGCGATGGCGGCGGGGTTTGAACGCATCTTCGAGGTGGGACCCGTGTTCCGTGCCGAAAAGAGCAACACCAACAAGCACGCCACCGAGTTCACCGGCTTCGACTTGGAGTTCAGTTACGTGGACTCTTACGAAGACGTCATGCACATGGAAGAGGAGATGATCGCCTACGCTTTGCCCTTTGTCAAAGAGCAATACGGCGACAAGATCAAGGAGTTGTTTGGGGAAGAAGTGGTCGTACCCACCTTGCCCTTCCCGAGGATCAAATTGGCGGATCTGTATCGCGAATTGATCGACAACTACGGGCTCGATCCCGCCCTCTACGAAAAGGGAGATCTTTGCACCGAGGGCGAACGCCTTTGTAAGCAATTCTCTTTGGACAAGTTCGGTCACGAGTTTTTGTTCGTCACCGACTTCGGCGCCGAAAAACGCGCTTTCTATCACATGCGCAACGCCGAGGGCGTGCCCCAAGGTTACGACCTCATTTGGCGCGGTTGCGAGATCACTACGGGCGCTCAGCGTGAACACCGCTACGACATCCTCAAAAAGCAAGCGGATGAAAAGGGCTTGGGCGAGGACGTCAAGTTCTACCTCGAGTTCTTCAAGTACGGTTGTCCCCCTCACGGCGGCTTCGGCATCGGTCTCGACCGTATGACCATGATCCTGTTGCACTTGACGATCAAGGAAGTGGAGTTCTTGTTCCGTGGTCCCGACCGCTTGACACCGTGACAACGCCCCCACAAATCGTTCGCCTTTGGCTCTGCGATTTGCGGGGAACCCCGATTGACAAGGAAGCCGTGCGGCTTGGCAATAGATATTAAAAAGATCGCTCGCGTCATGTACGGTAGTACATTAGGCGCTCGACTCGTTCTTTAGCACGCACCCTCTCCCGCTTGATTTGCCGCATCACGGCGTCAAGCGCGGTAGGTCTAAAAAGCGTTGTTACGGGGACCCCGAAAAGCGTCCCTTGTTAAAGGGAAGAGGGCCATCTATGATGGCGAAGGGATTCTGAAGCTGCGGCTTGGCAATAGACGTTGGTGGGCTCGCTTGTCATCGGCACGCCGGCGAAGTCATACCGAACGTAGTCGAGTGTATCTAGCGTGCCCAATAACCGCGTATTACCCCCACAAATCGTTCGCCTTAGCGATAAAAAGGAGATATTATGAAACCGATCACAGGTAAAACCATGTTGTACGAACTCATGCAAGGGGACTACAACGCCGACGCGATCGCCGAAGTGTTGTCCTCTATCGGCATGCACTGCCTAAGCTGTCCCTGCGCCCTCAACGAGTCGGTGGAAGACGCCGCGATGGTGCACGGCTTGGAGCCCGGCGAGTTGATCGCCAAGCTCAACGAGGCGGCGGCAAAATAAATATGAAAAAAGCGCTTTGGGTGCTGATATTGACTCTCTTGGTGGTGACGGTTTGCTTCGCCACCACTCTTTGTTTTGCCTATGCGGACGAAGAAGAGTCTGCGCCCCAAGCGACTTACGTTACCCAAGACTACGTCGAATTGGGACGGATCTTATCCCTATCCGCTTGCGGCGAGCGACTTGCCGCGGTGGAAGTCAAGGACGAGACCCTTTCCATCGTCGTTTTGTCCGACGAGTGCGTGCGCGTCGCACTGCCCGACGGGCTTTCGCCCGATCCCGCCGCCGTCAGGTTGGCGCTGGGGCGGGACACCCTCCTCGTCGATTTGGGCGCGGACGCTCTTTATGCGTACGATCTGACCGAGGGGACTTGGGCTAAGACCGCCCTTGTCACCACCCTTAGCGAGACGTTGCAAGTCACCCCCCTCACCGCATTTGCGGTGGATAGCGACACCGACGTGTTGTATATGGGGTACGGCGCCACTTTGTTGTGGGTCGATCTGGCGGACGCATTGGGGGAGACCGTGCCTTACGACGTACAGCACAAACGTCACAATTTCGACCCCAGCACCCACTCCTACAACTTGATGAAGGCGCTGGACAACACCTGCTACTTCTTCAACACCACTTTGGGTACGCGCTTCGTACTCAACCCCGTCGTGGACACCGCGCCGAGTGCGGTGGGCACCGTCGCCGCCTTCGACGACTATGCGCCCACTTCCTTTTATCTCCGCTCGGGCGCGGTATGGAAAGGGGATAACCGTTTGCTGCAAAAAGCGGGCGAAGACGACTACGAGGACGCCGTCCTGTACGCCGCCTCAGCCCTTGCTGCCACCGATACCCGTCTGTACGTCGCGGACAACGGGCAATCCGCCGTCAAAGCTTACGACCTCGAGGGTAACCTCATCGGTATGTGGGGTACTTGGGGGGAGTCTAATGGTAGATTGCATTCGCCCACCGCGCTGTCGGTAGACCGATCGGTGGTCGTCAACGACCGCGGCAACGGTCGCGTGGCGATCTACGATCCCGAGGGCGGGGCGTATTCGACGATAGACGTTACCGCCGACAAGGTCGCGACCTACGGCTCCATGGTATACATCGCTCGCGGGCAGTTGGTGGATATTTACGACCTATCCAAGACGGGCACCGCTCGCCGCCGCACCCTCGACTTGGCGGTCGGCAATGCCCTCTCTTTGGCTGCCGACGCTACGGGTGGATACGCCGTCGTAGAGGGCAATTTGTACTCGTTGGGGCAGGAACCCACCGAATGGGTGTCCGTCAAAGGCGCCTATCAAGTCAAGGTAGGCAAACACGTGGGGGTGGTCTACGTTCTCGGCAAGGACGCCGCTCTCACTTGTTACAAAGACGGGCTTCTTGTGGAAGGGGTCAACCTCTCTTTGGCGGGGATCGGCTTGATCGATTGGACGACCGACCTCTACGGCAACGTGTACGCCTTGACCGACAGTCAAGTGCTGCGCTATACCCGTACCGCCGACGGTTTCGGGGAGCCTTCCGCGACCCCGCTTGCGGGATACCATGCGATCGAGATCGCTCCCGACGGCACGGTGTACGCGCTCAAAGATCACGCTTTGCTCAAAGTAGACTTGGACGTCCCCACCGAGGAGAGTAGCTATCAGCCGCCCGTTGCAGAGAGCAACGTGGGGGTCAGAGCGATCAAACTCAACGTCAACGAGGTGTGGGGCTACACCAGTCCCGACAACTACGAGTCCATCGTGTGCGTGACCCATCCCTATGCGATGTTGGTCGCCACGGTAGGCGAGGGCGAAGACCGTTTTTGGTACGCCGAGTGTACGGTCAAAGGGGAAGAGGAGCGCTATCCCTACGTTTATATCCCCTACGACAAAGCCGCCTTGGTCGAGGACAAGATGGTGGACTTGACCGTCAAATACAACGGCATATTGGATCAAACGGGTTTGTACGAGTTCCCCTCCAATCAAGCCCGCTCCATTGCCTCTTTGCCCAAAGGGCAAGCGGTATTGCACGCCAAGCGGATCGTGGCGGTGGAGACAGACCCCGTATGGGCATGGTACGAAGTGGACTATGAGGATGGCAGCGCCTACGTGCGTATCGCCGACTACACCGTGTACGAGGACCCCAACTTGGTCACCCGCTACTACGTCAAAGCCAAAGCGGGGCGTTTGGGGGACACCATTGCTTTTTACTCGGCAGCGTCCGTCGATAGCGACTTACTTGCCTCGCTTGTGGATGGCACGAGATTGGAGTTGCACGAGCCCTTCGACTCGCACGCCGAGTGGACCAAGGTGTACGTGGACGGGCAGGAAGGTTGGGTCAAGACCGTCTATCTCTCCCAAAGCAAGTTGACCAACGGACAGATCATCGCCCTCGTATTGGCGGGGGTGGCGGTCGTCGCCGCCGTTGTGACTTTGTTGTTGTACAAGGTCGTCAAGGGCAAACGCAAATAAAAAGCTCATCGCGGCAGTCTGAAAATAGACTGCCGTTTTATTTTGGGACAAAACGACAGGGCATTGCATTGTATAGATAGCAATACCCGGAGGGACTAAAAATGAAAAGAAAAATATTCATTACGTTGACGTTGGCGGCGTTTGTCGTCATTCTTTGTTTGACGGGATGTAAGACCGTCCCCCCATCGTCTTATCTCAACGCCGACCAAGGGTCTTATGCTCAAGATATCTCTCAAAACGGAGAAGATGCGGATCCCGCTGCTAATGTGGGGTCGCCCTCTGACGAGACGAGCGTCGTCGATCCCGTGTCTGAAGATAAGGAGGACTTTGTCGACGACTCCGCCTTTTCTGCCCAAAAGAGGTCGAGGACGGGCGTCGCCTACGGCGATACCCCCGAGCACAGTTTCCCCTACGTCGGCACGTTATACCGGGCAGGATACTGGAGTAAAGATCCCTTCCCCTATCCCGCGCTCAATCAAGATTTGCTGGGAAACACCCGAACCAGACACTATCCTATCTATCGCTTTTCGGATAGAGCTTCACTCGTGGAGTTTTGTGATGGCGTAAACGGCGATCGCGTTCCGATGGATTATACCCAAATAAGTGGGGTAAAAAATGAGTACGACGAGGAGTTTTTTGCCGAACACACTTTGTTGCTTACCTATTTTGTGACCCCTAACGTGAGCGATTCCTATTCTGTCCGCAGCGTGCGGTACAATGGCAATACCCTAATCGTGGGGATTCAAAAGAGTACTTCGATAGTATCTTGTCCCGCGGCGGGGGCATATATCGCGGTGGTCGAATTGCCCACTTCCGCTCTTGAAACATACACTCGGTTTGACGCGATAGCGTTTTCGGAGACAACCGCCACTTGGGTGAACACCGGCCCCGAAGCGGATGGTTTTACCTGTTATAGCACGGTCGTCAGCGCGCGTTATGTAGACGGTCAACCGTTTGAGGGCGTTCCGTATTGCAAGGGGAACGATTCGTCGTCCGCTCACGCGCTCTATCGATTGCAAAACAGGGAGCAAGTAGACGACCTTTTGGCTCGAGTCGATCAAAACCTCAAGCATGATTACGAGGGTTCGCCTTATACTCTGTCTTCTGCTCGGCAAGAGTGGGAAGAAGCGTTGGATATCTACGACGAGGAGTTCTTTGCCGACAGGACGCTCTTTTTGCGGTACGTCGTCGCCGGAAGCGGTGGTAATCGCTATGCGGTAGGTCGCGTCGGCTATCAAAACGGCGTGCTGACGGTCAACGTTAAGTTGACGAGCGCAGGGCTGACTTGTGATATGGCGGCTTGGTTGGTTTTGGTCGAAGCGCCCAAAGCCGCCGTCGAAGATTGCACCGATTGGTTCGTTTACTCGACAAGTTCCGTGCCCGCCATCTCGGAAGAGATCGGCAAGGCGTGGGACGGTTCGCTCACGCACTATTATTATAACAAAGCGGGGATGGTTTATTCGCCAAACGAGGAGATCCATTATAGCTTCGATCACGTCAAAGCAGTCGTGTTCGGCGAGGCGGCTAATGCGATTTACAACGGGAAGTCGTTCGACTGGGGTATCGACTACGAATCGGTGACTTACGAAAACTACGACCCCATAGGGTATATAGAAGTGTGTTTCGTGTTGCCCGAGTGTACGCAAACCAAAGCGGTCGAGGCGTTAAGTCGATTGGAACTATTCAATTTCGTTACGTACGCTTCCATTCGGTCGTTTGCATTTGTCCCCCAAAACACTATCCCCTTGCCGACCGATGTCGGGGGATGACGAGGGCTTACCGCCAAAGGGTGGCGCAATAGATACGGATGTGATATAATAGGGTCGGAGGACCTATGGATCGATCAAAACTAACCGCAATCAATCGCTGTATCGAGCGGATCAATCGAGGTGAGGGCAGAGCCCCCATCGAGGATTTGTACGCCCTTATGGCAGGGTACGTGCGGTTTGCCGCCGTGCGCTATTTGGGGGAGACCCCCGAGGCGGACGACGTAGTGCAGGAGTTTTGGTTGCGCATAGAGCAAGTCGCCGCCAAGTGCCGCCCCTACAACGGCTACGGCTATCTTTGCAAGACGGTCGACAATATGTGTCGCATGCGCTTGCGCGCCGCCTCTTCCCGCAACGTTCCTTTGACCGACGAGGTCATCGAGCATTTTGAGAGCGAACGCACCCCCGAGCTGACCTTGCGGCAGCAAGACCTCAAAGAGAGTTTTGCCAAAGCGCGGGAGCGTATGACCCCCAAAGAGCGGCAGGTGTTCGCTTTGGTGTGCTACGCCGAAGCGAGCGTGCGAGAGATCGCCAAGCAGTTGGGACTGTCCAAATCGGCGGCGGCGCGACTGCGCAAGAGCATGACGGACAAGCTCAAACAGACGCTTACCGAGGACGGTTGGGACAGTAGGAACGACTAATGCATTGTATAGATGAAGGGTAGAGTATGAACGACAAAAAACTCAAACGATTGTTAAACGAATATGCGGATATCCCCCGCGAGGCAAAGGACAAGGACCTATCCCGCCGCCTGCCCCAAGGTGACGTGGTGACTTCGCCTATCCCCCAAGGCAAGGCGCGCCGCCACTTTTGGCGGTACTTTGCGATAGGCGTGTCGTTTGCGATCGTCGCCATGGTCTCCATCCCTTTGGCGCTTAGTTTGACGCAGGCTAACGCCAACAAGTCGGCGGACAAGGGGATCGAGCTCAATGCGGGCGGATCTCAATATATGGATAGTGACCAAACGAGCGCGTCCGCACCCGAGTCGAGCGAGCCCAAGGATAGCCAACCCGCCACCTCGGGGGATAGCGTTGACGTTTCCCCTTCGACCATTCCCTCCAATCGCTACTCTGCCGAGGACGGCGAATTGTATACGGGCTATGCGCAAGCGTATTCGTATTCGTCCCAAGAGTTTTACGTTCTGTCGCAATCCAACGACAAATCAAGCGTCTATCCCATGCACGCCGTTGAGTCGGTCGAGGCGTTTAACGATGGGTACGGCGCCGAAGTGTTGGTGCCCGCCGAGCGTCAAAAGGAGCATACCTACGCCATGTTCGACGGGGAAGAGGCGTGCGGCTTGTATTGGTCGGCGACCATCGCGACCGATCCTCTCCATACCGCCACGATGGTCGTTCAACTGGGCGCGCAACCCGCCATCACGGACGAGAAGAGTCTCTTTTGGCGGGACTTGACCGTCTACTACGTCTTGACCGACGACAGTTACCGCGCGGAGTTTGTGTTTAAAGGCAACTTTTACAGCATTAGGGGAGTTTGGAAGCCCACCGTCGCCACCATACCCGATATATTGGACGATATCTTCGGTAAGACGTGAACGACTCAAACGCGACCTTTACGGCTTCTCTCAAAAACGCCGTAGCGCAAATCCCAAAATGGATCGGCGATATAACGCAGCCCCCCTCTTGCGGGGTTGCGTTTTTCGTATGGGTGTGTTACCATAGGGAAAAGGAGTACGCAAGATGGAACGAAAGGATAGATGGATGGAGTGGATCACGCTGTTTTACAAAGCGGTGTTGGCGGGCGGCGCCATCGCGTTGGGCGGTATCGCCAATATCGCCAGCCAAAACAAGATCGCGGGTAGTCTGTTCTTTTGCGTCGGACTGTTTTTGGTTTTGGTGGCGGGGCTCAACTTGTTTACGGGCAAGATCTGCTACGTGTGGGACAACAAGCCCGTCTATCTCGCCCGCCTCGTCGTGATCTACGCGGGCAATTTCGCCGGGGCTGTGACCGTGGGCAGCATCGTGCGCTATATCGACAAATTCGGCTCCCTTCTCTCTGCTTACGGGGAAGGACTGACCGCTCGTATCGACGCCCCGTGGTGGCAGATCGTGTTGCTTGGCATATTGTGCAATATCCTCATCTATGTGGCGGTGGAAGGGTACCGCTCGTTCGACAAGGAATGGAAAAAGGCGCTTGCGCTACTGTTTGGGGTCAGCGTATTCGTGTTGTGCGGTTTCGAACACAGCGTGGCGGATATGTTTTATCTGTCCGCTTGCGGCGTATGGAGCGGCAAAGGCGTATTATTCATCTTTTTGGTCACCGTAGGCAATATAGTAGGCGGTTTGCTCGTCCCCACGTTTAACCGCCTGCTTAGACGAGAGCCGCCCAAGGTAGAGTGATATTTGCTCGCCGTGCGAGCAAGTGATATTTTTGCCAAGGCAAAAGTGATATTCCGGCTGATACCGGAGTGATATTCGCTCCGCGAGTGGGCGGTGATATGCACGGCAAGACGTGATAGCGGCGGTTTCCCGAGATACCGCCGCGGCGATATAAATCCCTTAGGGGATTTGCGATATAACACAGCCCCCTTGCACCGAACAAGGGGGCTGTGTTGCGATATATTCGGCAAGCCGAATGCGATATATTCCTGCGGGATGTTGTGGATAGGAATTGATATCATTTCGCATATGTTAGCAAATATAAAAAATAAATCACCGCAACCCGAGCAAGGCGAAGGAGGATTTCACCCGCACAGCGTGCGGATTTCTCCGGAGGAATCGCCGATTTCACCCATGTCCTGCATGGATTTCACCCACCGCAGGTGGATCTATTCGGCTTCCAAAACGTTGCCCGCATCGAAGGATGCGGGCAACATATCACTTATGAGCGTAGCGAATAAATATCACTCTGCCCTTGGGCAGAATATCACACGGCAATGCCGTATATCACTGCGCGAACACGCGTTCGCGCTACTCCTGTTCCGCTTCTTCCAACTGCGCGTGAGTCAGTTCCGCCACGCGGTTGTCGAGCGCCAATTTGCTGAGCAAAGTGTGGATGGCTTGATCCAAGGGGCTGTCCTTGCGGTAGTCCGCCTCAAAAAAGAAGTCCACCCTCGAGTGTTTGATCAAGTCGCTCGCCAGCGCCCTCGCCCCTTGGTGTACCGCCACCGCGTGACCCCCTTGGGCGCGTACCAGTTTCATACACGGCACGTCGGTCAATCCGTCGCCGATGTAGATCATGTTGCTAAACTTGACCCGTCTGCCCGTGTCGGGCGCCGAACGGTTGAGGTCGCGGTCGTTGCTGATATCCAATACGCCCTTGTTGATACGGTAGACGAATTGGGTCTTGTTGGTGTAGTTGACCGCGAGTTTGGGCCAGACCGCCATACCGTTGTCGTCGTATAAAAACTCGCTCGCAAACACCTTGGTAAAGCGATCGGCAATGGACGTCCCCTCGATGATCTCTTTAAGTCCCGAAGACAGCACGTAGTGCTCCACCTTGACCCCCGCTTCCTCTCCGTAAGCGTTGACGCGCTCAAACCATTCTTCCACGCCGGGGTGGTATTCCACCGCCTTGCCGCAGTCGACCAAATTGTTGCGCCGCAAGGTGGTGCGGGTGAGCATACAGTACATATAAGCCAACACGCCGTCCATGTGTTGCTCCCGCGCCAATCCGTTGGCAAGCGCCCAAAAGTCGTTGGGCTCCATACCGATGGAAGGGATAAACGTGTACTCCTGCATATCGCGGGTACACAAGGTCTTGTCAAAATCGTACAAAAATGCGACAATCGGTTTGTTCATACTACACAATATTCGTCAACGCGTTGCCCGCGCCCATCTCCAGTATGACGTACAGGAGCAAGCCGAACACGGCGAGGTTGAACACGGCGAGGATAGGGATAAAAGTGCGGAACGCCCATTTGTACCACTTGTGGCGGTATATCAACATGGCGAGCAATTCTCCCACGCCGCCCAACAGGATGGCGACGGCGATCAACGCCCCGTTGGGGACGCGATCTTGGTACTCGTAATCCTCGGGGACTTCCTCTTTGGCGCGTTTTTTGCCCTTCTTTTTCTTTTTGCCGTCCTCGGGGACTTCCTCGTCGGGGTCGCCCGCCTTTTTGCGCGGAGCCATCATTTGGTCGCTGCGGGCTTTTTGCAGATCAAACCGCTTTTTGTCCAGCCGCATGATACAAAACCCGATGATGGTCATCACGACAAAAAACGCCACCCACGCCGGGACGTATAGGCTATTGTCGACTGCCAGTAACAAGTTCATATACTCTCCTTGCGGGCATTCGCCCGTGGGACGAGCGGGCGCTGTCACCCGCTCCTGCCCATTAAATTATATCGATAAACGAGGGGTATTGTCAAGATAGATTTGACTATCCCGCGCTTTGCGTGCTACAATAAGGCAGTACTGGATAAAAACGAGAAGAAAAAGGAGTGATTAAGATGTCTGACGTCAAAAAATGTAGAGTAACTTTTTATGCAAAAACCGATTGGCCCACCCCTGACGGACTGTATCTGTGTGGTGTGACCCACACTTCGGGCAGTTGGCAACCCGAAGACGCTTGGAAAATGACCTTGACCGACAAGGGCTACAAAGCCATCAAATACCTTGCCGTGGGCGAGGCGTTTGAGTTCAAGATCTTGCGCGGCAAGAGTTGGCACGACGTGGAAAAGGGATATTGGAACGAGGAGATCGCCAACCACCGCGTGGTCGCCCAAAAGGGTTTGGTCGTGGAGATGTACATTCCCACCTTCCGCCTCGACTAATGCGATTCGGCACTTATCTCGTCAAACGAAAACTCGCTCGCACCGCTTTTCACGGGGCGGACGGCTGGCAGCAATGGTTGGATACCCTCACCTCTATGGGTGGGGCGTCTTCCCGTTATGTGCCCGCCAAAGGCGTGGAGTACACTCGCCTGACGGTAGCGGGCGTGCCCGTGGAGAGGTGGACTCCTTCGGAAGATCGGGGGGATCTATTTTATCTGCACGGCGGTATGTACACCTGCCCCCTCACCGACGCTTATCGCAAGGTGGCGGAGTATATCGCGCTATGTACCCATCGTACGGTGTACGCCCCCGACTACGCCGTGTATCCCAACGTGTATCCCGTGGCGATCGACGAGGTCAAAGCGGTGTGGCGTGCGTTAGCTTCGCCGCATACGGTGCTGTTGGGGGACGACGCGGGCGGCAACTTGGCGACCGTGCTCAGTATGCAGTTGCGCGACGAAGGGTCGGTGACCCCCGCCACGCTTTTGCTCATCAGTCCCCTCACCGACGCTACCTGTTCAGGAGAGAGTTATTACGACAACTATTACCTCGATCCCATCGGCGGGCAAAAAGCCTTGGGCGGCAAGGATATCAAGGATGGGATGGCGGACTCTCCCTTGTGGCGTTACGCAGGGGAATTGCCCCCGCAAAGCAGTCGCGTGTCCCCTCTGTGGGGTAGGTTGTCCGACATGCCGCCCACCTTCGTCGTGGTCGGCGGGGAAGAGGTGTGGCGTTCGGACGGGGAAAGGCTCGTCAAAGCCATCCAAGCCAAAGGCGGCAGAGCCGACGTCTTGGTGGGGGAGGAGTTGTGGCATTGTTATCCTCTGTCCTTCGCCGTCTCCCACGAGGCAAAAGACGCCTTCCGTTGGCTGTTCGACAGGATCTGAGTCGCCGAATGACAAGACGCGACCGAGCAAAATCGCTCGGCCGCGTTTTTTTGATAACTCAAACTCTCTTTCACCATAGGTGAAGTTTGCAAAAGACCCTTTACAAAAGGCGGGGGAGTGTGGTATACTGTTAGACGAAATCCAAACAATAAGGAGAGTTTTATTGTATGAACAAAAAGACAGTTAGAGACGTAGACGTCAAAGGCAAACGTTGCTTGGTGCGCGTGGACTTCAACGTGCCCATGAAAGACGGTGTGATCACCGATGAAAACCGTATCAACGGCGCGTTGCCGACCATTCAATATCTCATCGACCAAGGCGCCAAGGTCATCCTGTGCTCCCACATGGGCAAGCCGCACAACGTGTTGACCCCCGGTTTCGGCCTCAACAAAAAGGAAAAGAAAGCGGTCGAAGCGCTGCCTGTCGAAGAACAAGCGGCAGCCAAAGCCGAGTTCCTCAAAAAGGCTCTCAAAGATAAAGAAAAGTTCTCCCTTCGTCCCGTCGCCCTTCGTTTGGCGGAGAAGTTGGGTCGCCCCGTGGCGTTTGCCGAGGACGTGGTAGGTCCCGACGCGCAAGCCAAAGTGGCTGCCCTCAAGGACGGGGACGTGCTGTTGCTCCAAAACACCCGTTTTGAAGCGGGCGAAGAAAAACGCGACGAGGAATTGTGCCGCAAATTGGCGTCCTTCTGCGACGTGTACGTCAACGACGCTTTCGGTACCGCTCACCGCTCTCACGCCACCACCGCCGCTATCGTGGAATACGGTTTCGTCAAGACCGCGGTCTGCGGCTTCCTGATCGAAAAGGAACTCAACGTGATGGCGGCTACTTTGGAAAATCCCGTCCGTCCCTTCGTGGCGGTCTTGGGCGGCGCCAAAGTGGCTGACAAACTCAACGTCATCAGCAACTTGCTCGAAAAATGCGACAGCCTTATCATCGGCGGCGGCATGGCGTTTACCTTCCTCAAAGCCAAAGGCTACGGCATCGGCAAGAGCTTGGTCGACGATGAAAAACTCGACTATTGCCGCGAGATGATGGCGAAAGCCGAGCGCTTGGGCAAAAAATTGCTCCTGCCCATCGACACCGTGGTCGCCGACAGTTTCCCCGACCCCATCGACGCCGAGATCGCCATCGAGACGGTGCCCGCCGATCAGATCCCCGAGGACAAAGAGGGCTTGGATATCGGCGAAAAGAGCCGCGAATTGTTTGCTTCCGAAATCAAAAAAGCCAAGAGCGTGGTGTGGAACGGACCCATGGGCGTGTTTGAGAATCCCATCCTCGCCGCCGGCACCAAAGCCATCGCCAAAGCCATGGCAGAGGCGGAGGGCGCGATCACCATCATCGGTGGCGGTGACTCCGCAGCCGCTGTGGCGCAACTCGGTTTTGCCGACAAGATGACCCACATCTCTACAGGTGGCGGTGCGTCGTTGGAGTTGTTTGAGGGCAAAATCCTTCCCGGAATCGCCTGCCTCAACGATAAGTAATTGAGCGAGATAGGGCGACGTTCGGTCGCTCGCTCGCGTCGTGTACAAGGAGTACACTAGGCGCTCGGCTCGCTCCTTGGCACGCACCCTCTCTCATCTCAATTACTTATCGTTGGTGCGGTGAGAGAGAAAAGCGTGTTGAGCAAAAAAATACGGCGACGTGCAGTCGTTCGCTTGCGCTATCGGAACGCGCACGCAGTCATACCGAGCGTAGTCGAGCGTATCTAGCGTGCCCTTGGGCAATACCATGTCATGTACAAGGAGTACGTTGGGCATCGCTCACTCGTTAGGACACCCGCTCTCTCCTCTCAACTCCCGGTCCAAGCGGGGCAAACGTAGGTGGAGAAGCAAAAAACCTTCGTAGGCGGAGAGTGGGACACAAATCGAAACAAACTCATAAGGAGAAATATTATGGCAAGAAAACCTATCATTGCAGGTAACTGGAAAATGAACAACACCATCGCCCAAACCAAGGCGTTGGTCGCCGACCTCATCCCTTTGGTCAAAGACGCCAACTGTGACGTGGTCATTTGCACCCCCTACACCGACTTGGCAGCCGCTGTGGAAGCCACCAAAGGCAGCAACATCCACGTGGGCGCCGAAAACGTGCACTGGGCGGAAAAGGGCGCTTTCACCGGTGAGATCAGCGCCGACATGCTCAAAGAGTTGGGCGTGGAATACGTCATCGTCGGGCACAGCGAGCGCCGCACCTACTTCGGTGAGACCGACCAAACCGTCAACGCCCGCGTCAAAGCCGCGCTCTCCCGCGGACTCAAAGTGATCCTCTGCGTGGGCGAGACCCTTGCCGAGCGCGAAGCGGGCGTCACCGCCGAAGTGGTCACTCGTCAAACCAAAGCCGCTTTCGAGGGCATCGACAACGACGAATTGGACAACATCGTCATCGCTTACGAACCCGTGTGGGCGATCGGTACCGGCAAGACCGCGACCGCGCAAGACGCCAACGACACCATCAAGATCATCCGTGACTGCATGGCGGAGTTGTATTGCCCCAAGTGCGCCGAAAATCGCGTGCGCATCCAATACGGCGGCAGCATGAACGCCAAAAACGCCAAAGAATTGATGGCTATGCCCGAGATCGACGGCGGTTTGATCGGCGGCGCCAGCCTCAAAGCGGAAGACTTTGCCAAAGTCGTTGGCTTTGACAAATAATCGACTCCCTATATAGACACACCCAAAAAGGACGATTCGCTCATCCTTTTGTGCATTTTGAAGATATGAGAAAATCCGACAAGTTTTACAGCATTATCATCATGGACGGCTTTGGTTTGCGCAAGGAGACTTACGGCAACGCCATCGCCATGGCGGGTACTCCCTACCTCGATTCGCTTATGGCTCGCTATCCCCACAGCACCTTGGGTGCCAGCGGTATGGATGTGGGTCTGCCCGACGGACAAATGGGCAACAGCGAGGTGGGTCACCTCAATATGGGCGCGGGTCGCATCATCTACCAAGACCTCACCCGTATCACCAAGAGCATCCAAGACGGCGACTTCTTCCAAAACGAAGCGTTGGTCGGCGCAATGGACTACGCCAAGCAAAACGGCAAACGTCTCCACTTGATGGGACTACTCTCGGACGGCGGCGTGCACAGCCACATCACCCACTTGTTTGCGCTGTTGGAGATGGCAAAACGCCGTGGGCTCGAGGACGTGGCGGTCCATTGCTTTATGGACGGTCGCGACGTATCTCCCACTTCGGGCGAACACTATATCGCCATGCTCGAGGACAAGATCAAGGAGATCGGCGTGGGTCGTATCGCTACCGTGTGCGGTAGATTCTACGCCATGGACCGCGATTTCGCTTGGGATCGCAACGAAAAAGCGTATCGCGCCCTGACTTTGGGGGAGGGCTTGCCCTTTGAGTCGGCGTTGGACGCCATTCGCGACAGCTACGCTCGCGGGGTCACCGACGAATTCGTGTTGCCTTCGGTCATTGTCAAAGACGGCAAAGCGGTGGGCTCCATCGGCAAAGAGGACGCGATCATCTTTTTCAACTTCCGTCCCGACCGCGCTCGCCAGATCACCCGTGCCTTTATCTATCCCGAGTTCGATTCCTTCCCCCGTCCCGAGTATCTGCACCCCTACTACGTCTGCTTTAAGCAATACGACGAGTCCTTTACCGGGGTGGATATCGCTTTCAAACCCCAAGAGTACGCCAACACCTTCGGCGAGTACGTGTCCAAGTGCGGCTATACCCAACTGCGTATCGCCGAGACCCAAAAGTACGCGCACGTCACCTTCTTCTTTAACGGCGGGGTGGAAAAAGCCAATCCCAACGAGGACAGGGTGTTGATTCCCTCTCCCGACGTCAAGACCTTCGACCTCAAACCCGACATGAGCGCGCACGAAGTGGCGGACAAGGCTTGCGAACTCATCAAGAGCGGCAAGTACGACTTGATGGTCCTCAACTTCGCCAACTGCGACATGGTGGGACACACGGGCATCATCCCCGCGGCGGTCGAAGCGGTCAAAGCGGTGGACGAGTGCGTCAAGCAGGTCACCGAGACCATCCGAAGTTTGGGCGGTACCGCCCTGATCACCGCCGATCACGGCAACGCCGAGTACATGATTGCCGAGGACGGCTCCCCCTTTACGGCGCATACCACCAACCGCGTGCCTTTCGTGGCGGTGGACGATAGTTTGGTCGGCGCTCGCCTCAACGACGGTATCCTGGCGGATATCGTGCCTACTTTGTTTGACATTATGGGGCTCGAGCAACCCCAAGAGATGACCGGCAAGAGTTTGTTGGTAAGATAACACGCTCACACACGCGAGGGGTTGCCCCTCAAGGAGACGCATTATGAAAAAGAGCATTTGGAGTATTGTGATCGTGGTTTTGGTTGTCGCCGTGGTCGGGTCGATGCTGGGCGTGAGCTTGGCGTTTGCCGACGAGGGCAAGGCGGAAGTGGAACACAGCCGCACCGTCAGACTGGCGCAGATGTCCGATATCCACGTCATGATCGAGGAGTGGTGCAATCCCTATTCCCAAAGTTACGCTTCGGGCAGTATCGCCAGCGGCAAAATGTTGGGGGAGACCCAAGAGTTGACCCGCACCGCCCTTGACGACATCTACGCCCAAGCGATAGCGGGCGACGCCCCCATGTACGTCTTTTTGACGGGCGATCTCACCAGCAACGGCGAGTTAGCCAACACCATGTGGGTGGCTTCGGTACTCAAAGAGTACACCGCCAAGATCCGTGCGATCGAGGGTTACGAGGGATTCCAATTCTTCGCCATCCCCGGCAACCACGACATCTACAACCAAAAAGCGGGCTCCTTTATGCCCAACCCCGATAACGCCGACGAGTACGCCGAGTTTTGGGGGATGAGTGCCGAACAAAAGCAAGCGTATCTCGCTTCCCTCAAAAAGACGGGGGTGCGTACCACCACCAACTTGGAGTTCGTCACCCTCTTCTCCGACTTCGGCTATTGCAACTGTCCTTTGCGCAAAGAGGGCAAACATCTCCCTACCTGCGGTATGGCGGACGGCTGCGAGTTGGAGTTTTTCTACGAGTCCCCCTTCTGGTACGACGACGACACGGTTTTGTCCGAGACTCCCGTATTATTGGACGAGCCCTTGGTGTTGGTGGGGGAGGAACTCGACCCCGAGCATAGATACGTCTATGATCGCGAGTACAAAGTCCTCTCGGGCGGCGGTCTCAACGCTTGGACTCTCGAACAAGGCGGCGCCGACATGGCACAGGCGGTGGAAGATTACAACGCAAGCGACAAAGACTTCCGCATTACCGCCCAATACAGCCGTCACGGCGCGTGCAGTTATATCGCCAGGCTCAACGGCGTGACCGTCGTGGGTTTTGACGGAGACAGCCGTCGATTCAAAGCGCTCAAAGAGGACGAGACCAATATGGCGATGCTGTCCTCGGACGGATGGGACGAGACCACGGGCGGTATCATTCTCAACAATATGCTCAAGTGGGCGTTCGACTCGCTCGCCACCCACCGAGACGCCGAGCAAGGCAATTTGGTGGTGTGCTTGGGACATATCAACATTCTGCCTCACTTTGACACCGAAGACGAGGTCATCAGTTTGTTTACTTACGACAACTGGGAACAGGTCGCTTCCAACTTGGCGGACCACGGTATCCGTTATACCTTTACGGGTCACCAACACGCCATGGATATCGAAAACTTTGTTTCGCAATCGGGCAACATCCTGTACGACTTCGAGACCGGCTCCATGGCGAGTATGGGTTCGGGTTGGCGCGACTTGGCGATCAAGCAAACTTGGTACACCGACGGCGCCTATTCGGAAGACGTGGCTTCCCACGTCAACTTTACCGACTTCAACGATAAGTTGGACGGGGTGGACGTGTTCCGCTATAAGTTGCCGAGAGTGCAAGCGGACGGCAGCGTGGCGATGAGTACCGAATACGAGATGGACGGCGACTCTTACGTCGGCATCGACGTCGCTTTGGGCAAAGGGCTCCGCAATATGCTCGGCAATATGATCAAAGGCTACGTCAACGACGGGCTGTACGATCGTATCCGCTCCATGACCGCGGGTCTTGCCGGCGGCAGCATGGACGGCGTGTACCAACTCCTCAACGATTTGATCGACCAACTCGCCGACATGGATTTCGTGCCCTTTATCCCCAATGCGGACGGCACCGAGTTCACGATGGCGGACGCGCCCCAAGCGGGCTACGGCTTGATCGACTTTGCCGAGGACTTCGTGGATTATATCCTCAAGTTCGACTTCTCTTACGGCAAATCCCAAGGCGGACTGACCTTGGGCGATCTTTTGTGGCAGGTCTATGGCGCGCACTTGGTGGGCGCTCACGGGGACTATATCGCCGACAATTTGCTGCCCATGCTCAACGCGCTTGACAACGGGGACTTCGTGCGCATGATCGAGGACTTGATCTATCGCGGCGTGATGCCTCAGTTGGAAGTGTTGCTCAACGCCCCCATCTATTGGGGAGACGTGGAGTACGTCAGAGTGGACGAAGACGCCGCCCCCGTCACCAAAGCGGACGTGGCGAACGGCAAGGGCTTTGATTTGAGCGAAAACGGCGCGAGTTTGCTCGAACTCAAGTTTGCAAACGGCATGATCGACGTGGGCAATATCATCAAGAAATACGCGGATATCAGCAGTTTGCGCAACTTGATCCGCTCCTTGCCCCGCATTCTCAGGGGGATCGGTCTGATCGACGACAACGGCGGGGTCAAGACCTCGGGTATCATGTTGGACGTGATCAACGGTCTCGTGGGGAGAGATATCTCCAAATACTTGGGTATCGCGTCCGATTACCTCGACAAGATCGACCGCTATCCCACGATCACTTTGATGATCAAAGCCGAATTGCTTGACAAATACGTCACCACCGCTTTTTGCAAAAACTTGGGCAATTACGGTCGCTACGTGTTGGAGTCCATGATCCGCGACGACAGCCCCGACGGCATCGGTTGGGATCAAGCCAAGCTTCAAGCGGGCAGTCTATTCCCCTTCGTGGTGCTGTCTACCGAGGACAGCGTCGCCTTCAAACGCGGGTTCTTCAACGTGACGCCCGCTCCTTTGGACGCAACGAACTTCACGGTGGACGGAGTGGTGCACACCTACTATCGCTTATCGGACGGCAGCGACGCGTTGACCGTCGTTCCCACCAAAGCCAACGGCATGGTGCCTTCCATGATCACCATGACCAACGTGGTGGGCTCGGACGGCAAATTGGATACCACCCAAAAGGCGTTGAGATGGTGGACCCACTTTGACGTGGACGTGACCGACGTGGACGAAGACGATCTCAGCAACCAAAAACACGAGACCTTTATCCAATGGGGGGACGCGGCGGATAGACTGTACACCCAAATCGCGGTGGCGGGCGACAATATCCGTATCGAGTATCCCACCATGGACTTGGGTATGACTTAACTCAACATGACCTATGCCTACCGCGACTACAACCGCTGCGACTACGTGCTCCAAGGACTTACCCCCGGCAAGACCTATTACTATCGGTTGGGCTCCAACCGCACGGGTTGGACCGAGGTGTATTCCTTCGAGGCGTTGCCCGACGAGGGCGGGGTGGAGTATCTCGCCATCGCCGACATCCAAGGCAGCGTAGAGCGCAATTATCAACTGTCTTTGCCCAATATGTTGGAAGCTTTGTCCAAGGGCAAGCCCCAAACCGTCATTAGCATGGGCGACAACGTGGACAAGGGCGAAAATATCAACCAATGGGGTTGGTTGCTCGACGGACACGACAAAGTGTACGCCCAGCACTCGTTTGAGACGGTGGCGGGCAATCACGAGGACAATGCATTCTGTATCTCCTCCATCGTGACCATTTCGGACAAAGACGTGGACGAGCCTACCGGCTATTACGGCAGTTACACCTACCAAAATATGCACATAGTTTACCTCAACACCAACGATCTGGTCGAGGACAACGCCTTGTCCGACGAGCAGATCGACTGGCTCGAAGAGGATCTCGCGGCAGCCCGTGCGGACGAGAGCGTCGAGTTCGTCGTGGTGTGCTTGCACAAAGGTCCCTTTACCGCGGGCAGCCACGCTTTCGATACCGACGTCATCGCCATTCGCGCCCAACTCACGCCTATCTTGGTGGAGTACGGGGTGGACTTGGTGCTGCAAGGACACGACCACACCTATTCGGTCAGCAAGTACGTCAGCGGTGTGACCGAAGTGTTGGACGAAGAAGACGAGGTGATCGGGCATACCTATCAAACGACCGCGCCCTCGTACGACGCGACCGGCGCCGCCATCGACCCCGAGGGGGTGCTCTTTGTCAATATGGGCACCATGGGCGACAAGTTCTACAACTACATCTATTCGGACGAAGTGTCGCTCAAGGATCGCAGCAAGGACTTTGCCAATCAAGAGATCTTGTCCGACTACTTCGCGGACGGCAAGTTGGAACTCAAACCCGAGTACGCCTCAAAAGGCGGGGTCGCCACTCGTGCCGAGTGTCCCGTGTACGGCTATCTCAAAGTCACTAGAGGCAGGTTGTCTTTGACCACCTACACCGTGGTCGACGGGGTCAGCTACGTGGTGGACGACATCGCCATCACCAAGGCGGAGACCAAGGTGGATCAAGCCATCTCCTTTAAGGTGTTGGGCAATACCTATCACGCCGACGACCTCAAAGACGTGGAAGTGGTGCGCTTTGCGTTGGGCGGTGCGGACGGCATTACCTATTACGCGGGTTACCGTCTTGCCGACCTCAACGACAAAGACGAGTTCTACACCTCGGGCAACAAGCGTTATGCGGTCAAAGACACCTACGTCGCCTTGTATTCTTCCAAGGCTTCGGGCGAAGCGGGTACCCGTCTTGCCGAGCCTTTGACCATGGTGTACACCCCCGACGGCGTGAGGATCGTGGATATCGAAGCGGCGCAAGGCGGTCTCGCTTGGTGGGCGATACTGTTGATCGTGTTGGCGGGCGTGATCGTGGTGATCGGCGTGCTGGATATGATCCTGTTTATCCCCGGCAAAAACCGCAAACCCATCGTGGATATCAACGCTCTCCGCGCCAAACCTCAAAAGTTCGACAACCAAGAGTTGACCAAAGAGGAGAGCAAGGAAGAGGACGACGTGGAGTAAGCGCCACGATCGGTTTCGCTGCGCCTTCCCTTTGGCGCAACGGTTAGTTCCCCGTGTTGAATGTTCAACGCGGGGAACTTTTGTTAAGATGACGTCAGACGGATATACTTGAGTGCGCTTGCCGCAAAGATCGGAGCCAAGCGGACGCAAACGAGGCTTTTTTGTGCCTTCTTCACGCAAAAAGTGCTTGTTCTTGGCGATTTTCCTCCTCAATTTAGTTGATTTTTGAGAGGAGTGATAGCATAATTATTATGGTAAAAAAGGATTTGTATTACTATTAGGAGAAACTATGATCAGAAACGATTTACGTAACGTCGCCATCATCGCTCACGTCGACCACGGCAAGACCACTTTGGTGGACGAAATGCTCAAACAAGGGGGTATCTTCCGCGCCAACCAACAAGTTGCCGACCGCGTCATGGACAGCAACGATCTGGAAAGGGAGCGGGGTATCACCATTTTGGCGAAGAACACCGCCGCCTACTACCACGACATCAAGATCAACATCATCGACACCCCCGGACACGCCGATTTCGGCGGGGAAGTGGAGCGGGTGCTCAAGATGGTGGACGGCGTGCTCTTGTTGGTGGACGCGGTGGAAGGTCCCATGCCGCAGACCCGCTTCGTGCTCCAAAAGGCGTTGGAACTCAACCACAAGATCATCATCTGCGTCAACAAAGTGGACAGAGCGGACGCCGAGCCCCAGCGCGTGGTGGACGAAGTATTGGGACTGTTGCTCGATCTTGACGCCACCGAGGATCAATTCAACTCGCCTATCGTCTATTGCAGCGGTCGTATGGGTACGAGCGGTCTGACCGTGGAGCAAGGTCCCGACCTCACCGCTTTGTTTGAGACCATCGTCAATTATATCGACCCGCCCCAAGGGGACGAAACGGGCAAGACCCAAGTGTTGGTCAGTTCCATCGACTACAATGAGTACGTGGGTCGTATCGGTATCGGCAGAGTCGAGCGCGGGGAAGTCCACACCGGTCAAGATGTGATGGTGTGCGATTATCACGGCAATATCGTGCCCTACCGCAGCAAATTGGTCACCCTGATGCAGATCGACGGACTCAAACGCGTACCCGTCGAGAGCGCCAAAGTGGGCGATATCGTCTGTTTTTCGGGTATCGAGGGGATCAACATCGGCAACACGGTGTGCGCTTTGGATCAAGTGGAAGCCGTGCCTTTCGTCAAGATCGGCGATCCCACTCTGGAGATGCGCTTTCTCGTCAACGACAGCCCCTTTGCGGGACAAGACGGCAAGTTCGTCACCAGCCGCCACCTTCGCGACAGATTGTATCGCGAACTGCTCAAAGACGTGTCCCTCAAGGTCGAGGACGGTCGCTCCACCGAGGAGTTTATCGTCAAGGGCCGCGGCGAAATGCACTTGTCGGTACTCATCGAGACCATGCGCCGCGAGGGGTACGAATTTGCGGTCTCCATGCCCAAGGTGCTGTACAAGACCAGCGAGACGGGCAAGAAGTTGGAGCCCATCGAACAGTTGATCGTGGACGTGCCTTCCGAGTCGGTGGGCGCGGTCATGGAAAAGATCGGCGCGCGCAAAGGCGAGTTGGTCACCATGAATCCCGTGGGCAGCCGCGTGCGCATCGAGTTCCGCGTGCCCGAACGGGGCTTGATCGGTTACAAAAACGAGTTTTTGACCGATACCCGCGGCGAGGGCGTGATGAACACCCTCTTCGGCGGATACGAAGCGTACAAGGGCGAGATCGTTCGCCGCAACGTGGGCAGTTTGATCGCCTACGAGACGGGCGAAGCCAGCACTTACGGCTTGTTTAACGCCCAAGAGAGAGGCCCTCTGTTCGTGGAGCCCAACGTCCCCGTGTACGAGGGCATGATCGTGGGTTACACCACCCGCAACGAGGATATCGTGGTCAACGTGTGCAAGAAAAAGCACGTCACCAATATGCGTTCGGCGGCGTCGGACGAAGCCTTGCGCCTCACCCCGCCCAGACGATTCAGTTTGGAGGAGATGCTCGAGTTTTTGAGCGAGGACGAGATACTGGAAGTCACCCCCAAAAACCTGCGTATGCGCAAGATCATCATGAACAACAGTATGCGGATGAAACAGATCTTCCGCAACAAGGAGTAGAGTATGGAAGTCAGAACGAGATTTGCACCCAGTCCCACCGGGTTTATGCACGTGGGCAATCTGCGTACCGGGTTGTACGCGTATTTGTTCGCCAAACAACATGGCGGCACCTTTATCCTTCGTATCGAGGACACCGACCAAGGCCGCTACGTGGAAGGGGCGACCGACGCTATTTTCCGCACCCTCAAAATGGCGGGCATCGACTACGACGAGGGTCCCGGCAAGGAAAAGGAAGGGATGATCTACGTGCAAAGCCAACGCAAGGCGTTGTACAAAAAATACGCGTTGGAATTGGTGGAAAAGGGTCACGCCTACTACTGCTTCTGCCAAGATCGTCACGTCAAAGACGGCGGCGTGGGTAAGTACGACAAAAAGTGCGCGCACCTAAGCAGAGAAGAAGTGCAAGCCCACTTGGATAACGGCGACCCCTACGTCATTCGTATGCGCGTGCCCGAGACGGACGGCGTGTCCGAATACGACGACATGGTGTACGGTCATATCGCGGTGGCGTACAAGGACATGGACGACATGATCATGCTCAAGTCGGACGGTATGCCCACCTACAACTTCGCCAACGTCATCGACGACCACAGCATGAATATCACCCATATTTTGCGTGGTAACGAATACTTGTCTTCCACCCCCCAATACAACCTGTTGTACGACTTTTTCGGGTGGCAACGTCCCCAATACATTCACTTGGCGCCCATCATGCGCGACCACGAGCACAAACTCAGCAAGCGTTACGGGGACGCCAACTTCGAGGACTTCGTCTCCAAAGGCTATCTGCCCGAGGCGATCGTCAACTACATCGCTTTGTTGGGTTGGAGTCCCAAAGGCAACCAAGAAAAGTTGTCTATGAGCGATCTCATCGAGCAGTTTTCCATCGACGGACTGAGCCAAAGCCCCTCCATTTTCGATCCCGTCAAGATGCGCTGGCTCAACAAAGAGTATATTACGGCGTTAAGTCCCGAGGCGTTTGCCGAGGCGGCTCGCCCCTTCTTTGCTAAGAGCAAAGCTTACGGCAAGTACGACGAGGAATTGATCTTCAAATTGTTGCAACCCCGTCTGGAGACCTTGGGCGACATTCCCGAGATGATCGACTTTGTGGAAGAGTGGGACGGCTACGATCTCGAGTTGTTCGTTCACCAAAAGAACAAAACGGATAAAGACTTGGCAAAGACGATCTTGACGGCGGCGTTGCCCGTGTTGGAAAACACCCCTTGGGACAACGATTCCATCTTGGGTGCTTTGAGCGAACTCGCTCCCACCTTAGGCGTCAAAAAGGGCGCAGTGTTGTGGTGCGTGCGTATCGCCATCGCCGGTCGTGCGGTCACCCCGGGCGGTGCGAGCGAAATGGCGGTTTTGTTGGGCAAAGAGACCTCTTTATCCCGTATCAAGGGGAGCATTGTGCGACTATAATTAAAAATTAGTCTTGCAATTAGGCAATTCTTATGATATACTGTTCCAAACGGTATCTTGGAAAGAACGAGGTACTGTTGCGAGAGAAACACACTTAGGAGAAACGACATGAAAGTAATCGTAGCAGTAGACAGATATTGGGGCATCGGCGCCAAAAACGACCTGTTGTTCAAATTGCCTATGGATTTGTTGCGCTTCCGTGCCTTGACGAGCGGGCATACTATCTTGATGGGATACAACACGCTGCTTTCCTTCCCGGGCAGCAAACCCCTCAAAAACCGCAAAAATATCGTACTCGCCCCCGAGGGCGTGGAGAGAGACGACTGCGTGATCGTCCACAGTATGGAGGCGCTCAAAGAGGTCCTCAAAGGGGAGAATCTCGAGCAAGCCTTCGTGGTGGGGGGCGCCATGTTCTATCACACCATGTTGCCCTATTGCAGCGAAGCGCTGATCACCAAAGTGGACGCGGTCAAGCAAGCGGACGTTCGCTTCGACAATTTGGACGAGTTGGACAATTGGGAGTTGGTGGAAAAAGCCGATCCCATTGACGACAACGGCTATCGCATCCAGTTCTGCACCTATATCAACCACGATCCCAAGCCGCTATAATCATTATGGACAAGCAAAAAGCCTACGCGCGTGCGTAGGCCTTTTTGCTATATAACGATTTACAACTCTTCGATCTCGTCCAGCCAGATCCTTGCGGTGGCGTCCGAGGGCATACGCCAATCCCCGCGGGGGGACAAGGCGACCGTACCCACTTTGGCGCCGTCGGGCATGGGATTGCGCTTGAATTGTTGGGAGAAAAAGCGGGTATAGAAGCGCTTGAGCGCCTCTTTCCGCGCCTCTCGATCGATAGAGGGATAGGCGACGGACAGCAGTCTGTCGATCTTGGTGGGGCTAAATCCCCAACGCATCATATAGTAGAGGATAAAGTCGTTGAGGTCGTACTTGCCCACGATCTCCTCGGTCTTTTGCACGATTTGCCCCCCGTTTGCGGGCAACAGTTCGGGGGAGATGGGGGTGTCGATCACGTCAAGTAGCACCCTCTTGAGCGCCTCTTCCGACCGACTTGCCACGTGCGCGATGAGGTGGCGGATCAAAGTCTTGGGCACCGAGCCGTTGACCCCGTACATGCTCATTTGATCCCCGTTGTAGGTGCACCAACCAAGCGCCAATTCGCTGAGATCGCCCGTGCCGACCACAAAACCGCCCTCTTGGTTTGCCAAGTCCATCAGCACCATCGTACGGGTGCGGGCTTGGGCGTTTTCGTACGCCACGTCGCGGGCAGCGGGGTCGTGTCCGATGTCCGCCAAATGTTTGGCGACCGATTCCCCGATGTTGATCTCGCGGCAGGGTACACCCAAGGCGCGACAGAGATCCAACGCGTTGTTTTTGGTGCGGTCGGTGGTGCCGAAGCAGGGGAGAGTGACCGCATGGATATCGCTTAAAGGACGTCCCAACAGTTCGCAGGCTTGCTTGCACACCAACAAAGCGAGCGTGCTGTCAAGCCCTCCCGATACGCCGAGGAGCATACATTTTGCCCCCGTATGCTCGATCCGTCTCGCCAAGCCGTGCGCTTGCATTTCGAGTATCTCCTCGCAGCGTTCGCTAAGAGCGGCGGGATCGTCGGGCACGAAGGGATAGGGGGATACCTCTCTCGTCAAGGTCGCCTCGCTCAATCCGTCAAAGGCAAAGTCCACGTAGGTGATCCCCTCGTTGGACGTGGTGAACGTGCTGACTCGTCTGCGCTCGTAGTTGAGCCTTGCGACGTCGATCTCGGTCTTGGCGCGTCCCAAGCCGAAGGGTTTGCTCTCCGCCATGATATAGCCCGATTCGGCGATGATATCGTGCGCCGAAAAGACCACGTCCTGGGTGGATTCGGTGGTGGGGGCGTCGCAGTAGATATAGCCCGCCAAACACCTTGCCGACGCCGATTGCACCAACAGCCGGCGGTAATTGGCTTTGCCCGCCACTTGGTCGCTGGCGGATAGATTGCACAAGATGGTCGCGCCGCCCTTCGCCAACTTGGCGTGCGGGGCATTGGGGATCCACAGATCTTCGCATATCTCCACGCCTACAGCAAGATCGGGCAGATCGGCGCAGCGGAACACGATCGCCCCGCCAAAGGGCGCTTCTTGTCCCAAAATGCGGATGGTGCGAGTCTCTTTGGGCGCGGGGGCAAAATAGCGCCCCTCGTAAAACTCGCTGTACGTGGGGATATTGCCTTTGGCGATCACACCCAGCACCTTGCCGTGCAGGAGTACGGCGGCGGAGTTGTAGAGTTTGCCGTCCACCGTAAGGGGAAGACCCACTATCGCCAAGCAATCGCAATCGGCGGTAGATTCGGCAACGTACTCGAGCCCGTCCATCGCGCCCGCAAGCAGGGTGGATTGCAGGAGTAGATCCCCCACGGTGTAGCCGGTCAAACCCAACTCGGGCGTGACGACGATCCTCACGCCCTTGTCCGCTTCCTCGCAGATGGTTTGGGCGAGCAGTTGCGCGTTATATTTAGTGTCGCCCACTCTCAACAAAGGGGAGTGGGCGCAAACTTCGATAAATCCTTGTTTCATTGATTATTCCTCTTCTTCCTCGGCGGATTTGGGTTGCTCGGGGATGGAGCCGTCTTGTCCCAAGGTGTACAAAGCGGCGTAGTCGACGTATTCGCGCTTGTTGTCCACGTACAACAGGTATTTGCTGCTCATGGCGTCGTTGATCAAACCCACCGCCGTTTGCAGTTGATCGCTGTCGGTCACGTCCAAGGTAAAGGGCACTTCCTTGTAAGCGGCGTACTTCTCCAAACTGTAATGGTGATACTGTCTGGGGTTGTACTGGGAAGGATTGAGACACAAGTGCAAGCGCAACGTGTCGTTGTTGAGGGTGATACGCGCGATCAATCTGCCGCCTTGGCGGAAACTGTCGCCCGCGTTGCTCTCCTTGCATTTGACCTTCTTGAAAGACAACAGGGTGTTTTTGAGTTCGCTGTACAGATAGCGTTGGTTGGACGTGGCGGCAAACAACTTCTTTTGCAACATCGTAAAGTCGTTAAAGCGAGGATCGGCAACGATCTGCTCCAAGGGTACGCGGTTTTCGTCCTCTTGGCGGGCTTTTTCTTCCGCCTCTTTGCGCTTGCGCTCTTCCTCGGCTTCCTCTTCTTCTCCTTCCGCCATCAAAGCTTGCAGGGCTTTTTCGTCCTCGGACAACTCTTCCTTTTGGGACTCTTCCTCTTGTTTGGGCTCCTCTTGGGGTTGTTCTTCTTGAGGCTCTTCCTTGCGCTCTTCGGGCACTTCGTCGTACAATCCTTGGGGGAGAGGTTGACCGCCGATCACGGGTGCCTTTTCTTGCTTAGGCTCTTCCTTGATCTCCTCTTGCGGTTGCTCTTCCTCTTGGGGTTGCTCTTCGGCCTTTTCCTCTTTGGCGGGCGTTTCTTCTACCGCTTGTTCTTCAACCTTTTCTTCCTCGGGTTGCTCTTCAACCTTTTCTTCCTCGGGTTGTTCTTCTTCGGGTTGCGCCTCTTCTTGGGGTTGCGCCTCTTCCGTCATACCGAGGGGAGCGACAGCGGACTCGAGCGTATCTTCGCTCTCTTCCTCGGGTTGCGCCTCTTCCTCTTCAATAGGCTCTTCGGGTTGTTGCTCAACTTGTTCTTCCTCGGCGGGCTCTTGCGGCTTAGCGGGCTCGATGTCCACGTCCAATTCGTCGAGCAATTCCTCGTTGGAAGGCTCTTCTTGAGCAGGCAATTCTTGTTCTTCCTCGGGTTGTTCTTCGACTTCTTCTTGTTGGGGCTCTTCCTCAATGGGTTGTTCCTGTTCCGCATGAACGGGCTCGACGTCTACGTCCAACTCGTCCGCCAAGTCTTCGTTGGTGGGCTCTTCGGCAGGGACTTCTTCTTGGGCAGGCTCTTCGGCGGGTTGCTCTTCTTCCTCTTGAATAGGCTCTTCTTGGGGTCGTTCCTCAACCGATTCTTCCTCGACGGGCGCTTCTTCTACCGTTTCCTCGGGCGTTTCTTCAACCTCTTCTTGGGGTTGTTCCTCGACCTCTTCTTGCTTGGGCTCTTCCGCTTCCTCGGGTTGTTCTTCCTCGGGTTGAGTCTCCTCAACGGGTTGTTCTTCGACCTTCTCCTCTTCGGCGGGAGTTCCCTCTTGCGATTGCTCCGCCTCTTCGGGCTGTTCTTCAACCTCTTCTTGTGGTTGCGCCTCTTCTTGGGGTTGTTCTTCTTCCGTCATACCGAGGGGAGCGACAGCGGACTCGAGCGTATCCCCGCTCTCTTCTTCCGCTTGTTCTTCCACGGGTTGTTCCTCGACTTCTTGTTGGGGCTCTTCGATCGTTTCTTCTTCGACGGGCTCCTCGATCGTTTCTTCTTTGGCGGGAGTGTCCTCTTGGACAGGCTCTTCGGCGATTTCTTCCGCCGCTTCCTCTTGAATAGGCTCTTCGGGAGTTTCTTCTTCGGCGGGTTGCTCTTCCTCTTGGGCGAGTTCCTCTTCCTCTACCTCGTCAACGTCCTTGGCGAACAATTCCTGTTGGGTACGTTCGACAGCCTCTTCCAACGTCTCGCCCTCGAGTACGGTGATACGGCGGCGACGAATGACCTTTTTGATGAGACCCATCTCGAGCAAGGTGGGATCGTCTTCGTAAGGCAAAGCGGGCAGATAATCGACCCTCTCGGCTTTGGAGTCGAGTTGAACGTCCGACTTCTCCATCAAGATCTCGATGATGCGGAGGGCGCGTTTGAGACCCAAATGGGACTTGACCCTAAGCATCATGGGCACGTCTTTATACGACGTCTTGTCCGAAAAGTCGCGTTGATGGTAGATATTTTGGTCGTATTCGTTGGGATCGAGCGCCACGAACAAGCACAAGGTCTTGCCGCGCACGGTCAAAGCGGCTTTGAGAGCGCGTCCCAAACGGAAGGACTCTCTCTTCCAACTCATCCTGTCGTGGATGCGCTTATAGGAGAGGAGTTTGTTTTTGATCTCGTTATAAAAATCTCTGGTGAGGTCGCTCGCTTGCCTCAATTTGGCGTCGAACGAACGGCTGTACGCGATAAAGTCGCGGAACTCGTCGGGAGACAGGGTGACTTGCACTCCCTCTTCCTCGTCTTCTTCCGCTTGTTCTTCGGCGCTGACGACGTCCACTTCGTCCTCTTCCACGTCATTTTGCAATAGTTCCTCTTGGATACGCGCGATGGCTTCTTCTCTCGTCTCGCCCTCTTGCATCACGACCTTACGACGGGTGCCGACGATACGGATAAGACCCATCTCCAATAGGGTGGGATCGTCTTCGTACGGGAAGGCGGGCACGTAATCCACGCTGACCGCTTTGGGATCGACGACGGCTCCCGCTCTCTCCATCAAGATCTCGATGATGCGGATGGCGCGTCTCAATCCCAGATCCGACTTGACCCTAAGCATCATGGGCACTTCCTGATAGGTGGCTTTGTCCGAAAAGTCGCGTTGATGATAGATGTTTTGATCAAACTCGTTGGGGTCGAGCGCCACGAACAAGCACAAAGTCTTGCCGCGCACGGTCATCATCGCTTTGAGCTCGCGTCCCAAACGGAAGGACTCTTTCTTCCAACTCAAACGAGCATGTACCCGTTTGTAAGAGAGCAGGGTGTTTTTGAGGATGGAGTAGTAGTTTTTGGTCTTGTCGTTGGATTGTCTGATCCTCGACTCAAACGACCTGAGGTAGCGGATAAAGGTATGATAATCCTCTCCGTCTTGGGGCTCTTCCTCTTGCGGCTCCTCTTCTTCGGCCAAACCGAGAGGAACGATAGGCGCTTCCTCGCCTTCTTCCTCTTGCATTTCCTCTTGCAAGGGCTCTTCCACGGGTTCTTGTACCTCGGGTTGTGCTTCCTCGACGGGTGCTTCTTCGACTTGCTCCTCTTGGGGCTCCTCTTCCTTGACGGGTTGCTCCTCTTTCTTGGGCTCTACCGCTTTGGGTTGAGTGGGCGCGACGGCAGCTTGCTTGGCTTGCTCCTCTTGGGGCTTTTGCTTTTTGGCTTTGTTGACCGCCACGACCGTACCGACGACGGACGCTGCGCCAATGACCAAAAGGGCGCCGACCACGGCGTACAGAACGAAGATGTACACGGCTGATAACGCTAATGACAACATGATTGCCTCCTAAACGTGCGCAGAATACTGCATTATAAACTTATTATAGTACACAATCTCTGCAAAAAGCAACAGGCATATCGGTTTTTCGCTCCCATTTTTTTACAAAAAAACGCCTCTATCCCAAGATAAAGGCGTGCAACGTGGCAAAAGGTGCGGGTTTAAGCCAGTTCGGCTGGGTCGTAGCCCAGTTGGACGATACGCTCTTTGACGGCTTGCTCCGCTTGTTCCAAATCCTTTTGTACGGTCAAAGGCACCGGCTCGGCGGTCAGTTCGTAATGCGCCAATTTGAGTTTGAGGGTACGCACCGCTTGGTCCAATTTGCGGTAGGTCGCGTCTTGCGCGAGCGCCCCGCGGATCTCCGCCTTGCGGAACTCTTCGCCCGCTTGGGCGGGTACTTGCCTAGCGGGCCTTGCGGGAGAGGTGGCGGGCGCGCCGTTTTCTTCCGCTTTGCGCGCGCCTTCCACGGTCGTCACTCCCAAACCCTTCCATTTGGCGAGTTTGTTGCCCATAGACGATAAGGCGTAGGGACGACCTTGGCTCAGTCCCGCGGCGTACAAGATCACGCTGTCGTCCAAGCCCCAAGTGCCGCTCCAAGTGCGGTACAATTCCCTGTCTCCTTCGCTGACTTGTCTGCCGATCCCCGCCGCTTGCAAAATGCCTGCGATCGCTCGATCCGAGCGGGCAAAGGCGTCCAAATAGCGTTTGACGTCCTCTTCGTCGATGATCCCTTCCCGATACAGCCCTTTGAGGGTGTTGTCCATGCCGGCAAGGGTGCGAACGGAGCGAAGCATACAGTATTTGGCGATCAGTATCACCGCGTCGGGGGTGTACCCCAATTTGAGCCAAGGCGCGGTGTAACTCTCCACGATCTGTTCCACCGATTCGTAGTACAAGCCCAGCGTTTTGTTGACTTTGTACGCCAGATCCACCGTCTCCTGATGACGGCGGGTGTAGTCCTCGATCTCGGCGGGACTGAATACGCCCTCGCGGAAATAAGCGTCCAGGGTGGCGTCAAGCCTCTCCATACCGCCTCTTTTGACCCCTTTGGCGGCAAGCAGTATGGCGTCTTGGCTAAAGCCCCAACCCTTGGTCCACTTGATGTAGAGGTTGTGATCCCCGATGTCGGGAGCGGAACTCTTGCGCAAAGCGCGGAACACGGCGCGGAGATTCTCGCCTCCTTCTTCCACTTCCACGATGTGCTTTTCGGTCGCGTCCACCGTCGTGCAGCCCTCCGCCACCCATTCGCGGGCGACCGTCAACACGTAAGAGGTGGGGTTGTTGAGCTTTTTGTAGTCGAGGCAGTACTTGGTGATCATCAGTAGCGCCTGCGGATCGATATGCGTCTCCTCGATAAAGTCCAAATAGCGGTAGATCTCGTTGCTGGACAGCACCTTGTCGCAAAACAACTCGTTGAGTTGGGCGATAAAGTCCTGATAGCGATCCTTTTTGAGCAATTTGTTGGGGGCAAACGCGCGGGAAGGGGAGAGATATTGCACGGCGAGCGGCTCGGTCGAGACCACCCGCACGATCCCCTGCTCTTGCCAATAGCCAAACGCCTGCTTGACCTCGTCCGCCGTCAGATCCAGCCCTTCGGTCACCCCTTGCAGGGTGTTTTCACTCGACATCGGGTCGGCGCAAAGATACAGCCCGTAGAGGTAGACCTTGACGGCCGCCTCGGGGGCATAGGGCAAAAAGTGACGGATAAACGCGTTGTCTACCGTGGTCAGTCCTTCTTGGTGGGTGGGGGCGTAGGTGCAGAGTGGCATAACTTCTCCTTGTTTGGGCGTGGATTGGAGCGATATAGGGCGACGTGCAGTCGCTCGTTTGCGCCGTGTACGCCAGTACACTGGGCGCGCTCTCGCTCCCTTGGACGCACCCTCTCTCCTCTCCACTTCACGCCCAAACTACGTAAAATGGGGGGGTGGTGCAACCGATCCGAACGTTAATTCGTTTGTCTCTCGGTCGGCGGTTCTCCACTTCACGCCCAAACTACGTAAAATGGGTGGTGCAACCGATCCGAATAGTAACTTATTTGTCGATCGGTCGGTGTGTCTCCACTTCGCGCTTAAACTACGTAAAATGGGGGGTGCAACCGATCCGAATAGTAACTTATTTGTCGATCGGGTACTCGTTTGTTCTCGCCCAAACGGTGTGAAGTGGGCGACTCTTTTGGTGTCCGACCTTTTCCTCGAGCGAGATTACGGATACTTTGCATTATAAAAAAAATGGTCGGCGTTTGTCAAGATTTCGCTTGGTAAAATACAACATATACCAAATACGCCGCTCGTTTCATTTGAAGATACTATATATAGTGTTTTGGCTTCGGGCGACAATCATTGACAAGCATTTTTCAAAAAGGTATAATCTTACTATGATGGACTTAGACGAGGCAAAATGGTTGCGTCCTTTGGACGGCGAGCCCCGAGAGGGGGAAGTGTCGGACGACTTGCAATTCGACTCTCTCAAAGTGTTGCAACGGCGAGGGGAGTACTGCTTTTCGTCGGACGCGGCTTTGCTTGCCAACTTTGCCAAAGCGCGCCCCCGTGAGCGTGTGGTCGAGCTGTGCGCGGGCAGCGGGGTGATCTCGGTCATCATGGCAGCCAAAACGCGCGCCGAAGAGATCGTGGAGGTGGAACTCAATCCGCAAGTTGCCGATCGCGCCGCTCGCACTGTGTTTCTCAACGGCTTGCACGATCGCATACGGGTGTGGAATGGGGACGTCAAAGAAGCGCCCGCTTGCCTCGGCACGTTTGACGTGGTCGTCGCCAATCCCCCCTACTATCCCGTGGGGATAGGGGAGATGCCCCAAGACGAGGGGATCGCCATGAGCCGCTTCGAGACCAAGCTTACCTTGGCGGAGTTGGTCGACTCTGCGAGCCGCTTGCTCCGCTATGGCGGCAGGTTGTACGTAATACACCGCGCCGAAAGACTGGCGGAAGTGCTTGACCAACTGCGCGATAAGGGGATCGAGCCCAAGACTTTGTACGTCGTATCGCCCTTAGCGAGCGCCCCTTCGGACGTAGTGTTGATCGAGGGCAAACGCGGGGGCAAAACGGGTATGGTCGTCAAGTCGTTCGTTCGGGAAGAATTGCAACGCCTGTGGTATCGGGCGGATAAGGAGTAGATATGCTGTATTTGGTGGGTACGCCCATTGGCAATTTGGGAGATATCACCCGCCGTGCTATCGAAGTATTGAGCACGGTCGATCTGGTGGCGTGCGAGGACACCCGTCGCACGGGTATTTTGTTGCAATCGTTGGGGATCAAAAAGCCCCTCGTCAGCTACTACAAGCACAAAGAACAAGAGGGCAGCGAGTATTTGGTGTCCAAACTGCGGGAAGGGCTGTTGGTCGCCCTCGTCTCGGACGCGGGTATGCCCGTGATCTCCGATCCCGGCGCCATTTTGGTGGACAAAGCCCGCCAAGCGGGTATCGAGATCTCGGTCGTCCCCGGACCCACCGCCGTGGCGTCGGCGGTCGCATTGGCCGGCTACGACAAAGGCTTCGTCTTTATCGGTTTTTTGTCCCCCAAGCGCAAGGATAGGGAGAGTCAGTTGACCCCCTTCGTCAACAGCCCTTTGCCCTTGGTACTGTATTGCGCCTCGCACGACGTGGAAGACACCTTCCTCGTGTTGTACGACTTGTTGGGGGACAGACGCCTGTCCGTCGTCAAGGAACTCACCAAACTGCACGAGCAAGTCATCGTGACGAGGACGTCTCACGCGGTGGATTTCGACACCCACGGGGAGTTCGTGCTGATCGTGGAGCCCCGTCCTCAAGAGGACGCGCCCACCTTGTCCCCCCAAGCGCATCTGATCAAGTATTTGGAGATGGGCATGGACAAAAAGGAAGCCGTCAAACAAGTCGCCAAAGAGCGCGGGGTCAAAAAGGACGAGATCTACAAGGTGATGCTGGAGCTTGAGGATGAATAACACTTGGTACCGCATGGACAATTCGGGTATGTTGTACCCCATCATAGGCACGTTATCCAACCAAAGCAACTATCGGTTGTCTTTTCGCTTGGATCGAGCGATCGAAGAAGAAAAACTCACCCAAGCCCTGTCCATGGCGTATCAACGATTTCCCTATTACAACGTCACGGTGGAGCGCGGTTTTTTCCGCCATTATCTCGCCCAAAACCCCTATCCCGTCAAGGTGTGGAAGGACGACGGCATGTTGCTCGCCCGCACCGATTTTGCCAAAAACGGCTACCATCCCATTCGAGTGAGTTATTGGGGCAACGGGGTGTTCGTTACCTTTTTCCACGGATTGGGCGACGGCGCCGCCGCCAAGATCTTTTGCGGATATCTGTTGTGCGCATATCTTACCTTGGACGGGCAGGGACTTGACCTTGACGCCCTTTTCCCCGTCAAAGACGGGGAGACCGAAAACGCTTACGACACCCACTATCGCAAGTTGCCCTTTTGGGACGGCTTGCGCAAGACGGCGGGTGGGCACGCCGCAAGGGTCACGGGTTGCTATTTCGTCAAGGACGGGTTGGCTTGCACCCAAGGCAAGATCGAGGTCGCCAAGGCGTTGGAAGTCGCTCATCGGATGGATTGTACCTTGGGGCAACTGTTGGCGGCTGTCGCGCTGCTTTCTGCCGTGCGTACCCGTGCCCGCGTAACGCCCAAGCACCCGCCTATCGTGTTCGTTCCCATCGACTTGCGCAAGTTGTTCGGGGGCAACACCATGCTCAACTTCGTGGGTATGCTCAAGGTGATCGTCCCTCAAGATACCCCCCTTTCGGTGGAAGCTTACGTGGAGCAAGTCAAACAGCAGTTGACGGCGCAGTCCAACGTGGACAGTTTGCAACCCACCGTGTCTTTTACCTCGCTGCTCAGCAAAAATCCCCTCGTCAAATGGCTGCCCTTGGGACTCAAAATGATGTTTAGCAAACTGGGACGTTCGCTGGCGAAAGAGACCAAACAAACCCTTATTTGCAGCAATTTGGGCAAGGTCGATCTGCCCAAAGAGGTGACGGAACACCTCGAGGACTGGAGTTTTGCCGTCAACGTCAACCGTCGCACTCCTCAAAACATCGGGGTGGTCACCTACGGGGACACGCTGTCGGTGACGTGGACGAGACAGATCGTCCAAAAGGATATCGACGTGGAGTTTTATCGTATCATGCGGGAGTTGGGACTGGATATGACGGTCAACTCCAACTACAGGGAGGTGGGTCATGCGCTGTAAAGTATGCGGTACCAAGATCGAAGGCTCGATGGGCGTGTGTCCGCTGTGCGGCGCGCCCGCATCTCCCCAAACCCCCGTTTATCCCCCTCGCAAGGTCAAAGCGAGGACGTATATCGTCCCGTTTACCAAGGTGTATTTGTTCGTGGCGCTCGCCTTGAGCGTCGTATTGGTCACGCTCAACGTGGTGTACACCCCACAAGTGCACTATTGGTTGCTCCTTTTGGTGGGGCTGTGGTATCTGTATTTCAGTTTGCGCCATAGCATATTGGGCATCGAAAACGTCTATTACAAATTGTGGGCGCAGTCGGTCGCCATGCTCGTGGTGTTGGGCGTGTGCGGTTGGGTGCTCGATTTTAACGAAATATTCGTATGGGGGATGCCCGCTTTGTACGCGTTGGTTTGGTTGGCGTCCGTGATCGTCACGGTCGTCCGTCCCCATATCTCCAAGCAATTCGTGGTGAGTTTGTGGGCGCAAAGTATGCTGGGCGCGGTGTTGCCCTTGTTGTGTTGGGCGTTCCACGTCATGTATATCCCCGCTTTGTCGGTGGCGGGTCTCCAACTCCTGACGGGGATCGTCATCACGATTGTCCATCCCAAAGAGGTGTGGAGCCAACTCGTCAGAGAGTTTGACAAATAACCGTGCTATCGTGCGGTGATTTGTCAAATCAAGTGCAACACCATACAAAAAAGGGCGTTCGGATAGAACGCCCTCGTTTTTTTCTTAGGTGTTTTAGACTAAGCGCATTACGGTCAAATACGCTTGTTCCAATTCGGCGCTGTGCTCGGACAGGTTGTAGAGTGCCAAGGTCGTCGCGGCGGTCGTCTGATATACGATGGTTTTGCTCACGTTGCCCACCAACACCGCGTTGGCGTTGTCGTTCAAGGTTTGATTTGCCAACGCCACGCCGTTGGCGTACAAGGCGATGGTAAGTTGATGGTTGCTTCCCTCGGTGGCGTCCGCTCCCAAGTTGCCCGCCCCGCCGTAGGTCACGAGATAGGTGCCCACGGGAAGGGTGACGGCGCCGCCCGTGACGGTGATGGTCGTCCCCTCGGTCGCGGTGACAAGCGCCAAAGTGATCTGCGCCCCGTCCGCTACGGTGATCGCGCCGCTTTCGGCGTACAATGCGTCCCCGACGTAACTTTCGCCGGGCTCGCCTTGAGGACCAACGGGACCTTGGGGACCGGTAGCGCCGGTCAAACCTTGGGGACCTTGGGGACCGGTAGCGCCGGTCAAACCTTGGGGACCTTGGGGAC
>CADBTQ010000070.1 GCA_902797685.1 uncultured Eubacteriales bacterium | reverse complement strand
GGTATATTCCCGATCGGCACTTGCCCGACAAAGCCATCGATTTGATCGACGAAGCGGCGTCTCGCAAACGGATAGACTCGGGCATTGGCGAGGAAGACAACCGTTTGCGCAAAGAGATCGCAGCCCTCGAAAAGCAAGCGGAACAAGCGGGCATGCGAGGCGAATACGGCAGGTTGAGCGAAATACGGCTCGAGCGCGACCAACTCGTCAAACAACTCGCCGAAGTGGAGTCCGCGAGACAAGTCGAAAGTCATTCCGTTGTCGTAGGTTTTGACGACGTCGCGGGTGTTGTCAGCGAATGGACGGGCGTACCCGTGACTCGTTTGAGTGCGCAAGAGAGTACCAAACTACTCAATTTGGAAGAGGAATTGCATCGTTACGTGATCGGACAGGACAACGCCGTTTCCACTGTCGCCAAGGCGGTCAGGCGGGCAAGAGCGGGACTCAAAGACCCCAATCGTCCCATTGGTACGTTTCTCTTTATGGGACCCACGGGCGTGGGCAAAACCGAACTCAGCAAAGCGCTATCTCGCGCGGTATTCGGGGACGAAAACACCATCATTCGCTTTGATATGAGCGAATACCAGGACAAGAGCAGTATATCGAGGCTTACCGGCTCGGCTCCCGGACTCGTCGGGTACGACGAAGCGGGGCAGTTGACCGAAAAAGTCAGACGAAACCCCTACAGCGTGGTCTTGTTTGACGAGATCGAAAAGGCGCATCCCGACGTCTTTAATCTGTTTTTGCAGATCATGGACGACGGCAGGCTTACCGACAGCCACGGCAAAACGGTCAGTTTCAAAAATTGTATCATCATATTGACCGGCAACATCGGCGCCGGCGAACTCAACTGGGACAAGGGCATCGGATTCGGATCGGGAAGTAGCGAGGATATCAAGTCAAAACAACTCGCCGCCCTCAAGAGGACGATGAAACCCGAGTTTATCAATCGATTGGACGAGGTCGTGATATTCGAGCCTCTAAGCCGCAAGGATATCGGCAAGATCGCGGATATTTTGTTCGTCTCTTTGGCGAACAGGCTCAACGACAAGGGGATCACTCTCAAGATCTCCCACCGCGCCAAGGATTACTTGGTCGATCAAGGCACTTCGCTGGAATACGGCGCAAGACCCCTTAAACGTGCCGTCAGACAGTATTTGGAAGACCCGCTTTCCGAGCGACTGTTGACGGGGGAGATCGAGCAAGGGGACACCGTATGGATCGATTGCGACGGTCGCGGTTTGGTCTTTGGCAAATCGAGCGGGCAAAGTTGAATTATATTTCGATAAGACCTTGAAATGGCCTCATTGAATGTGCTATAATGACAGTGAGGTTAACCCTCAATAACGCAAGGAGGAACATAATATGCGTATAGAGATTATCGGTCGTAAATACGATGTCAGTGACAAATTGCACGAAGTCATCACCAAAAAAATAGAAAAACATCTCGGTCACTACTTTACCGACGATAACACCGCCCGCGTCGTTTGCAAGGAAGAACACGGCAAATGCAAGATGGAGTTGACCATCAACTTGGGCGACAGCATTTTGCGCGCCGAAAATACGGGCGACACCATGTACGACAACATCGATATCGTGGTACCCAAGGTAGAAAGGCAAATGCGCAAATATCGCACCAAACTCAGCAAACACCTTCGCGAAAAGATCGACGCTCCCCAAGAGGCGGAAGAAAAGATCCCCGCACTGGTCCGTACCAAACGCTACAATATCCAAAAATTGGATATCGAGGACGCCATCTTCCAACTGGACGTGATCGACAGCAACTTCTTCATCTTTATCAACAAAGAGAACGATATGGTGTCCGTTGCGTACAAACGCGACGACGGCGACGTCGGTATTATCGAAGCGATCATCTAACGCATCAAGTTTTAGGCGCACCCCCAAAGCCGGGGTGCGTCTTTTTTGTAACGCAAAAGATAGCACGAAAAGCATTGACTATCTTATCAAATTGTTTTACAATTTTGATATGGAAAAGTTTGGATTGGGTATCTCTACGGCGTCACTGTTTACTCGGTATTACACCGAGGACGCTTTGCCGATAGTGAAGGACTTGGGGTCGGAGACGGCGGAAGTCTTTATGGCGACTTTCCGCGAGTACACGCCTGAGTTCGGCGATCTTTTCGCCGCCCGCAAAGGTGACTTGCCCATTCACAGTATCCACAGCCTCAACCAACACTTCGAGCCCG
>CADBTQ010000069.1 GCA_902797685.1 uncultured Eubacteriales bacterium | reverse complement strand
CGAACAAGCGCGCGATCACCCGCTTGACATCTTGCAAACTCACTCGATCCAATTGGGCGATCTCCTCATCCTCGTCGAACACTCTGCCCAAATGGAGCAAGCGCCTCGCCTGTCCGCGCATGACCGCCATGCCGCTTTCCACCCCGAGGACGTACCCCGAGCGGGTCTGCTGACGGCCGCGGGCAAGTTCCTCTTCCCCGATGCCTTGGTCTTTGACCTCGTCCACGATCTCGCGGATCATTTTGAGAGCCTTGTCCACCTTGGCGGGATTGGTGCCGATGTAGATCGAGTAACTCCCCGCCCCTTGGTACATGGTGGGATAGCTGTACACCGAGTACGCCAAGCCCGCCTGTTCCCTTAGCCGCTCGAACAAAATGCTGCTGCCCGAGGAGCCGAACACCGAGTCGAACACGGACAAAGCGGCGCTGTCCTCGTCCCCGTAGGGCAAGCCGTCGAAGGAGACGATGACGTTGGCTTGTTCCACGTCCTTGCTCTCCCCTTTTTGCACCCCCGCTTGCGGAGTGGGCACACGCTTTGGTCGGGTGCTTTCCCCTTGCGGAAAGGCAAAATAGCGATCCGCCAAGTCGAGCACGACTTCCTCGGCGATATTGCCGACCACCGACAACACCACGTTGCCCGACACGTAATGCTTGCGCTCGTAGGCAAACAGGTCGTCGGGGGTAAAACGGGTGACGTTTTGTTTGCTGCCGAGTATGGGATAGCCCAACGAGTCCTCTCCCCACCGAGCCAATGCGGCAAGATCCGAGCAAACGTCGTCGGGGGTGTCGGCGCACATATCGATCTCCTCCAACACCACCTGTTTTTCCTTCTCCATTTCGTCCAAGGGGAAGGTGTGGTGCAACACGAGGTCGGACAAGATGTCCACGGCGGGCTCAATGCAATCGTCGATACACTGCACGTAGTAGGCGGTGATCTCCTTGCCGGTATAGGCGTTGAAGTTGGCGCCCAAGTCGTCCATCTCCTTAGAGATCTGACTTGCCGTGCGACGGGAAGTGCCCTTAAAGCACATATGCTCGATCATATGGGAGATACCGTTGAGCTCGGGGGTCTCGTTGCGACTGCCTACGCCCACGAACACGCCCCAACACACCGAGCGCACGTACGGGTTGTACGTGTACGCGATTTTAATATTATGCTTACTTGTCAAAATCTTGTTCATACGTCTGTGCCTAATAATACTTATACTCATACATTGTACTACAAATCAATTCCCCTTGTAAAGTGGAATAGCCAATCCTTTTGATTTTGGACATTTGTCGTCATAAAAAACCGTTTTGCGCCTATATTACAGTATGAAAAAAGCAGCCGTTACCAACGTCGTCATCGTCTTAGTCTTAGTGGGACTGTTTGCGCTCACGTCCTTTACCCTACCCCAAGAGGAAGCGGTCTTTGCCCCTATTCGACAAGGCACGGGCGACAAGACGGTCGCTTTGACCGTCAACGTCTACCTCGGCGCAAAAGAGGTGGAAGAGATGGTCTCTATCTTGGGACAATACGGAGTGACAGCCACCTTTTTCGTGGGCGGATGTTGGGTGGTCAAAAACCAACAAACCGCTCGTTTACTCGTGCAAAACGGACTATGTATCGGCTCGCACGGATACTCGCACCTCGATCATAGCAAGTTGGACTACGACCGCAATTACACCGAAATGGAGCGTGCGCACCGCGCCATCAAAGAGGTATTGGGAGTGGACGTCAAGCTGTTTGCCCCGCCCTCGGGAGCGTACAATCAAGCCACCATGCAAGCGGCTAACGAGATGGGGTACCAAGTGACGTTGTGGAGCAAAGACACCATCGACTGGCGGGATCAAGAGGACGACCTGCTGCTAGAGCGCGCCACCAAGGATATGAAGTCTGGCGACGTCATTCTCACCCACCCTACCCCCGCGACCGTGCGCATTTTGCCCGCTCTCATCCAAGCCTACCTCGCCAACGGCTACCGCTTTGTGACGATGGAAGAGATGGCGAAAACGTAGTGCGTACCGCCTGTGGCGGTGCGATAGGTTTGACCGAGGTCAAACGCGAGATATATCCTTTGGATATGCGATATATACGGACACAGTCCGTATGCGATATATTGGCTTTGCCAATGCGAGATGTTGGCTTTGCCAACGTAGTGGATAAAAAGAGTGTTACCGCAAGTGGGTATAACACTCGTTTTGTTTGAGATAACTATCCATCGGATTGATCCGCAACACGATTTGACCTGTCAAATCGTATATCGCGCCGCATAGCGGCATATCGCAAGGCGCAGCCTTATATCGCATTGCGTAGCAATATATCGCATTGGCTAAGCCAATATCTCCCTTTGGGTATATATCGCATTGGCTAAGCCAATATCTCCCTTTGGGTATATATCCATTGGCTAAGCCAATATAAACAAAAAGCGACAAGCGGAATGGCTTGTCGCTATTTTGTTTGGTTTGGTTTACAGTTTTTCGATCAAGCGGAGATCGATGCCTTTGGGGCTGATCTTGATGACCTTGACTTTGACGCGATCGCCGATGTTGACCACGTCTTCCACCTTGTCAACGTGCTCCTTGCTGAGCTTGCTGATGTGGATCATACCGTCTTTGCCGGGAGCCAACTCGCAGAACGCACCGATGGTGATGATACGAGCGACCGTGGTCTCGTACACTTCGCCGACCTCGGGGTCTTTGACGATGGTGAGCACGATCTTCTTGGCTTTTTCGGCGGCTTCGCTGTCTTGACCCGCGATAAACACGGTGCCGTCCTCGGCGATGTCGATCTTGACGCCCGTCTCTTCGATGATCTTGTTGATGGTCTTACCACCCGAGCCGATGACGTCCTTGATCTTGTCGGTAGCGATTTGGAAGCTGATGATCTTGGGAGCGTACTTGCTGAGTTGGGGTCTGGGAGCGGGCAACACGTCGGTCATCTTTTTGAGGATGAACAAACGACCGTCGCGGGCTTGTTTGAGCGCGGTACGCAAGATCTGCTCGTCGATACCCTTGATCTTGATATCCATTTGGATCGCGGTGATACCTTCGGCAGTACCGGCGACCTTGAAGTCCATATCGCCCAAGAAGTCTTCCAAACCTTGGATATCGGTGAGGACGACCACCTTGTCCGACTCGGTGTCCTTAATCAAACCCATGGCGATACCGGCAACGGGCGCTTTGATGGGCACGCCCGCGTCCATCAGAGCCAAGGTCGAACCGCAAACGGAGGCTTGAGAAGTCGAACCGTTGCTGGACATGATCTCGCTGACGGTGCGGATAGCGTAGGGGAAATCCACCTCGCTGGGAAGCACGGGCTCCAACGCGCGCTCGGCAAGGGCGCCGTGGCCGATCTCACGACGGCCGGGGCTACGCAACGCCTTGGCTTCGCCGGTGGAATAGGGGGGCATATTGTAGTGGTGCATATAGCGTTTGAACACGTCGTCGTCCAAACCTTCCAACTTTTGCACGTCCGAGATGGTACCCAAGGTACAAGTGGTCAACGCTTGGGTCTGACCACGGGAGAACACGCCGGTACCGTGGACTCTGGGCAACACGCCGACTTCCACCCAAATAGGACGGATCTCGGTGATGGCACGACCGTCGGGACGCACGCCGTGATCCAAGATCTTGCGACGGACCTTTTCCTTCTTCATGGCGTACAAAGCGTCACCGATCTCGCGCTCTCTGCCTTCCAATTCCTCTTTGAAATGCTCGAAGACGTCCTTGTCGAGGGCTTTTTCGCGGGCTTGACGCTCGTCGCGATCGAATGCCTCCAAAGCGTAATCCATCTTGGCGGAAGCGTACTCTTTGACCTTTTCGGTCACGTCCTCGCCCACGTGATAGATCTCCACTTCGGTGTTTTTGGGTTTGCCGCAATCCTCGCGGATGGCTTCGATCCAAGCGACGATCTTTTTGATCTCTTCGTGACCGAAGAGGATGGCTTGCAGCATCTCTTCCTCGGTGATCTCTTTGCTGCCCGCTTCCACCATCATGATGGCGTCTTTGGTGCCGGCAAGGGACAAACTGAGCAAGCTGCGCTCGCGCTCCTCGCTATTGGGGTTGATGACGTATTTGCCGTCCACGTAACCCACGACCACCGAACCCGTGGGGCCTGCCCAAGGAATATCACTGATGGAGAGGGCGATGGACGAACCGATCATACCCCACACCTCGGGGGGAATGTCGGGATCCACCGACAGCACGGTGGCGACCACCGCGACGTCGTTAAACAAACCTTTGGGGAACAAGGGGCGGATGGGGCGGTCGATCAAACGGCTGACAAGGATAGCCTTGTCGCTGGGACGACCTTCTCTCTTCTTGAACCCGCCGGGGATCTTGCCCACCGAGTACATTTTCTCTTCGAAATCCACGCCCAAGGGGAAGAAATCGATGCCGGGGCGTTGCCCTTCGCTCATGGTAGCGTTGACTTGCACCACCGTCTCGCCGCAGCGCACCAAGCAGCTGCCGTTGGCTTGTCCGCAGTAAGCGCCGATCTCTACTTTGACTTCCCTACCACCGATCTCGGTGTGATAGATACGGCGAGTGGCGTTGCCGATCTGTTCCACTTCCACAAATCCGTTGGTGATAGGCTTTTTGCTGATAATGTTAGCCATAACTCTGTTGCGTTTGACCGCCTTGGTCAAACATTCCTCCTATATATATTCTTTTTTAATTACTATCTCAAAGCCCCGTCAAGCGACCCGCTTCGGAGGGGCATTATAGACAAATGGGGTGCAAATATCTGCACCCCTATTGTTGCCTTACTTACGCAAGCCGAGTTCTGCGATCAACTTCTTGTAACGATCCACGTCCTTCTTTTTGAGATAGGCGAGCAGATTTTTACGTTTGCCGATCATCATCAACAAACCGCGGCGGCTGTGGTTATCCTTGGGATGGGTAGCCAAGTGAGCGGACAGGGTTTGGATACGGTCGGTGAGCAGCGCTACTTGCACTTCGGGACTGCCGGTGTCGCCTTCTTTGAGGGCGAACTTGGCGATGATCTGGCTCTTGTGAGAGGGCTCTTTGACCTCTTCCACGGGAGCGGCGACTTCTTCTTGAACGTTTGCTTCGTTGATGATTTCTTCCATAATAAAATCCTCCTAGTTATTCGCCCGCAACCGAGATTAACGATCGCAACTCGATAGGCTAAGTCACGGGTACCGCAATAATAATACTACCTAATATTTATACTGTCAAGTATTTTGTGCCCGACAAAAAGGGTGATCAAGCAAAAAAGACGCGTTTTTTCGCCCGCAGTTCCTCTACCCTCTCGTTAAAGCCCTTGACCTCTTTGATCTCGGCAAGACGCTCGATGCGCCCTTCCTCGTCGAAGACCCGTTTGCTGATGGCTCCCGCGCCCGAGGCGTGGATGGAATGGGTCTCTTCCATAATGTCCACGTTGTACGTACACGCGTGCCCTTTGCGGGTGTACCCCACGTTTTCCAACCTGCCTTCGGTGTTCTTTTGTCGATACATATAGTATGGCACGTAACCCGCCTCTTTCAACCTATGGTAGGCGTATTCGCTCATCCTTAGCGCCAAAGAGTTGTCGAGGGCGTTGTCGTACCCCATCAAATTGAGGGTGGAACCCCGCTTGATCGACAACGAATGCACGGTAATATTGGCGGTGCCCAACTCGATCGCCTTCTCTACCGAGTGGGCGAAGTCGTCCATACTTTCGTCGGGCAACATGGCGATCAAGTCCATATTGACGTCGAGCGGGGTATCCCGCACCAAGTCGTAGGCGCGGAGCACGTCGTCCACCGTGTGCGCTCTGCCGATCTTGGCAAGGGTCGCCTGCTTAAAGGTCTGCGGATTGACGCTGACTCTTGTGACCCCGCGGGAAAGCATCACGTCGACCATCTCCTTGGTCAAGGTCTCGGGTCTACCCGCTTCCACCGTAAACTCCTCGCCTTTTGCCCGAAACGCCGCCAGTATCTTATCCAACTCGACGGCGGGAATGGCGGTAGGCGTGCCCCCGCCCACGTAGATAGCGCGGCGGGCGACCCCCAAGTCGAAGAAATCCCCCACCTCTTTGGCGACGTTGTCGGCGTAGAGTGGGATCTGCTTTTTGACCGAGCCGTACACCTGCGCGATAAACGAGCAGTAGGCGCAGCGGGTGGGACAAACGGGAATATTGGCAAATTGGTCGTAGCGGTCGAGATCTACTTTGTAGATCCCCTTTTGAGCGGCGACGATGTCTTCGATCAATTCGATCTTTTGGGGGGTCACGTCGAAATAGTCCCTCAGTTGCGCCTTGGGGTCGTACCCTTCCGACAACAGATCGTAATACAACTTGGTGGGGCGTATGCCCGTGAGCGATCCGTAGGGCAAAGTGACCTCGGTCAACTCTTTGAGGACGAAATAGACGGTGCGCTTGACGAAGCGCTTGTAATGGCGACGACGAACGATGGGGTCGATTGAGGCGTCCGCTTGCTCGGCGGACCAGGTCTTGCCCGCGTAGTCGATCGTCACGGCAAAGCCGTCCCCCAAGTCTTGGGGCTCCACCGCCAAAAGGGGTGCGCCCTCTTCCTCGACCACGTGAGGCGAATAAGCGCGCACCAGATCCATCAAATCGGGGGCTGTCACCCCGTCTTGGCATACAAAAGTCAATTTGATCATCGTTTGTTAATGACGTTGGTCACCTTTTCCCGTCCCACGGTGTGGCGGGGTTTGACCAACTTGGGTTGATCGTCAAAGCGATAGACGTGCCCGGGATAGATCACCGTGTCGTCGGGCAGCCGCCACAGCTTTTGACAACTCGCTTTGAGGGCGATCTCGTCCCCCGTAGGCAAGTCGGTGCGCCCCACGTAGGGCGGCAATACGGTGTCTCCGGTGAATAGGTATTGTCCGTCCACCAAAAAGCACAGCCCGTCCGCGGTGTGTCCGGGGGTGGCGATCACCTCGATCTCAAAGCCGCCGAGGTTGAGTTTTTGCCCGTCTTGCAAGGTCTCGTCCACGTGGAACTCTTTGTCGACGTTGCCAAGCCAACTGCCGTCGTCCAACAGCGCTTGCGTAAGGGGGGACGCGTACAGTTTGACCCCGAACTCACGGGGCAGCACGTCCGCGTTCCACACGTGGTCGAAGTGACAATGAGTGAGCAAAAACCCGTGCAATGTGGCGTTTTGCTCTTTCAAAAGGGCGCGAAGTACGGACGGGTCGAACGCGCAATCGACACAGAGAGCACTCCCCTTATCGACGAGAACGTAACCCGCCTGAAAATAGTCGGGGACTACCCCTTTGAGGGTGTAGACGTTCATCGCTCCACCACCACGTTGATGGGGCCGGACGCCATCGACTCGATCTGCATATCCGCGCCGAAAACGCCCGCCTGCGTGGTCTTGCCCGTGGTGCGGGCAGCCGTTTGCAATAGATAGTCGAACAACGCCTTAGCATCCTGATACGCCATCGCGCCCGAAAAAGACGGACGGCGGGACGAGGGGTCGGCGTACAAGGTAAAGTTGGGCACCCAAAGGATATCCCCCTCCACGTCTTCGACCGAGCGATTCATCTTGCCCTGCTCGTCCTCGAAAATGCGCATTTTGAGGGCGCGATCGACCATATATTCCACTTCCGCCACCCCGTCTTGGGGGGCAAATCCCACGTAGACCAACAATCCATTGTCGATACTACCCGTAATGTCGCCGTCCACGCGACATACGGCGTATTTTACTCTACTTACGATCAATTTCATCTCTTTTGCAATTTGTTCAAAGTCACCCACACGCGGCTGGCTTGAAGGGAGAGTTCCCCCTGTTTCATTTGGCGGGTAAAGCCCTGCCCCACGACGATCAACCCCAATTCGTACAAAATATAGAAGTGGGCGTATGCGTCGGCGGTGGCGATCCCTTCCTGCGTCAATCGCATACACAACTCGTCTATCGAGCCGATCTTGACGACGGACAGCCCCCACAACGCCATACGGGTCTTTTCGATGCTCCCCTGATCGAGGTGCAGCGACTCGATTTGACTGCCGTAGGCATAGGAAGGCAGGATCACCAATTCGGGATTGGGGGCGTGCGACCCCACCCAAGCGAGATACCCGGTGGAGAGAGGCGCGTCCAAAAACACGATCCCGCTGCGGTACTGCCACCCCTCGATCGAGGTGGGCGCGATCACCAAGCCGTTGAGCGGATTAATCGGCGTGCGACCCACCGAATAGTCGGTCAGATACGCGCGCTTGCCGGCACGATCCAACGCTTCGGTCAGTCGATCTACTCCGCCCTTGGACCAAGCGACGAACAACACGCCCGAAGTGGGGGTCAGATCGGCAATCTCCTTATCCAAGGTACTCTTGCGGATCCCCACGTCTTTGGGGGCGTACAAAATGGTTTTGAGGTAGTTGCCGAAAGCGGGCGCGCTATCCCGGAGCCCCTCAAGGTGAGTCAAAAGAGCCGTTTGGGCATTGAATTGCACGTATTCGCGGTTGTTGAATACTTTCATTTGCGCCTCGCAACCCAAATCGTAACCCACGCCCATGGACGCGGCGTCCAAGAGATAGGTGGACCCAAAAGCCATCATATCCGCCTCGGCATTGAGGCGGCTCTTGACGTGGTCGGTGCCCGAGAGGGTCAATTTGACGTCAAGGGTGTTGATCTTGATCTTGGGGGTGGGGTTGCCCTCGCCGAACGGCTCCAATAGCTGCAACTGGGCAAAAAACGCCTTATTCAGCCTGTCGCGAGGCACCTCGATATCGTAGCGAGGATGGGGCACGAAGGTATCCCAGGCGTAGGTTTGTTTGATATGATCGCACAAAGCGGTGGCGAAATGCTCCACCGTCTGTTTGCTTACGGTCATGCCCGCGGCGGCTTTGTGTCCGCCAAAGGCGACCATGTACTGCTCCACCGCTTTGAGCGCCTCGAAAATATTGACGTCGCAGCCTGCGCGGGCGCTGCCTTTGTAGCAATCGCCGACCGAGCCCAACAGCACCACGGGGCGATTGAATTCGGTCGCCAATTTGGACGCGACCAAACCCAGCACGCCCGTCTCCCACTCCTCGTCCCAAAGGACGATACAGGGGCGGGACACCAAATCGTAATCAGCCAACTTGGCGTGCGCCGAGTCGAGCATCTTTTTGGTGAGGGTTTGTCGAATGGTATTGGCGTTGCCGACCCTCTCCACCAACTGTTTGATGACGAAATCGTCCTCGTTAGTCAACAGTTCCACCACGTCGGCGTCGTCGTTGAGCCTGCCCAACGCGTTGATACGCGGCGCGATCCGAAACCCGATATCGCCCGACGTCACGCTTTTGTCCAGATCGCAACTTTTGATAAGGGCTTTGAGACCTTTGCGGTGGCAATCGGAGAGCAATTTGAGCCCATAGGAGACGATCAAGCGGTTTTCGCCAAGCAGCGGCACCACGTCCGCCACCGTCGCCAACGACACGATATCCAAGTAACTTTTGGCAACTTCCCGCCCCGCCATCACTTCGATCAGTTTGTACACCACGCCCGCGCCGCAAAGATCTTTGAGGCGGGTGTCTTCGCCCAGTTTGGGGTCTACGACGATGCACTCGGGCAATACGTCTTGCGGCTCGTGGTGGTCGGTCACGATGACGTCCACCCCCAAGTCCATGGCGTACTCCACCTCGTCGTGTGCGGTGATGCCGCAGTCCACGGTGATCATGAGGTCGGGCAAATATTGCTCGACTACCTTTTCCACCGTCTTTTCGCTCAGCCCGTATCCGTCCGCGCGGCGGGGGATAAAATAGTTGACGGTCGCCCCCAAAGAGCGCAAAAACAAGGTCAAAGCCGAAGTCGCCGAGATGCCGTCGCAATCGTAGTCGCCGAAGATGAGGATACTCTCTCCCTCCTCGACCGCTTGTTTGATACGCTCTGCCGCGGCAGTCATATTGAGAATGGTCTCACCCCCTATCGAATGATCGAACGAGGGGTACAAAAAAGCGGCGGCTTTGGCTTCGGTATCGATACCGCGATCCGCCAAAAGCCCCGCGATGGCGGGATCTATCCCCAATCTATTTGCCAATTCTTCCACTTTGTTATCCATACAATTATTATAAAATATATACCGCTCAAAGTCAACTCGGATTGTCCTACCTTTGGGACTTGTGCTACCCCAACGATAAAAAAAATGCACTGCGATCGCTCGCAGTGCATTGTGATGAGACCAATTACTTTCTCTTGTACTTGTGCGTCACGTTGGCGCGCACTTGATTTTTCTTTTTGGCCTTTTTGGCGGGTTTGTCTTTTTGCTCTTCCTCGGGTTTGGTGCTGACGGCGCCCACGTAGGCGTTAGAGCCCGCTTCTTTGCGCTTGAACACCGACTTACGGATAGCGACGTACAAGCTGGGAGCCACGAACAGCGAGGTGAACACACCGCTCAACAAACCGAAGATAACAGGCAAGCAGAACTCTTGCGCGATGCTCTTGACGCCCAAAATAGCGAGCATCACGACCGTGATCATGGTGGTGATGGTGGTAGCGATGCTACGACCCGCGGTCTCTTGCACAGCGTTGTCTACTTCAAAACCGATGTTTTGCGAGGTCAGGTTGATCTTGTTGCCCTTGACGTGCTCGCGCACACGGTCGAACACGACGATGGTGTTGTTGATACTGTACGCCACGATGGTGATCAAAGCGGCGACGAAGTTTTGGGTCACGGGCACGTGGAACAGAATAGTCAACGATACCATGACCACCACGTCGATGATCAAACCAATCAAAGCGGTGATAGCCGACCACAATTCGAAACGAATGATGACGTACACCAACACGACCGCCCAAGTCACCACGATGGCAATGATCGCTTGACGGAGCAAGCGGCTGGCGGACGAAGCGGAGATGGCTTCGATGCTGACGTTGTCGCCCACGGTGAGATTGTAGTCCCCGGCGGCTGCCACGATCTCGTTGGAGATCTCGGTGTTGAGCCGTTCGAGTTCGTTATCCAAAGCGGGATTGGCGTACTTGATATAGATAGCGGTATCCAACCCGCTGCCCAAACGCTGCGACGCGGACACGTTGAAGCCCTTGTCGGAGATGATCTTGCTGAACTCGGCGCTCAACTTGTCAAACTCGGCGTCCGAAAGGTCGGTGCCCATGTTGACGGTCAAGGCGGTACCGCCCGTAAAGTCAAGACCGATGTTCATACCTTGCTGGGCGGTGCCGTTGGCGATCGAAAACGCCATAAAGGCGATCAAAGCGATCAACACGATGACGGCGGGAACGAGCAGATAGATATTCCACTTACCCGCGACTTTGATCTTGGAGGAGATTTTGTCCATACTCATACCGTATTTGATCTTAGTCATTGTTGTCACCTCCTTGCTCTTCCGTCTCCACAACGGTGGGCAAATTGAACGCGGCGGGATTTTTGCGGCTGACGGCGAAAATGCTGTACACCAACACGCGAGAGAGCAACAGCACCGACAGCACGGACAGCACCACACCGATCAACAACGTGATGGCGAAGCTCTTGATCGAACTGCCGCCGATAAACAACATCACGATACAACCGAGCACGGTGGTGATGTTGCCGTCCAAGATGGCGGGGGTCGCCTTGCGGAAGCCCGCTTTGATGGCGGCGTGCACGCTCATGCTCTTGGTGCGCTCGTCCAAGCCGATATCGTTGCCCAACGAGTACTCGTCACGAATACGCGAGAACACGATGATGTTGCCGTCCACCGCCATACCGATCGACAGGATAACGCCCGCGATACCGGCGAGGGTGAGTTGCACCCAGGGGAAGATGGACAGGAAGAAGATGTAGAACGTCGCGTAGATCAACAGAGCCAAGCTCGCCGACACACCCAACAAGCGATAGAACACGCACATGAAGATGATGATCAAAGCCAAACCCACGATACCGGCGATCAAACTGGTCTTGACCGAGTTGGCGCCCAAGGTCGCGGTGATGGTCTTGCTCTCCACCATGGTGAGTTCCACGTCGAAAGCGCCCGCTTGAATGCTGGTAGCCAAAGCCGTGGCGTCTTCGTAGGTGTAGTTGCCGGTGACGATGGCGTGGCCGTTGGCGATGACCGAGTTGACGGTCGGGCTGACTTTCAAAGTCTCGTTGACGTAGATGGAAATGGTTTGGTTAAGACGTTCCTGCGTGGCGGCGGCAAACTTTTTGGTGCCCGCCTCGTTGAACTCCAATCCCACGGCGTACTCGCCGTTTTGGTAGGTAACGTAAGCGTTGGCGACGTCTTTACCGGTAACGTACGTGTTGGAATCGTTGACGTCTTCCCATTTGGTCGCCGAGCTGAACACCAAACTGGCGGGTTTGCCGATCAGGTTGAAGATGGTCTCGGGATCGTCCACGTCGGGTACTTCCACACGGATGCGGGTGTTGTTAGCTTCCAACGAAACCACGGCTTCGGTGTAACCCTTGTCAAACAACAGTTCCTCCAAAGCGCTGGCGGTGCCTTGCATACGGGTCTCCAAGTTCTCCTCGCTGCTGCTCTTAGGCTCAAAGACGGCGTAGATACCGCCCTTGAGGTCCAAGCCAAGCTTGATGTTGCGGGGATAAGCGACGTAATCGTTGATGCCCAACTCGCCATGATCGAGCGACACCACGCCGAAAACGATGCCCAACGCAATCAGCACACACACTATGGTTATTACCACAATTGCAATGCTCTTTTTCACTAAAATGGCCTCCTAACGTACACACTATGGTGCGTACTTATTTATTATAAATAAATAGACACGTTTAGTCAAATAGAAAAACCGTAAAATATCACTTTTTATACCGTTTTTGTCAATTCTTAGTCCCGCCTCTCCCTTTACCGCGTATATTTTTGCCCCTTTGGGCATAGGTTGTACCAAATCGATGGAGGCATATATGGACAAATCGCTTTTCAAAAAAGGAATATTGGACGTGGTAAGGGGACTGATTTTCTCCCTACTCTACAGCATGGTACTGGTGCTTTTGGTGTCGGTAGTGGTCAAGTACACCTCTCTCGACGACAAAGTGGCGACCATCCTCAACCAAGTGATCAAGGTGTTGGCGCTGTCGTTGGGTATCCTCACCGGCTTTAAGTCGGGCAAGTGGGGATTGGTGTTGGGACTAGTCACCGGACTGCTGTTTACCCTCTCTTCTTTCGGCATCTTTTCGCTCATCTCGGGCAAACTCGACTTTGGGCAGATCACCGTGTTCGACTTTTTGTTAGGCGCGGCGGTGGGACTTGCCGCAGGCGTCATCGCCGTCAACGTCCGCGCACTTCGTGCGTCGCGCCCGCACAAAGAACGCGCGCCCCGTCGGTCCAAACTCCGCAAAGCCAAGGCTTGATCGACCCCGATACAAAATAAAACCGCCGCGACGATTCGCGGCGGTTTTGTCAAACGGAAGGCGATCAGATGGCGTCGTCCTCTTGTTTGTTCTTTTTCTTTTCCTCTTTGGGCTCGTCCTTGCTCTCGTTGAGTTCGGCGATAGCGCTCTCTTCGGAAGCGATAGCGGCTTCGGTATTCTCCACGTTGCCTTCGGCGGGAGTGCTTTCGGCGGGAGTGCCGTTCTTTTTGGCGGCTTGAGCGGCACGGGCTGCCTCTTGCGCGTCCAAATTGATACCGATAGCGTCACGGTTGATGGTGATCACCACGGGGTTGCCGGGGGTGCCGATGTCCACTTCCAAGGTGTCGTTGTCATATTTGCGCACCACGGTGCCGATCAAACGACCGATGGTCATGATACGAGTGCCGACGCGGATCTCGTCTTGCATCTTTTGATATTCTTTTTGTTTGCGCCTGTTGGGAATAATGGTCATGAGCAGCAAGCCCACCACCATAACGCCCAAAATGACCCACATTGCCCACGAGGGGAACGCGGCGCCGCCTTGTTGTGCATTGTCAGCAGCCAATACGAAGTTCCACATAGTATATCTCCTTTATGTTTTTTTGGTTTAGGTTGTCCTTATTATACACTAATCGGACGCACTTTACAATCATTTTTGGCAAAAAGTTCCATTTGCGTTTAGTCTTCGGTGATCTTGTCTTTCCAGTTAGCCGCCCATTCGTCGCGGAAATCCATCAATCTATCCTCCATGATCGCCTCGCGGATGTCCTCGGTCAGGCGCATCAAAGCGTGGATGTTGTGGATACTCAATAGCCGTCCGCCCAACATCTCGTCCTTGCCGATGAGGTGGTGGATATAGGCGCGGGAATAGTGGCGGCAAGCGTAACAGGTACAACCCTCCTCCAAGGGACGGAAGTCCTTGACGAAGCGGGCGTTGCGCAAATTGAGATTGCCCACGCGGGTCATGGCGGTGCCGTTGCGAGCAATACGGGTGGGCAGTACGCAGTCGAACATATCCACGCCGCGCACCACGCCCTCGACGATGCAGTCCACCGAGCCCACCCCCATGAGGTAGCGGGGTTGATCGTCGGGATAGTAGGGGCGCATGATCTCCAACATGTGGTACATCACCTCTTTGGGCTCCCCTACCGACAAGCCGCCTATGGCGATACCGCAGCGGGCGTACTCCGCCGTGCGACGAGCCGACTCGATGCGCAAGTCCTCGAACATATTGCCCTGGATGATGGGGAACAACATTTGATCGGGGTTGTCTTTGGACACCTCGTAGCAACGAGCAAGCCACCGCAAAGTGCGCTCCATCGCTTCGCGGGCGTACTCGTACTTGACCCCGGGAGGGGTACACTCGTCAAACGCCATCATGATGTCCGACCCGATGGAGTTTTGGATGGCGATGCTCTTTTCGGGAGAGATGAATTGCTTGCTCCCGTCGATGATGGAAGCAAACTCCACCCCCTCTTCCTTGATCTTGCGGGTCTTGGAGAGGGAAAACACTTGAAAACCGCCGCTGTCGGTAAGGAGCGAGCGATCCCAATTCATAAACTTGTGTACGCCGCCCGCCGCGTCAAGTACGTCGGTGCCGGGACGGAGAAACAGGTGGTAGGTATTGGACAAGATGATCTGCGCCCCCAAGTCTTTGAGTTCTTCGGGGGTGAGCCCCTTGACGGTGGCGTTGGTACCCACCGGCATAAACACGGGGGTGGTGATCACGCTGTGCGGGGTGGTCAGTTTGCCCACTCTCGCACCCGTTTGCTTGTCTACGTGGATGATCTCGTAACTGAATTTGCTAGCCATATTTTCCTTTTTACCGCTAAGCGGTAAAGTTGTAGTATTTTAAGGGCTTGACAGTAAACACAAAATGGTGCTTACCCCGTGTTGCGTACCGATGTTTCTTATTCGACCCATCCTATATGGGTATCACCGCTTTACTTGCGACGCGCGTCGAGTATCGAGGCGTGGCGCAAAGAGGAGTGACCGTCCATCAAACGCCGTCGATCGTCCCACGGTCGACAAGTCGTAAGGACGAGTCACGACGAGTGGCGCCTCTTATAATGCAAACCCCCTTGTTGTGTACAAGTGTTTGTTTTTAGCCGCCCGTCCCATTGTGGGTATCACCGCTTTGCTTGCGACGCGCGTCGAATATCGAGGCGTGGCGCAAAGAGGAGTGACCGTCCATCAAACGCCGTCGATCGTCCCACGGTCGACAAGTCGTAAGGACGTGTCACGACGAACAGAGTGGCGCCGCTTATAGGAACAAACAAGCGTCGCCGAATGAGAAGAACCGATACTTCTCCGCTACGGCGAGGTTGTACAACTCCAACGTCTTCTCCCGTCCCAACAAGGCGGAAACCAACATGATGAGGGTGCTTTCGGGCAGGTGGAAATTGGTCACCAACCCCTTGACCACCTTCCACCGGTAACCGGGATAGATAAAGATATTGGTGTTGCCGCTGCACGCTTTGACGTGACCCGTCTCGTCGGCTACCGACTCCAAGGTACGCACCGACGTGGTGCCTACGGCGATGATACGCCGCCCCTCGTCCACCGCGCGGTTGATCGCCGATGCCGCTTGCTCGGTCACTTCGTAATACTCGCTGTGCATGGGGTGATCTTCGATACTCTCCTCTTTGACGGGACGGAAGGTGCCCAATCCCACGTGCAACAGCACGCGCACCACTTCTACCCCCATCGCTTCGATGCGGGCGAGCAGTTCGGGGGTAAAATGCAACCCCGCCGTGGGCGCCGCCGCCGAGCCGCTTTCGCGGCAATACACGGTTTGGTACCTCTCCTTATCCACCAATTTTTCGGTGATATAGGGCGGCAAGGGCATATTGCCCAAGCGATCCAAGATATCCTCGAATACGCCGTCGAAGACAAACCGCACGTAGCGGATCCCCTCGTCGCCGTAGCCAATGATCTCGCCTTTTAAGGCGTCGTCAAAGACGACGATCGTGCCGAGTTTGAGTTTTTTGGCGGGGCGGGCAATGCACTCCCAATCGGTGTAGTTTTGCCGCTTAAGGAGCAGTATCTCCACCTCGCCCTCGCAACCCTCGCGATGACCGAATAGCCTTGCGGGGATCACTTTGGTATCGTTGACCACCAACACGTCCCCCGCCTTGAGGTAAGAGGGCAGGTCGTAAAAATGCTTGTGTTCCACCTTGTCCGCTTGCCTGTCGTACACCAAAAGCCGCGAGTGATCTCGTGGCTCAACGGGGTGCTGTGCGATCAGCTCTTTGGGTAGATCGTAGTAAAAATCACTCGTCTTCATCCTGTCTGTTGTCCCCTAATTGCGCAAGCATTTCCACCTTGCTCGGCGGCACTTTGCGCCCCAAATGTTCGTATGCGGGCAAGAGCGCCACACGACCGCGAGAGGTGCGGGCGATAAAGCCCAACTGCAACAAATACGGCTCGTACACGTCCTCGATGGTGGTCACTTCCTCGCCGGTGGAAGCCGCCAAGGTCTCCAAACCGACGGGGCCGCCGTTGTATTTGTCGATGATGTTGGTGAGCAGTCGCCTATCCACGTAGTCCAAACCGAGGTGGTCGATGTCCAAAGCGGACAGCGCTTGTTCGGCGTGCTCGGCGGCGATCACTTTGCTGCCCGCGTACTCGGCAAAGTCGCGCACCCGCTTGAGTAGCGTGTTGGCGATACGCGGCGTACCACGGCTGCGGCGGGCGATCTCGTAAGCGGCGGCGGGGGTGATCTGCATCTCCAACACTTTG
>CADBTQ010000068.1 GCA_902797685.1 uncultured Eubacteriales bacterium | reverse complement strand
ATTGGTAGCATCATAACGATAGCCTATCGTGTGGCTTTGAGTAATCGAATAATCGCATAACTGACAATAAAGTGTATGTGTGCCGTCCTCGTTGTCTGTGCAATCGTAGGTGTGCGGACCGCTGCTATCTTCATGCCCGCATACGGTGCATCGATACGAGTGCGTGCCGCCGCCGATGTCAACGTAATCAAAGGTGTGAGATGTCGTCATCGTTATTGCCATATAACCACAAAAAGCACAGACGGGAGTATGAGTTGAATCGTTTGACGAATATGAGGTAAACACATGATTTTCCGAGTATGCGATATCGCCACAAACACATTTGTATCCATGTTTTGTACTATTACTGTATGGGCTATATGTGTGTCCTATAGTTAACTCTACTTCACAGATACTGCATCGTGCATAATGAACACTGCTGTCCCGATCAAATATAACAAGATCATGCTCTCCGGTTGCATCATAATTACACACTTTACAAGCTCCACTATGGGCGTATAGGTCTCTTTCATACTCGACAATATGATTGTGCGATAGCCATTTACCACAAGTGGAACACGCCCCCACATGCCCTGCGGAAGTGACGGAAAACGATCCGGCATGATTACCTAAGTTGGTCTTACAAAAACGGCAACAATGGGTCAGCTGATCGGTTCTCCATACACAGGTGTGAGTACCGTCTGTCACCAAAGAACCGCTCACCAATGCAGCATTCAGTTTACTGTGTGTATAACACTCATAAGGCCCCGAGCCGAGATAGTGATTATATATTATGGCATGCTTCAATGCAGGAATTGTCATTGAAGGATATTTTGACAAAAGTATTGCAGCGACACCCGTAACAAACGGAGTAGCTGCGGATGTTCCAGAGAAATTAGACATATAAGGCATATCGGTAGAGGAGACCAAATTGGTTGGTAGTGTTGTCACTATATTCTCTCCCGGAGCAAAAATATCAACGGTATTGGTCCCATAGTTGGAACTTTCAAGCTTATTCTGTGAGTTCTGTTTCCTTGCCCCTACCACAATTATGTTAGGTAGATTAAAAGCTGCTGGAAAGATAGATTTGCCATCAATATTGGAATCATTGTTCCCGGCAGAGCAAATGATTATACCATTATAGTCTCTGATTGCCTCATATAGATATTTGTAATCGCTGCTTTCCCAATCATCGGGCATCTCCTGCCCTTCGCTACCAAAATGACTACTGATGTTTATAATCTTTATACCGTGATATTGAGCGTAGTTTATCGCCTGTGTATATTCAGTCACTGTCCTTGCCTGTAGTGATACAAGTTTTAATCTTGGGTAGACGCCATAAACGGCTGTCCCATAAGCTGCATTGGCGGCGATAACTCCTGCAACCTTTGTTCCGTGACCATCATCGTCGGCAAAGGGATTACCCTCGGAAAAACTATAACTTAAAGCAGTATCTAACCGCCCTGTGAATGCGTTATGATCACCATCTATACCGGAGTCTATGACGCCTACTTTAACGATATCGCTGTTGTTAATATTGAGAGTAGACCATAAACTACTGATGTTAATATCATCTAAACCCCACTGGACTGACGGATAAGCGTAAGATTCACTGTCCAAAATGGCTACGTCGTAGGGTGTCCTAAAAATAACTTTAAAAACGTCATCCCTCATCTGTAGTAGTTCTATAGCATCAAATACAGCCTGTCTATTGTCTTGAGGTAGTATCAATGTGAATGATCTGTGATAATCAGCAAACATCTTCGCTTTTTGTCCGTATTTTGCCAACCATTGCCTATCTATCTCGGCACTGGTCGCCCACTCCACCCCCTCAAATTCTATCCCCCAGTCCATTGACATGGGATCATTGTACGGGGAGTTCAAATCCCACAATGATTCCAGGGATATATTGCGCTTGAGCAAAACTCTGACTAAATTACCTGTCACATCGACAACGTCGAGGCGACTATCATGTGTATTGATATAATACTTATCATCGGGCGTTACACAATAATAAACCATTTGACCGTATGTAGAGGGGTCCTGCTCGGGGTACGCATACCACGGACCCTGGAACTTACTAACCGTTGTGCATGGATGCTGATTGTAGTATTCATACGGATGCCATGTTTCTATTGGATCATACGTTGGGTCGAGTTCATTTTCATAAGCATATGGATATAGGTCTATATCCTCCCCAACAGGGTACCAAGGCGTTTTGCCAAGATTGACAGCGTTACCATTGGACGGGTCGTCGATCACCTCCCCGCCGTCTTGAGGGATCTGCTCTTGCGGCGTGTCCGCAGACTTACAGCCCACCACGACAAGAGACAGAGCAAGTACCGCTACGAGCAATAATACGAATAATAGTTTTTTGTTCATTTTGACGATCTCCTTTTTTGATTAAGATATGGAGCGGGATTTTACCTCTCCTATAAATATAGACGATTGGGGAACGGTTTTTGTCCCACTTTGGATTGGATTAACTGTTTTTACAGTCTATGTCGGTATCCGCAAGACCCACTTTTATATCGCTACTGCCCGTTGTGATATCCCATGCATCCTGCAAGTGGATGATCCCATAATTAGCCGCCTGCGTCGCAATCCCCTGATAATGTGCAGTTGTATATTCCGGGTCATTAGGAGCAACATACGATATTATCTCAAATCGATAATTTGGATAGGCGCCGTAAACATAATCATGCTTACGAAATGAATCTACAATATCCAAAACATATTGCTTGTCATGAAAGGATAACTCGAACCGAAAACAAATACGCCAATCCTCTTGATCATACCGATCAGCTGACAAGCCAAGGACCTCAACGGATTTGCACTCAAAATCAAAGCCCCAATCAATTCGGCCCATATCATAATATTTTCGGCTAGCTTCGGTAGTGAGCACTAACCAAACTAGATTATCACTAAAATCGTCATACATAGTGAATGGACGATTTTGAATCTGACCATTAAATGCGTCCTGTTCTTCTATCGACAACGCTTTGGTAACAATCACAGGGACTTTTTCCGCCGCCACGATATCTTCTCTTAAAGGCAACGTGGCGGTTAATTCATCAACTTTTTTCTCATCAGGCTGCAACAGTACCAAATATAGCGAGCGTTGATAGTCTACGACCTCTTGATTATCCATATCACCCGAAAACAGATGCTTTTTTACAACTTCATCTTGGAAGATGTAACGAGGTCTGACCTCTACAACTTCTTCACCCCAATCTAAATCCAACAAAGAATCCATTGCGAGACTATCTATACTCGCTTGATGGTCTAACACAACGAGTATCTGGTCGTCATGATACTTTCCTACTCCTTCTTTAGGTTCTTCTTGACTATAAGGGTCATGATATTTGCCGTCCCATACGGGAAGATGTGATGTTTCGACGCCATCGGTAGGTGGATTCTCGATCACCTCTCCGCCTTCTTGAGGGGTCTGCTCTTGCGGTGTGTCCGCAGACTTGCAACCCGCCACGGCAAGAGACAGAGCAAGTACCGCTACGAGCAATAATACCAATAACATTTTTTTGTTCATTTTGACATTCTCCTTTTTTGATTAAGATACGGAGCGGGATGTTACCTCTCCTATAAAGTCCGATTGGGGGCAGATTTTGTCCCACTTATTAATTCTGCTGCCTATTATTACAATGCGATGAGCGGGTATTTTGTCCCAAATAGACGCCTTATATTTTAATCGTAACAAAAAAATAAAAGCAAAGTCAATGATGAAACGGTGAAAATAAAATAAAAGAGCAATAAGATTGTCGCTTTTTGCAAACGTCGAATCGTATCTATTTTTCTTCTACGTTGGCGAAGGTGAGACCGTAAACTTTGACCGCACCCGCCTTGCGCAAGGTCTTGGCGACTTCGTCTAAGGTACTACCCGTGGTGAGCACGTCGTCCACCACCAATACCCGCTTGCCCTTAAAGACCGCCTTTTCGGCGTGGAAAGCGCCTTTGAGATTGTCCCGCCTGTCCTTGTAGTCGGACATGGCTTGCTGGGCGGTCTCCTTGATCTTGGTCAACCCTTCCATATAGGGAAGTTGCAGGCGCATACACAGGGACTTGGCGAGCACTTCGGCGTGATTGTATCCCCGCTCCCGAAGGATCTTGCGGGATACGGGCACGGCGACGACCCCGTCCACGGGGAAAGGCTCTTCCAAGTACGCGTCGGCGAGATACCCCGCCATATAGGGCAGTTTGTAGCGGGCTTGCCCAAACTTACTTTGGTGGATCAACGTCTGCACCTTGTCCCGATAGCAAAACGCCGAACGGGCGCGATCGAAGTAACGGGCGGCGCGCCTACAGCCGATACAATACGACCCGTAGGACACGGGGTCGGGGTCGGTGGGAAAGAGTCCCTCCCCTTCGGCAAAGACTTCCCTATCCCACTCCTTAGCCCCCTCGGCGGCGGCGAGGGGCTTGCCGCATTTGAGGCACACGCCCCCATGTATGTAGGGCAAGAGTTTGCGACACGCCTCGCACGTCCCCAACCGATTGGGGTCGGGCATCTCCCTGCCGCACACGATGCAGGTGTAGCGGTCTACAAAAATCTCGTCCAGCACCTTGTCGAGACGAGATTTGACGGGGATATAGATCTTGCTTTTGGGTTTTCTCACGCCTTGTCCTCCAGTCTAAGGGTCTTCATCAGACGGCGGCTCATCCAGTTGCCGATCTGGGTGGCGAACACGGTAAAGATGGCAAATAAGATGATACCCAATCCCACGCCCGCGCCGATATACACGCCCATGGGGGCGGTCAACTGATCCATGGGGGTCATGCTGAACAGGTTGACCTTGTGCAGATCGACGACTTTGTCGCCGAACTTGAGCGTGACCGAGGACAGATACCATCCCACCATAAAGATCGCCAACATCGTAACGAACAGGATAATGTGCTTCCAATTCATGGGCATACTCACGCGGAAAAGCACCATAAACGCGCCCGCCGCCAACACGATGACCGACACGGTGGTCATGCCCGCCGAGTCCAGTTTGTAGGCTTGCGGCAGGGTCACGAGCAACAGTTGCAAGAAAGCGACCGACAACACGATCGCGAGCGCGCCCGGGGCGGAAGCCGAAAGGGCGTTTTGCAAAAAGTGACCTTTGACTCGCTCTTTGTTGGGCTCCAGCGCCAAAAACACGCTGGGAATACCGATGGTCGCCATACCCACCAAGGTGAGGTTGGTCGGCTCGAAGGGATACTCCTTGAAGAACAGGAACAAAAACGCCAACAGCATGGAGTAGATGGTCTTGACCAAGTACAGAGCGGACGAGCGTTGCAGGTTGTTGATCGAGCGACGACCTTCGGCGACGATATGGGGCATGGAAGCGAAGTTGCTGTCCAACAAGACCAACTGCGCCACGTTGCGCGCCGCGTCCGAACCCGACGCCATGGCGATGGAACAATCCGCCTCTTTGAGCGCCAACACGTCGTTGACGCCGTCGCCCGTCATGGCGACCGTATGTTTGTCCGCTTTGAGGGCTTGCACCAACTTGAGTTTTTGCTCGGGGGTGACCCGTCCGAACACCTTGTAGGTGCGGGACGCTTCCTGAATATCCTCGTCGGCGACCGTACTCATATCCACGGCGGTGCAATTCTCCAACCCCGCCTGTTTGGCGATGGCGGCAACGGTCACGGGGTTGTCGCCCGAGATGACGCGGATATCCACGTTTTCTTCGGCGAAGTAGCGCAAAGTCGCGGGCGCTTCGGCGCGGATCTTGTCGCTGATGAGCACCAAGGCGGCAAGGGTAAGGTCGTCGGGCAAAGCGTTGTCTTCGAGTTTTTTGTGACCCATGGTCAACACCAACACGCGGTAGCCCTTTTGGCTGTAATCTTCCAACTCCTCGCGGATCTCTTCGATCCCCTCGCCCAACACGAATTCGGCGGCGCCCATCACGTAGGTGGTGCCGTCCACCGACACGCCGCTCCACTTGCGCGCACTGTTGAAGGGGACGATGGCGTCCGCTTGCCCTGACGGGACGGGATGCTCTTTGTAGTAGTCCTTGATCGCCACGAAAGTGGGGTTGCCGTCGGGCAACAGGTGGGTGATGCTCACCAAACCCTTGTCGATGACCGCTTGGTCGGTCTCCCCTTTGGGGACGATCCATTTGACTTCCATACTGCCCTCGGTGATGGTGCCCGTCTTGTCGAGACACAGCACGTCTACCCGCGCCAGCGTCTCGATACAGTACAAGTCCTGCGAGAGGGTCTTGTGCTTGCTGAGCCTAATGACGCCCACCGCGAATACCGCCGAGGACAGCGCCATCAAGCCTTGGGGGATCATACTGGACATACTGCCCACCATCTTGACGATGGAAGCGTCCAAGGGCATCTTGATAATGAGGTATTGTTTGAGGAACAACAGCACGCCCAAGGGTACGACCACGAAGGACATGATGCGTATCACCATGCGCAGAGCGCGCAGTATCTCGCTGTTGCTGCTCTTGATATACTTGGCGCCCGCCGAGATCTTGTTGGCGTAGTTGTCGGCGCCCAAGTGGACGACGCGGGCTTTGACCTTGCCCGCCACGATAAACGAGCCGGACAGCAATTCGTCCCCCTCGCCTTTGACGACGGGATCGCTCTCGCCCGTGATCAAACTCTCGTTGACCTCGCAGCTGCCCTCCACGATGACCGCGTCCGCGCAGATCTGCTTGCCTTGGGCGAGGATGGTCAGATCGTCCATCACGATCTCGCTGACGGCGATCTCCTTTTCTTCCTCGTCGCGCAAGACGGTGACTTTGGGCGCCGAGATCAAGGACAACTTGTCGATGGTGTGTTTGGCGCGGATCTCCTGCACGATACCGATGATCCAGTTGAGGACGGCGGGTCCGATGAAGGTGGCGTTTTTGGGAGAATGCCCCAGTACGCATACCAGTATCGCCAACACCACGTTGAGGATATTGAACAAGGTAAAGGTGTTGGTGACGAAAATCTTGCCGTAAGACTTGGTCTGCACTCTTACGTCCCCGTTGACCAACCTGGCGGAAACGCGCGCCGACACCGCGCTCGAGGTCAGACCTTGGGCGCCTTGAGGCTTTTCCAAATTGATTTGCGGGGTAACTTTATCTTTCATACGCTGTCCTTATCAGTTTGCGCCGAGCGCGTTGCAAGGCGTTGTTGATGGTTTTGTCATTGTCGAGCGCAAGCAGCGTGCGGATCTCGTCGTAGCCGTAGCCGTCTACTCGCAGTCTCCATATCTTGTACTCTTTGTCGCTCAACACCTCTTTGGCAAGGCGTTTGGTCTCCGCCAACGTCTCTTTGCTCAACCACACGTCCTCAGGGCCCGGGGTGCTGTCCGCCAAACCGTCGACCGCCCATTCTTCCGCCGAAACGTCGTGACGGGTGTTTTTGAGATAGGTGGCGATCCGATGGCGGCACACCGCTTGGGCAAACGTCCCGAAGGACACCCCGCGCGTGGGGTCGAATCGCTCGATGGCGACCAAGACGCCCAACCGCCCCTCTTGCATCACGTCCTCGATCTCCTCGGGGGGACACCCGCGGGAGAGGGCGTGCAACAACGGCTCGTAGCGGCTTTCCACCTCGGCGACCGCCGCCGGATCCCCCGCTTTGGCAAGGGACAGCAGTTCGGCTATGGGTCTATCTTTCACGGCGTTGACGAACGACCTCGTACACCGCGATACCCGTGGCGACCGAGGCGTTGAGGCTGTCGATGTGACCCGATTGGGGGATGCTGACCGCACCGTCGCACAGCTTGCGGGTAAGGGCTTTGACCCCCTTGCCCTCGTTGCCGACGACCAGCGCCAAGTCGCAATCGAGGCGGGAGGAGGCGATCTCCTTCCCGTCCATATCCAGAGCATACACCGTGACGAACTCCTCTTTGAGAGCGCGAATGGCGTCGTTGATATTGCCGACTTTGGCGATCTTGACGTAAGCCGTCGCACCCGCCGAGGTGCGAACGACCGTCTCGTTGACGGTGGCGCCTCTGCGCGAGGGAATGACGATACCGTCCACCCCCAACACGTCGGCGACGCGGATGATACTGCCCAAATTGTGGGGATCCTCGATCTCGTCCAACAAGAGGATGAAATGATGTTCTCCCCGCTTGGAAGCCAAAATGTCTTCCAAGGTGCAGTAGTCAAACTCGGTCGTGTACGCCAACACGCCTTGATGGTGTTTGGTCACGCTGACCCGATCCAATGCGCTCTTGTCGGCAAACACCACTCTCACCCCCGCCTGTTTGGCTTGGGCGACCAGTACGCTCACGCTACCTTCGGCGCCTTTGGCGACCAATATCTTTTCTACGGTCACGCCCGAAGCAAGCGCTTCGCGCACCGCATTACGTCCTTCGATGATCATAGCTGCTCCTTATCTTGGATGGCGATAGCCAGCAATTCGTTAAGCCTGTCCGTCTGCCCCGTGAGGTACAAATACCCCCACACCGCTTCCAGTCCGCTCGCCTTGTGGTAGTCGCCCACGGTGGCGTTTTTGGCGGAGGATCCGGTCTTGTGATTGCGGGCAAGCCTGTACACGTCGCGCTCCTCTTCGCTAAGCAACGGTAGCACCCTGTCCGCTTGCTCGGCTTGAGCGGCGGCGCTCACTTTGCCTATCGTCAACCGATGGAGTTTGCCCGCGCTCTGCCCCGCGTTTTGCCCAAGCAACAGGCTACGCACGTACAGCGTCTGCACCGCGTCACCCACGTACGCCAAAGCCAACGAATCGATCTTGGCGACCGCGTCGCGATCGAGCGTTGGGTAATTGGGAAACAGATCCATAAGCACACTCCTCATAATACTACAGTATATATTATAACTATTACTTACGACTTTTGCAACCAATTCGAGGGTTTGGACGACAATATCCCCGTTTTTCTCTCCTTTTTTGCGAGGCAAAGCGGGACATATCGCCCCCAACCCGTGGCATAGATTGAAGTGTATCGCCGCCTATCCCGTGTGGAAAACTCTGTGGATAAGTGGGCAACTATACGTTTTCGATAGTTCAAACGCGGCTTTTCGGTCGAAAAAGCGGGTTTGACGACAAAAAAAAGAAAACGACAAGGAGTAGCGTATGTTTGTCGTCATCAACAAAAAAGTGATCGCCTGGGTGCTGGTGTGCGTACTGCTCGCGGGACTGGGGTTAGCGGTGGGATTGACCGTGCCCAAGCGAGCGAGCGCAGAGGAAAGAGTGATCGTGTTGGATCCCGGTCACGGCGGATACGACGCGGGGTGCAAGGGGCTCAAATTGGGCGTCAAAGAGAGCCACGTCAATCTCTCGATCGCCCTCTACGCCCAAGCGTATTTGACGGATTGGGGTTACAAAGTGGTACTGACCCGCACCAAAGACGCCGCCTTGGTCTCCCCTACCGCCAGTTACAAGCGGCAGGACATGGACAAGAGATTGCAGTTGATCGCGGACGAAAACGCCGCTATCGTGGTAAGTATCCACTGCAATTCGTACCCCTCCGCTCTGCGACGTGGCACGCAGGTATTTTGGTACAAAGACAAGGACGAAACCTTGGCGGGAGCGCTGCAATCGAGGCTCAACGACACCCTCAATTTGCCCAAGGGGTTGCGCCCCTACCAAGCCTTGTGGGGGGACTACTACCTCGCCCGCTACTCCCCTTGCCCCACCGCCATCGTGGAATGCGGATTTTTGTCCAACCCCGAGGACGAAGCCCTGCTTGCTAGCGAGGAATATCGCATGACGGTAGGGTATCAGATCGCGTGGGGAATCAGGGAATACCTCGAAGCGCAAGGGAGCCTTGCGCAATGATAGATCACTTTGTGATATGATATACCGCACTGCGGTATGATATATTCGAGTCGCGCTCGAATAGGATATATCCCGTTGGGATATGATGGTAAAAAAAAAAGATGGTCGGGTGCTATAAATGGAACGGTACGCCAACCATCTTTTTTATCATCCGCAATACGACAAAGTCGTATATCATTGACCGAAGGTCTATATCATAGCCCGCAGGGGATATATCATAGGCGCAGCCTATATCATGGCGCAAGAACGACTTGCGCTAGTTAGCTTGTTGCAGTTCGTGGATAAAGCGCACCAGAGCGGTATAGCGTCGGTCGGTGCGTTTGTTTTTGACCGTCTTGGCAAAGGTGGCTTTGTTGCCAACCAATACCACCATATCCTTGGCGCGGGTCACGGCGGTATACAGCAGGTTTTTGGTCAGCACCATGGGGTTGTACTGGTCGCACACCACGATCACCACCCTGAACTCGCTGCCTTGGGACTTGTGCACCGAGATGCAGTACGCCAAAGACATATCCCCCAACTCGTCCGAGCCGTACTCCGCGACGCGGTCGTCCTCAAAGCGCACGATCATGAGCATATTGCCCTTGTCGATCTTTTGAATGATGCCCACGTCTCCGTTGAACACCCCTTCGCCGGTGGTGACTTCCCCGTCGGTGGTCCTGACCCAAGTGACGTCGTAGTTGTTGCAAGTTTGGATCACCCTATCCCCCTCGCGGAAGATGGTCTGTCCCACCGCGATCTCCTTTTTGTCGGGAGAAGGCGGATTGAGCGCCGCTTGCAGCTTTTCGTTGATATTGAGCACCCCTACGTCCCCCTTTTTGAGGGGCGCCAGCACCTGTATATCCCCCGTGGATACGGGAAGATAGGTCTGTATGCGCTTGGTGCAAAAGTCCACCACGTCCTTGAGCATTTTGCCGCTGTCGTCGGTGTAGTCGAAGAAAAAGTCGCGGCTTCCTCTGTCGATCTCGGGGAGAGTGCCGCGGTTGATCAGGTGGGCGTTGGTGATGATAAAACTCCCTTCCGCTTGGCGGTAGATGTGGTTGAGGTGTACCACGGGCATGATCTTGGAGGCGATGATATCCGCCAACACGCAGCCCGCGCCCACCGAAGGTAACTGGTCTTTGTCCCCCACCAATATCAAGCGGGTGCCGTGCCGCATGGCGCGAAGAAGAGCGTAAAAGATCACCTCGTCCGCCATGGAGATCTCGTCCACGATCAGCACGTCGTAGGGCAAGGGATTGTTGTTGTCGTACACGAAGCTTTTGCCGCCCGAGCGGGGGTTGAGTTCGAGCAAACGGTGAATGGTCTTGGCGACCCTGCCCGTCGCTTCGCTCATGCGCTTGGCGGCGCGTCCCGTGGGTGCGGTCAAGGCGTAGGTCGATTCCGCCCTCTCGAGCAAGTGAATGATACACTTGATGATGGTGGTTTTGCCCGTGCCGGGACCTCCCGTGATGACCACTCCGCCGTTGTTCATGGCGGCGGCGATAGCTTCCTTTTGCGCGGGGTGCAATTGGAGCCCGTAGATCTTTTCGAAAAAGTTGATCTCGTGCTCGTAGTCGAAGCCGAAACGACCCGTTTCGTCCATCAAGGCGATCAGACGTTTGGCGATGGATTGCTCCCTACTGTAGTTTTTGCCGAGCATGATGCCCGTGGAGCCGTCCGGATCGTTGAGGCGCTTGACGTCCCCCACGATCTCCATACTCTCCACCACGTCGAGGATGAGATTGCCCTCTCCCTCGTCGTATTCGAGCAGTTTGAGGCTCATGGACACCAACTGGCCCAAGGGCAGATAGGTGTTGCCGCCTGCCGCCGCTCCGTCGTCCAAACAATGGCGAATGGCGGCGCGGATCCGGTTGGGGTCGTCTTTGGCGATCCCCATCGCCAAAGCGATGGTGTCAGCCGTGCGAAAACCGATACCGTCGATGTCTTCCACCAAGCGGTAGGGGTTGGATTTGACGATATTTTCCGTTTGATTTTCGTAAAACTTGTAGATCTTGATCGCCAAATTGAGGGAGACGTGATAGGCGGTCAAAAACATGATGGAACGCTGCATCATGCGCAGATCGACGTAGCGGTCGGACATGGCGAACGCCTTTTTGCGAGACACTCCCCTCACCTCGACCAATCGCTCGGGATTCATCTCCAACACGTCGAAGGTATCCAGCCCAAAGTGGTCGACGATGGCGGTCGCGGTGACTTCGCCCACCCCCGGGAACAGTCCGCTCGACAGATAGCGGATCATGTTTTCCTTGCTACGGGGCGGCGCGACGATGACCTGCTCTACCGCAAATTGGTCGCCGTAGCGCGCGTTCTTTTTGTACTCGCCGATCAAAGTGACTTCTTCCCCCTCGGTGATAGGTGGAAAAATGCCCACAGCCGTAATCATCAAACCGTGAGCATCCACCGCCGCCACGGTGTACCCGTTTTCGGCGTTGCGAAAGATGAGTCCTTCGATCGTACCTTTTATTTCCAATCCATGATCTCCTTTTGGAGTAGACGCACCTTATCGGTGTTTTCCCAAGGCAGTCCCGCCTTGCCGAAATGCCCGTAATTGGTGGTTTTACCAAAGATGGGTCGTCTCAAATCCAACTGATCTACGATCGCCGCGGGGCGGAAATCGAAGACCTTGGAGACCACTTGCTCCAACACCGAGTCGTCCACCACGCCCGTGCCGAAGGTGTTGACCCTAAGGCTGATGGGGTGGGCTCTGCCGATGGCGTAGCTGACTTCCAACTGACAATGGCGAGCCAGTCCCGCCGCCACCACGTTTTTGCACACGTAGCGGGCGTAATAAGTCGCGCTGCGATCCACCTTGCTCGAATCCTTGCCCGAGAAAGCGCCGCCGCCGTGGGGGCAATAGCCGCCGTAGGTGTCGACGATGATCTTGCGCCCCGTCAAGCCCGAATCCCCGTGGGGACCGCCGATGACGAAACGTCCGGTGGGATTGACGTAGATGAGGGTCGCTTCCTGCATGAGGTAAGCGGGGATCGCCTCGCAAATGACGTACTCGATGATATCCTTGCGGATCTGCTCCTGCGTGACCGACTCGTCGTGCTGGGTGGACACCACCACGGTGTGCACTCTCACAGGGACGGCGCCCTCGTATTCCACGGTCACTTGCGCTTTGCCGTCGGGACGGAGATAGGGCAAGGTGCCGTTTTTGCGCACTTCGGTCAGTTTGGACGTCAATTTGTGCGCCAAAGTGATGGGCAACGGCATCAATTCCGCCGTTTCGTCGCAGGCGTACCCGTACATCATGCCTTGGTCGCCCGCCCCTTGACGGTCGTAGTCGGCTTGGCTGTCCTTGGTCTCGCCCGCTTTATCCACGCCTTGAGCGATGTCGCTCGATTGCTCGTGGATACGATTGATGATGGTGAGGGTATGGCTGTCAAAGCCAAGCCCCGGTTGATTGTAACCGATTTTGTCCACGGTGTCGCGCACGATCTTGTCCACGTCCACGTTAGCCTTTGCGCGCGTTTCACCCATGACCATCACCAAATCGGTGGTCGCACAGGTTTCACAGGCGCAATGTGCTTCCGGATCTTGGGCCAGCACGGCATCCAACAAAGCGTCCGAAATACTGTCGCAGACTTTGTCGGGATGACCCTCGGTCACACTTTCGCTTGTAAATAGTCTGGTATTCATATGTCTCCTTGTCTCTTTTCCCCTCGCTGCCGAGCGAGGGGGAAAGAGGGTGTGTTTTGTCAATTAGTCGTCTTCACCCACGATATCGGGGATATCCACTTGAGCCTCTTGAATGCTGCTCACGGGGGTGACCATGATGTTGTTGTATTGTTTGAGACCGGTACCGGCAGGGATGAGTTTGCCCAAGATGACGTTCTCTTTGAGTCCGAGCAAGGGATCGACTTTGCCTTTGATGGCGGCGTCGGTCAACACGCGGGTGGTCTCTTGGAAGGACGATGCGGACAGGAAGCTGTCGGACGCCAAGGAAGCCTTGGTGATACCGAGCAAGCAACGCTTAGCCATAGCGGGCTCGCCACCGTTCTCCACCGTCTTCATGTTGGTCTCCTCAAAGGCGGCGATATCCACCAACTCGCCGGGCAGATACTTGGTATCGCCGGGACGCTCGATGCGCACCTTGCGGAGCATTTGACGAATGATGATCTCGATGTGCTTGTCGTTGATGGCAACACCGCTGGACTGGTAAGCCTTTTTGACTTCCCAAGTGAGGTAGTCTTGCACGCCCTTAGCCGACTTGGTACGCAACAGATCTTGCAGATTGATGGCACCGGCGGTCAATTGGGTACCGGGCTCGACCACGTCGCCGTCCGACACCAAGATCTTGGCGTTGTAGGCGGGCTGATAGGTCTTGACGTCCCCACCGTTGCCGGGATCCACGGTGATGATGGTGCGTTTGTCCTTTTCGGTGCGGGTAACGGTACCGGCGATATCCGAAATGATGGCTTGCGCCTTGGGATTGCGGCACTCGAACAACTCTTCGACGCGGGGCAAACCGGCGGTGATATCGTCGGCGCCTGCGACGCCGCCCGTGTGGAAGGTACGCATGGTCAACTGAGTACCGGGTTCGCCGATGGATTGCGCCGCGATGACGCCCACCGCTTCGCCGATCTTGACCAACTTGCCGTTGCTCATATCCGCACCGTAGCACTTGGCGCAGATGCCGTATGCGCGTTTGCAGCCCAACACCGAACGGATCTTGACCTTCTTCAAGCCGCTCGCCTCGATGGCTGCCGCTTGCTCGTCGGTGATCATGCTGTCGGCGGGAGCCAACACTTCGCCCGTGGTGGGATCCACCACTTCGTCGATGGTAAAGCGCCCGACCAATCTGTCCGCCAACTTTTCGATGACGGCGCCGCGCGCCCCGTAGATGGTCTCCACTTCGGTACCTTTGCGGTCACCGCAGTCTTCCTCTCGGACGATGATGGGTTGCGCCACGTCCACCAACCTACGAGTCAAGTAACCCGACTCGGCGGTCTTAAGAGCGGTATCCGCCAAACCTTTACGTCCACCGTGGGAAGAAATGAAGTATTCCAACGCGCTCAAGCCCTCGCGGAAGTTGGACTTGACGGGCAATTCGATGACTTTACCGGTAGGATCTTTCATCAGTCCGCGCATACCCGACAACTGACGGATCTGGTCTTTGCTACCACGAGCGCCCGAGGTCTGCATCATCTTGATGGGGTTGAAGGTATCCAAAGTGTGCTCCAATTCGGAGGTGACCGAGTCGGTCACGCCGTTCCACACTTCCACCACTTTGCGCTCGCGCTCTTCGTTGGTGATAAAGCCGCGGTCGTACAGTTTTTGGATCTTGGCGACCTCGTGATCGGCTTTGTCGATGATGGCCTCCTTGGATTGCGGAATGTGCATATCAAACAAGCAGGTCGTCAAACCGGACACGGTGCTGTACTTGTAACCTTGCGCCTTGATCTTATCCAACACGGCGGCAGTCTCGGTGTTGCCTTTGGCTTTGTAGCAACGGTCGATGATGTCTTTGAGTTGGTTTTTGCCGACGGGACAGTTCTTCCCTTCGATCTCGAGGTCCAACATTTGTTCGGGCGTCTCGCGGGGCACCATGCCGATGTCTTGGGGGATCGCCTCGTTGAAGATGATACGACCCACGGTCGTCTTGATCATCTTGCTGTACTCTTTGCCGTCGATCACCTTGCTGACGCGGACGCGGATGGGGTTTTGCAAACCGATGTTTTTGGTTTGATACGCCATCTTGGCTTCGTCCACCGACATAAAGGTGTGCTCGGTGCGGCGACGATATTCGATCTCGTCCTCGTCCTCGCCTTTGGGAGGATAGGGCTTTTCGATGGTGAGGTAGTAGCTACCCAACACCATATCCTGCGTGGGACACACGATGGGTTTGCCGTCCGACAGTTTGAGGATGTTGTTGGTAGACAACATGAGGAAGCGAGCCTCGGCTTGCGCTTCGATGGACAGAGGAACGTGCACAGCCATTTGGTCGCCGTCGAAGTCGGCGTTGAAGGCGGTACAAGCCAAAGGATGCAACTTGAGCGCGCGGCCTTCCACCAACACGGGCTCGAAAGCTTGGATACCCAAACGGTGCAAGGTAGGCGCACGGTTCAAAAGCACGGGATGATCTTTGATCACGTCGTCCAACACGTCCCACACTTCGGGGCGGGCGCGATCCACAAAACGCTTGGCGTTGCGGATGTTGTTGCAGATCTCTCTTTCTACCAATTCGCGCATGACGAAGGGCTTAAAGAGTTCCAACGCCATCTCTTTGGGGAGACCGCATTGATACATCTTGAGTTCGGGACCCACGACGATAACCGAACGACCCGAGTAGTCCACACGCTTACCGAGCAAGTTTTGACGGAAACGTCCTTGCTTACCGCGGAGCATGGCGGTCAAACTCTTGAGTTCACGCGATTTGCCGTTGGTGGCTTTGGCGCGCTTGGTGTTGTCGATGAGGTTGTCGACGGCGACTTGCAACATACGCTTTTCGTTGCGGATCATGGCGTCGACGCCGTTGGAAGCCAAGAAGTTTTTGAGACGGTTGTTACGACCGATGACGTAGCGATACAAGTCGTTGAGGTCGCTGGTCGCATACCTGCCACCCTCCAAGGGGATCATAGGACGCAACTCGGGGGGCAACACGGGCAAAGCCTCGAGGATCATCCATTCGGGTTTGCTGCCCGTCTCTTTGAACGCTTCCAATACCTCGAGCCTCTTCGCCATCTTCATGCGCTTGGGGGCTTGGGAGTTCTCTTTGGAAGTGCGTTGATCGAAGGCGATCGCCTCGCGAAGTTCTTTGATCTCCTTGTCGAGGTCGATGTCCATCAAAAATTGCTTGATGCTCTCGGCGCCCATACCCACCTTGAAAGCGTCGCGGCCGAACTCTTCGCATTTGGCGCGATATTCGCTCTCGTTGAGGACTTGGCGTTTGACCAAATCGGTCTTGCCGGGATCCATGACCACGTAAGAGGCGTAGTACACCACGTGTTCCACCTCTTTGGGGGGCATGTCGAGCAAGGTGGCGATGCGGGAGGGGGTGCCTTTGAGATACCACAAGTGGGCGACGGGAGCCGCCAACTCGATGTGACCCATGCGCTCGCGGCGCACGCGGCTTTGTTCCACCTTGACGCCGCACTTGTCGCACACGATACCTTTGTGCTTGATGCGTTTGTACTTACCGCAGGCGCATTCCCAGTCCTTGGTAGGTCCGAAGATCTTTTGGCAGAACAAACCGTCGGGCTCGGGTTTTTGGGTGCGGTAGTTGATGGTCTCGGGCTTTTTGACTTCGCCGTGCGACCACTCCCTGATCTTTTCGGGAGACGCTAAACCAATCTTTATCGAATCAAAATTATTAACTTCAAACATCTTACTGCCTCCTCAGCTTACAGCAAACCGTTTTCGTCGTCCGCTTCCACGTCGAACAATGCGCCGAAGGGATCGCTGTCAAACAGGTCTTCCGCGACCTCGCTTGCGTCGTCCTCGCCGACCTCGTCTTCTTCGCCTACGCCGAACACCTTGTCAAAGTCGATATCCGACAGGTTTTTGGGCTCGGTCGCGTCGAAGGTCTCGTCGATGATGGTGTCGGGGATCTCTTGCGCGTTCTCGCCCATGGGACGGATGTCCAATCCCAAAGAGCGCATTTCGCGTACCAACACGCGGAAGGACTCGGGGATACCCGGCTCGGAAATGTTTTGACCTTTGGTGATGGACGCATACGCTCTTTCACGGCCGCTGACGTCGTCCGACTTGACGGTCAACATCTCTTGCAGCACGTTGGCGGCGCCGTACGCCTCGATCGCCCACACTTCCATTTCGCCCAGACGTTGTCCGCCGAATTTGGCTTTGCCGCCCAAAGGTTGTTGGGTGACCAAGGCGTAACTACCGGTACTACGAGCGTGGATCTTATCGTCGACCAAGTGGTTGAGTTTGAGCATATACATATAGCCCACGGTGACCTTGTTTTCAAAGGGCTCGCCCGTACGGCCGTCGAACAGTTGCATCTTGCCGTTTTCGGGCAGATTGTTTTCCACCAAGAGTTCCTTGATCTCGGCGTCGGACGCGCCGTCGAAGACGGGGGTCGCGATCTTCCACCCTGCGGTCTTACAGACCAAACCCAAGTGGACTTCCAACACCTGACCGATATTCATACGGCTGGGCACGCCCAAGGGGTTTAGACAGATCTGCAAACTGGTGCCGTCCGCCATAAAGGGCATATCCGCTTTGGGAAGCACGCGGGACACGACGCCCTTGTTGCCGTGACGACCCGCCATCTTGTCGCCCACGCCGACTTTACGCTTTTGCGCGATAAAGACGCGGACTTGTTTGGTGGAGCCGGAGGGCAGATCGGGTTTGTTTTCTTTGGTAAAGACTTGCACGTCTACGACCACGCCGTACTCGCCGTGAGGCACGGTCAAGGACACGTCGCGGACGTCGCGGTTCTTCTCGCCGAAGATGCTGCGGAGCAATCTCTCTTCGGGAGTGGGATCGACTTCGCCCTTAGGCGCGACCTTACCGACCAAGATATCGCCCGTGCGCACTTCCGCGCCGATACGAATGATACCGTCTTCGTCCAGATCTTTGAGCATATCCTCGCCACGGTTGGGGATGTCGCGGGTGATCTCCTCGTTGCCCAACTTGGTGGAACGAGCGTCGGTGTCGTAGATGGAGATGTGCACCGAAGTGAACACGTCGTCGCGCACCAACTCTTCCGAGATAAGGATAGCGTCCTCGTAGTTGTAGCCTTCCCAAGTGGTAAAGCCGATGAGGATGTTGCGCCCCAGAGCCAACTCGCCGTGATCGGTCGCGGGACCGTCCGCCAAGGTGTCGCCCACTTTGACGTGCTCGCCCACTTTGACGACGGGATGCTGGTTGATACAGGTCTCGTGGTTACTGCGTTCGAACTTGTGCAACACGTACGTCTTCACGATGTCCCCGTTTTGGACGGTGATCTCGTCCGCCGACACGTGGGTCACCACGCCGTCGATGTCCGCCAAGATCATGACGCCCGAGTCGGTAGCCACCTTGTGCTCGATACCCGTCGCCACCATGGGGGCTTCGGGTTTGATCAAAGGCACGGCTTGACGCTGCATGTTGCTGCCCATCAAAGCGCGGTTGGCGTCGTCGTTCTCGAGGAAGGGGATCAACGAAGCCGCCACCGACACCAATTGTTTGGGGCTGACGTCGAGATAGTCCACTTGCTCTCTGGGCACTTTGCGGATATCCTCGCGGAAACGAGCCGCCACGACCTCGTTGGCAAGTCTGCCGTCCTCCCCGATGGGCTCGGTGGATTGGGCGATGATGTATTGATCCTCGGTATCGGCGGTCATGTATTCCACAATATCGGTGACGATACCGGTCGCTTTGTCGATCTTGCGATAAGGCGTCTCGATAAAGCCGTATTCGTTGACTTTGGCATAGGTCGAGAGGGAGTTGACCAAGCCGATGTTTTGACCTTCGGGGGTCTCGATGGGGCACAGACGTCCGTAGTGGGAGTGGTTGACGTCGCGCACTTCCATACCCGCGCGCTCACGGTTCAAACCGCCGGGGCCCAATGCCGACAAACGACGCTTGTGGGTCAGTTCGGCGATGGGGTTTTGTTGGTCCATAAACTGGGACAGCTGGGCGGTGTTGAAGAACTCGCGCACTTTGCCGGTGACGGGTTTGGTGTTGATAAACCGTTTGATCTCGGCGTCGTCGGCGTTGGTGGTGTTCATCTTCTCCACGATCTGACGTTCCATGTTTTGGAAGCCCTTGCGCATTTCGAGTTGCAAGAGTTCGCCCACCGCACGGATACGACGGTTGGAGAGGTGGTCGATGTTGTCGCAGCTGCCTACGCCGTGGCGCAAACAGATATTGTAGTTGACGATGCTGATGATGTCGTCCAAGCGGATCTGCTTGCACACCAAGCGGGTCAAGTTGGCTTTGACGGCTTCGATCTTGTCTTCTTCCGATTCAAGACCTTGCCAGATCTCCATCAAAGTGGGATAGTGCACCAATTCCAACACGCCGATGGACTTGGGATCCACGTCGAGATAGGCGGCAAGATCCACGGCGTTGTTGCCGATGACCTTGACTTTGGCGCCGTCCGCGCCCACCACGTAAGCCACGTTGATACCCATGTTTTGGATGGCGGTAGCGGTGTCGAAATCGACGGCGCTGCCTTTGGCTGCCAAGATCTCGCCGCTGTCGGGATCCACGATATCTTCCGCCAATTCTCTCTCGGCGATACGGGATGCCAAGGACAACTTCTTATTGTACTTGTTGCGACCCACGCGGGAGAGGTCGTAACGTTTTTTGTCGTAGAAGATGGCGGGGATGTTGGCGCTGACGCCTTCCACCGTGATGACTTCGCCGTTGCGGATGTTTTTGTACAACTCGGTCTTGGCGTTGAGCAGATCGCGGTCGGACTCCCTGTCCTTCTCCATGGTCTTGAGGATGACTTCGTCGTCTCCGAAGACGTCGATGATCTCTTGGTCGGTCACCAAGCCCAATGCGCGCAGCAACAGGGAGGTGGTGATCTTCTTTTTGCGGTCCACGTGGACGTACAAGACGTTGGAACTGTCTTGCTCGAACTCCAACCAAGCACCGTTTTTGGGGATGACGGTACAAGCATAACTTTGGTCGCCGTTTTTGTCGGTAGCGGTCTCGAAGTACACGCCGGGGCTACGCACCAATTGGCTGACGACGACGCGCTCGGCGCCGTTGATGATAAAGCTGCCGTTTTCGGTCATCAAGGGGATGTCGCCCAAAAAGATCTCGTCCTCTTTGATGAGGTCGCCCTTTTCGCGCAAGATCAACTTGACTTTGACCTTAAGAGCCGCGCAGTAGGTGGTGGCGTACTTGCACTTACAATCTCTCGCGGAGATCTTGGGCTCCTCGAAGTAGTAGTCGCCGAACTCCAACACAAAACGCTCCAGTCCGCCGGCGGTCGCCTTTTGGACGATGGGGCTAAACTCATCCAAGATCTCACGGATTCCCTCTTCCATGAACTTCTTGAAGGAGTTTTTCTGCAGTTCCAGCAAGTCGGGCAAAGGCAAGACTTCTTTGGTCTTGGCAAAGCTCAACCGCTCGGTATTGCCGTACATAACTTTGGTTAGCTTGTGAGACATTTTTCACACTCCTCAAAAAATATTTTCTCTTATTTTGCCGCCCTTCTTCGCACACACGCGTATATATGCGCAGATAAAGGCAATATAAACTATAAAACGGAAACGTCAACTAAGTCAAACGAATCTATACAAAAGTTACAATATTAAATTATGGATAAGAATTATTAAGTTTTGAATAATTTTTATTTTCGTGCCGTTTTGCCCCGTCATAGGGGCGCGCGAACAAATAAACGCGCGTTTGCGCGCGCGTGAGGCGTAGCAATGGTATAGCCGTTGGCTATGATATATCCCTTGGGGATATGATATAGACCTTCGGTCAATGATATACGACTTGCAGTCGTATTGCGGATAATAAAAAGATGGTTGGCGTACTCATCTGTTTAATAGCACCCGACCATCTATTTTTACCATAATATCCCAACGGGATATATCCTATTCGAGCCTCGCTCGAATATATCATACCGCAGTGCGGTGATATCGGAAGGCGTCGATTGCGCATTGTAGATGGTGTAGTATACAAAACACAATAGGTTGCCCCAAGATTTTTGGGCATTTTTGTTTTGCGTTATAGTATTTATCCAACACCGCAACCCGAGCGGGTCTACGACATGCGAGGATTTCACCCGAACAGCGTTCGGATTTCACCGGGGGACTCGCCGATTTCACCCATGCTTTGCATGGATTTCATCGACAAAGGCGGCATCAACCCGTATGCCCCCGCCTTTGTCGGTCTATACTTCCCCTATGAATTGCGTGGTCGTGTGTATCGGTACGGACAAAATATCGGGGGACAGTTTGGGGCCCATCGTGGGATCGCTGCTAAGGGACAAGCACCGTCTCCCCTGCCCTGTGTACGGCGTGGAAGGCAAGACGGTCAACGGGCTCAATCTCGCCGACTATCGCCGCTTTTTGCTCGCCCATCACCCCGACAGCACCGTGATCGCGGTGGACGCCGCGGTGGGCAGACCCGACGAATTGGGAACGGTCAAGATCCGCAAAGGCGGCATCAAAGCGGGCGGCGCCTTGGGTCGCGACGACCCCATAGGGGACGTAGGCGTGTTGGGCGTGGTCGGTATCAAAGGCGGTGACGCGCTCGCCACGTTGATGGCGGTACCCTACCCCGAAGTGGTGGCGCTTGCCGAAAAGATCGCTTTGCGCATAGCGACCACCCTCAAGGAGGCGGCATGAAGCCCTTGTATCAACTGCTCATCTACGGGGTGGTGGGCTTTGCGTTTATGTTCGTCATCGCCAAGATCTTGGGCAAAAAACAGATCGCGCAGCTTGACTTTTTGGACTACATCATCGGCATATCCTTGGGGTCTATCGCCGCCGAAATGGCGTTTGATACCACCCGCCCCATTTGGTATTACTTGGTGGGTATGGCGCTGTTTGCTTTGCTCGACCTTTTGTGCTCTCTTTTGGGGCGCAAGTCCAACTTTTTCAAAAAGATCTTTATCGGGCAACCCCTCATCCTCGTAGCGGACGGCAAATTGCAGTACCGCACTCTCAACCGCAGCAAACTCTCCCTCAACGAGTTTTTGGCGATGTGTCGCGCCAAGGGCTACTTCGATATGGATCAGATCGCCTATTGCATTTTGGAGACGAGCGGCTCGCTGTCGGTGTTGCCCAAAGGCGGCGACTCCCCCGCCACCAAGCAGGACGTGGGCGTGGACTCTCCCAAAGCCGCCCTCTCCAAAGACGTGGTGATGGACGGACAGATCGTGGGGGCGTGCTTGGAGCAGTTGGGCAAGGACGAAGAGTGGCTGTTTGCCAAGCTGGACGAGCCGCCCAAAGCGGTCAAGCAGATCGCCCTCGCCACCTACCACCCCGACGAAGACCGCATGAGCGTACATTACAAATAAAAAGGGAGCCGTTCAATCAACAGCCCCCATCGTGTTATGCCCTATTGGCAGCCCCTTTGCATAGCGCCGAGAGAAGCGTCTCGATCAACTGACGCGCTTAAAGCGTTCGGAAGAATTGCCGAAGGAACTGCCGCCGTCGTAGATGGTCGCGGTGACCGTATAACCTGCGGGGGTCATTGGATTGCCCTTGGCGACAAACGTCACCTTTGATCCGCTT
>CADBTQ010000067.1 GCA_902797685.1 uncultured Eubacteriales bacterium | reverse complement strand
TCGGTCACTCGATCCACCCCGCGGTTTTCCAAGTTCATACTTCGGATGGTATCTCTGCCCACGACCGAAAAATCGATCATAAACCAGTCTTCCAGCCCCAAGTTGCGCAATACCGCGTAGTATGCCTTTTTGAGGGCTTCTTTTTCCTCTTTGGACGTCATGTAAGTCTCGATCATCAGTCTTTCCTCTTTTGGGTGGGATAGGATATACGTTTGTGCCCCGCGCCGACCAGCGATTCGACCAAGGTGTCGCGAATGATCGCCAACTCGCGCATGGTGATGTCGCAGTTGTCGAATTGCCCCGTTTCGCGCTTGTCGCGAATGAGCTTGTCGATCAACTTAAACAAAGGCTCGCGGTCGCGCACGTTCATCGAACGGGTCGCCGCTTCCACGGTATCGGCGATCATGACGATGGCGGCGATACGGGTGGTGGGACGAGGTCCGGGATAACGGTAGGTACTGCTATCCACGTCGCCCTCGGTAATGTTTTTGGCTTTGATATAAAAGTAGGACACGGTGCTGTCCCCGTGGTGTTCTCTCGCCACGTCCGCCAAGATCTTGGGGAAATGCTTGTTGAGCAGCATTTGGTACCCTACTTCGGTGTGACGGGTGATGATACGCACGCTGTTTTCGTAAGTCAAATCGTCGTGGGGGTTGTAGCCGCCGTCTTGGTTTTCGGTAAAGAACTCGGGGCTTTGCAGTTTGCCCACGTCGTGGAAATAGCCCGCCGCACGAGCCAAGTTAACGTTTTCGCCAATGGCGTTGGCGCACCGCTCCGCCAAGTTGCCGACCGCCAGCGAGTGGTGAAAGGTGCCGGGCGCTTTTTCGCTGAGCTCCTTGAGCAGGGGTTGGTCAAAACTGATGTACTCCAACATTTTGAGGTTGGTCTCCAGTCGCAACACCCACTCCAACACGGGGGTCAATACCAAGCACAGTAGCAGCGCCACCACGTCCGAAATAAACATCCACGCCGCCGACATCAAACTCTGGATCACGTTGGGACCGTCCAACGCCATCGAGGTAGCGAAAGCCAAAGCAAACGTACCGATCGCCACAAACAGCACCTCGCCGATCAGGGAGATGCGGTTGTAGTTGGCTTTGTACAGCATCACCACCAAAAAGGCAGCCATCAATTTGAGCATGAGGTACAGCCAATCGGCGGGATTGATATTGGCGTCCAATTCCAACCAATACACCACGATCATGATGCATATGCTGAGGAAACTGGTGACCAACGAAATGTACCCGCTGCGCTTGTCCAAAAGCAAAACGCTAAGCAAAGCGCACAGCATGATGGGGGCGAACCCCACCTGCAAATACCGGATGCAAACCAGTGCCGCGATCGCCGATATCAACACGCCCACGTAGATGACGATCATGTTTTTGATCTTGTCCAATCCGTAGCGGCGGCAATAGACCATGCAAACGCCGAGCGTACACGAAAAGAGCAGCCACACCACGAACACGGGCCATCCTTTGAGGGCAAACTCCCCGTCGTGGTAGCTCAAACACATGGTGCAAACCGCCAAGATCCCCGCAAACAGCATGGTCAGCAGGGCAAGCAAGAGATTTCGCTGGGCGTTTTTACTCAATGCAAATTTCTTGTTACTCATCCTTTTCTTCCTTGTTGTATTTGTCATAGGCGTTGACGATGCGTTGCACCAAGTCGTGTCTTACCACGTCCTGCGCCGTCAGTCGGCAAATGCCTATGCCCTCCACTCGCCCGAGTACGTCCACCGCCTCGAGTAGACCGCTCTTGACCCCTCGAGGCAGGTCGATCTGGGTGGTGTCTCCCGTGACGATCACGCGGCTGCCTTCGCCCATACGGGTCAAAAACATCTTCATCTGCTCGGAAGTGGTGTTTTGCGCCTCGTCCAAGATGATGAAAGAGGAATTGAGGGTACGACCGCGCATATACGCCAAGGGAGCGATCTCGATGGAGCCGCGCTCCAGCATCTTAACGTAGGTGTCCACCCCAAACAACTCTTGCAGTGCGTCGTACAAGGGGCGTAGATATGGATCCACCTTTTGCTGCAGATCGCCCGGCAAAAAGCCCAATCGCTCCCCCGCTTCCACGGCGGGACGGGTGAGGATGATGCGCTCCACCTCTTTGTTGCGGTACGCTTGCACCGCGCGAGCCACCGCAAGATAGGTCTTGCCCGTACCCGCGGGACCGATACAAAACACCATCTCGTTGGCGTCGCAAAGGCGCATATACGAGTATTGACCGCCCGTGCGCGCTTTGATGGGTTTGCCTTTGGCATTGACGCAGATCGTCCCGCGCGAAGCTTGCAACGCGTCCTCTTTGCCCTCTTTTGCCAAATCGAGCGCCGTACGCACGTCGCGGGGCTTGACAGACTCCCCGCTCTCCGCCAAACGGATCAACGCTTTGACGGCGCGAGAGGCCACGTCCACCAGTTTGTCGTCCCCCGACAAGGTGAGCGTGCTACCCAAGGCGGACAACTCCACCCCCAACTCCCGCTCGAGAGCGCGGGCGTTTTCGTCGTACGCGCCCATAAGCGAGCGCATGATAGCGGCGTCTTCTATCGACAGTTTTTCGATTTTCATCCTTCTCCTTAAGAGGGTCTCGTCGACACCTCCGTCACGGCTTGTGCGTACGCGTATATCTTGTACCCAAAGCCCGTTTCTTTTATTATACACCACTTACGCTCCAAATGCACGCCTTTTTTTATATTCTCCTCCAGTCTTGCCAAAACGGCCGCTTCAAAGCCTTCTTTTTGGGCGTTCCAATCCCGTTCGACGGTCTTTTGGACCACTTCGCGATAGGTGTGCCGCTCCACCACGAGGGGCAACAGCCAATCGGTGGCGATAGACTCCACCGTCTCTTCGCCCAAAGCGTAGGGGTTGGGCGCCAATGCCCCCAACGTTTTGTCGCCCACTTTGATCACCGCCGAGCGGGTCTCTTTACCCGTGAACTGCCTAAGCGTTTCGAAGCGATACCACTCCTCCTCTCGCTCGTAATAGACCAAGCCCGTCACCGTGCCGATGGCGGGACAAGGAACGGTCACGTCGGCATTTTTATCCACTAAGTACTCGGGCGCGATCAACACGTCTCCCGCCTTGACCGTGTCCCCCACTTTGACCAAAGCGCGTCCTCTCTCCACCACGATGGAACGGATCACACAGTCGCAAGAAGCGACGATGGGGGCATTTTGTTCCTCGATCAACTCCCCTTTGGGGAGAGAGGTCAGCAATTCCACTTTGAGTTTGACCCCGCTCGTCGTAACGGACGCTTGCGCCACCCCGTCCAGCGCCACCAGTTGCCGACACAAGGAGTCCGTGTCGATCGAGTGTTGCCACTTGCCGAGATAGGGGGCGACGATGGCTTGCGCTTGGGCGTTGATCTCGCTTGACGCGCCCGCCACGTCTATTTGCCACACCAAGCGAAAAGAGAGAAAGAGAAGGACGGCGAGACAAAGAGCGCACAAAGGTAGCACGGGGCGTTTGAGCCCCAGGTACACCAAACCCAAGGGGCTTGCCCGACGGATACGGTATGCCGCTCCCCGCTCGTCAAGATAGGCTATGACCTTGCCCTTATCCAAACCCGTCACCACAAAAGACAGCCGTCTCCCCTCCCGCTTGACGCGGTCGAGCTTGACGTCGGCACGCGAAAGATCGTTGAGAAGGCGCATCGCGGATACCGACGGCAAGACGAAACGCCACCTCATAGCCACTCCACCTTGGCGATCTTGCCCTCGATCTTGACCTCGTCCCGTCCGATCTCGCAGGCGGTAAGACGTTCGCCCTCGATGGCGACGCACCCTTTTTTGCGCTTGATCTTGATATATTGGGGGCTGTAACAAAGCAATCCCTTGTGCCCTTCCACCACGACGGCGTCGGGGTACACGTGTACGCAACTGCCTACGCCCCAGTTTCGGTCGATCTCATCCTTCCAACTCATGCCATACTATATGAAACGACCGCCGTACAATATGAGCCGCTTTTGTATAACAAAAAAGCGTGCCGAAGCACGCTCTCGATACTTGTCGTTAGGCTTGCGGATGGTCGGTCTCGCGTTGATCGACTTCCTGCCCTTGATCGTCCGCCGACCCTTGCGCTTCCAACTCGGCGAGCAAGGCTCGATCCTGTTCGTTTTTGCGGCGGAAGTAGACCATGATGACCCAAGTCCCCAACGCCACGGCGACCACGCCCAAGACGATAGCCACCACCAATATGACGACGGCGCGGCGGGTCTCGTCGGCGGTACGCAAACCCTGGCGAGCGGTCGTCGTGCGGTTAAACACGATAAGCCCCACGCCCAAGACGGCGCACGTAACGGCGGATATTAGGTTGACCCAAAACTTACCTTTCATCGTGACAAATCTCGGCTGTCTTACAGTATTTCAACCGTTTTGCCGTAAGCTTGACGGAATTGGTTGCGGCAAGTCAAAGCGTCTTGTATCTCCAACGAGCAGTCACCGAGCGAGGTGGTCTGCATGATCACGCTGTCGCCCAACACGTCGCAGTTGATCCCCGTGACGATACCGCTCATACTGCGGTCGAAGCTCTCGGCGATCTTGAGGATAACACCCAACTTGTACACGGCGGCGACGTCCTCGTCGGTCAGCATACTCTTATAGCGGGCAAATCCTTCCCACGGCTCCCCGTGTTTGTGCGCGCTGGCGACGAAAGCCGCCATCACGATGTCCTTTTGGCTGATGCCGTAGATGGAACTGTTCATGATAACGTAGGCGCTGTGACGGGGGTGATCGTAGTATTTGATACACGAGCCGGCGTCGTGAAGCATGGCGGCGACTCTGAGCACGCGGAAGTACATACGGGGCAACTTGTGCAACACTTTGAGTTGCTTAAACAGTTGCATACTGAGGTCGGTCACGTGTTTGGCGTGCGCCTCGTTGAGATTGAAATGGACGACCAAGGTCTGCAAACTGTACCCCAACACGTCGCTGATGGGCTTTTCGTTGACCGAAGGCACGGCGTATTTGAACATCGCGCCCTCTCTAAGGCCGCAGCCCGATACGGTCATGTGGTCGAACTTGGCGACGTCCAACACCGCTTTCATGGCGGACAGTGCCGAGGGGAAAATATCCGCTCTGCCGCTCGACAAGCCCTTGATCTTCATGGTGCGATCGATGGGCAACACCTTGATGGTGTCGTAAATGGAGTTAAACTCGCTCGCCTCGATGGGATAGTTGTGCGCCACGTCCAAGGGGTAGCGTTTGAGACGGCGGCTGATCTTGCCGAGGTTGCGGAACGAACCGCCCACGCCGATCAGTTGTACGTCGGGATCCACGTCGTTGAGCCAAGGCACGTCTTCGATCGCCTCTTTGACGAACTCCTCGATCTTTTCGGCTTTTTCCTCGGGCGCCAAGCCGCTCCCCTTAAAGAGGTCGGTCAAGGTCACGGTGCCGAAAGGCAAGGTGGTCTGCGCCAAAATATTTTTGCGGTTGTAGTACACGAATTGGGTGCTGCCGCCACCCATATCCATGATCACGCCCTTGGGCACGTCCATGGAGTTGATCACGCCGGTATAGGTAAACTCCCCTTCCTCTTCCGAGGTCAACACTTTGAGCTTGATACCGCAAGTGACGCTGACTTCTTCCAAAAAACTCTTTTGGTTTTTGGCGCGGCGCACGGCGGCGGTGGCGTATGCCAAGATCTTTTCGATACCGTTGCTATCGCAAAAACGGCGGAACATCAACAGGGTCTTTTTGGTCTGTTCGATACGGCTGGGGCGCAAAAATCCGTCGATCTCCATATCTTGACCCAAACGGACCGTCTCCTTCATCTCGTCAAAGACGACGAAAAAGCCGCCCTCGAACACGTTGACGAGTACCAATCTCGCCGTGTTCGACCCCAAATCGATGATCGCTATTTTTTCCATATTCGCACTCATTTTCAGTCATCTCCTCGTTGTAACTGCGTGTTAGCAACTGTGTATAATATAAATCCAAAGCATTATAACATAGTTACCCGCGCTTGCCAAGGGTTTTTTGTGAAAAATTATTCAAATCTTAATAAAAATGCGCCCTCTCCAAGAGAGCGCACCATCGTTTGAAAACACGATCAGCGCACGCCGGTCAAGTCTTTGATGACTTCGCCCGCCAATATCAGCCCTGCCACCGAGGGCACGAAAGAGACCGATCCGGGAGCAATACGCCCGGTATTCCCCTTAGTCTCGGCGCCCTCTTGGGGGGCTTGGGGAGAGCGAGGTTGCTCCTTACTGTACACGACTTTGAGATGAAGAATCCCCCTCGCTTTGAGCTCTTTGCGCATGACGCGGGCAAGGGGGCAAACCGAGGTCTTGGCAATGTCCGCGACCTCGAACAGGGTGGGGTCCAATTTGTTGCCCGCGCCCATACACGAAATGATGGGTACGCCCGCTTTGTCCGCCTCCACCGCCAACTGCAATTTGCCGCTTACGGTGTCGATGGCGTCTACGACGTAGTCGTAGACGGACAAGTCGATCTCTCCCGCCGTGTCGGGGGTGTAAAACAACTTGTGCTTGACGACTTTGACGGTGGGATCGATATCCTTGACCCTCTCTTCCCACACGTCCGTTTTGTCACGGCCGATGGTCGAAGAGGTGGCGATCAACTGACGGTTGAGGTTGCTTGCCGCCACTTGATCGTTGTCGATCAAATCGATAAAGCCTACTCCCGCTCGCACCAACGCTTCCACGGTGTAGCCGCCCACGCCGCCCAATCCGAAGACGGCGACGCGACAAGAGGATAGCCGTTTGACGGCTTCCTCCCCCAATAGGAGCGCGGTGCGGGAAGAGTCCATTATCTGTGCGTGGAGTGGAAGATCAAGCCCACGAGATCGGGGCCGCAATGGGTGCCGATGACGGGACCCACGGGATGATGCCAAATCTCCACGTTGGGATACGCCTCGTGGATCTTGGCGACCAATTTGTCTCCCAATTCGGGATTGTCGGCGTCAAGTACGATGATGGGATAATCGTCCAACTCGCTCCCCTTTTCGGCGATGGAATTGAGGAAAGAGGCGATCACCTTCTTTTCGCCCTTAGCCTTTTCGTACACTTCCAACTTGCCCTCGTCGTTGACGCGGATAAGCGGTTTGATGCCGAGCATGGTGCCCATGACCGCCGCCGCTTTGGACAGACGTCCGCCGCGGTGCAGGTGGTTGAGGTCGCTCGCCATAAAGTGGGTGCTGATATGGGGGGACAGTTCCTCCAAATACGCCACCGTCTCGTCGATCGTGTGCCCCGCTTGGTAGAACTTGACCGCTTTCCACACCATGATGCCCGCGCCAGCCGAAATATTTTTGGTATCGAAGCGGGTAAACTTGACGCCGGGATAGCGTGCGTTGAGGTCTTTGAGCGCGGTCTCCAAGTGACCGAACGTGCCCGACAGTTGGGAAGAAAAACTGATGTAGAGGATCTCCTCGCCTTTGGCGAAATAGGGCTCGAAGATCTCGGTGTATTGTTGAGGATTGAGCGCCGAGGTGATGGGCATCGCCCCCTCGCGCATACGTTGGAAGAAGTGCTTGTAATCGTAACCTCTGCCTAAGTCGTAAAAATATTCCTCGTCGTCTATGGTATAAGGCATCTTGATCACGTTGACGCCCAATTCGTCGGCTTCGGTGTACCAAAGCTCGCAATCGGTATCAAAAAATATAGCTGCCATCTAAATATCTCCTTTGGGTAGATTTTTCCCTATTGTATCACGTTTGCAAAGGGGTAGTCAACCGCTTGACGGACTTTGCAAAAAGGACGGCTCTCGCCGTCCCTCTGCCGTAAGCCTAAAACGCTATCTTTCGTCCGAAGTCGCCCCTTCCGAAATGGAGACGGGCGCCTCGTCGACGGGTTGCGCCTCTTGGGACTCGCTCTCCGAATGGGCTTGCTCCCCTGTTTCTTCCTCTTTCGCCGCCTTGACGTCCTCTTGGGGTTTGGTGATCAGGATATTGCGAACGCCCTTGTTGACAAACATCAACGAAGCCAATGCTGCGCACATCGCGCCGTCCACCAGCACGTAGGTGTTGTAGAGGAAGGAGTACAAAGTGGCGTTGTCGAATCCCGCGTCGCCCGCATACGCCGAAAAGGCGAAAATACCGCTCAAAACGTGCGCGATATAGCGCATGAAGAAGGCGGAGATGGAGCCGACCAACAGCCCCACCAAGGGGTATTTGTTAAAGAACTTGAAGTGCCCTACCCAACCGGCAAGACCCAGCATGGCGAATGCCAAGGGATAGTCCAACAAAAACTGGGCGGGGTGAATGATATAGGGATCTTGCAAAGCCTGCAACACGCCGTAGACCATACCCACCAACAAGCCCTTGCGGGGACCGTATTTGATGCTGTACAGCATGATGGGGAGCATACTCGCCAAGGTAATGGAGCCGCCTTGGGGCATACGGAACAAACGGACGTAACTCAAAGCAAACGCCAACGCCACCGAAACGCCCGCGTAAGCGATGGAACGGGTGTGTTCGCGCTTGTCCCCTTTGCGACCGCAAAAGAGCGCGACGACCGCCGCCAGCACCACCAAGCCGACCGCGCTGCCAACCAGTGCCGAAGGGGACACGTTGGCGCTCGATGTGCCGTCGTAGTAGCCGTCCCCGCGCACGTCGGAAGCGAAGTAGATGCCGATGTACACCAAAGCGACGATCAAGGGCACCAAGACCAGAGCGACCACGATCCAAAGCGCCAATTTGAACTTGTCTTTGGCGAGTATGTTGACGATATAGAGGGCAAATCCCCCCGCCAGCGCCGCCGCGACGGTCGCCGCCAAGGGATAGGAAATGGTGGGGATCAAACTCCCTCGTATATCGTACTTGATCAAGGTGAGGGCAAGTCCCGTCACGCCGATACCCACCGCAAAGCCCACCGCCAACAAAAGCGCGGTTTTGCCGTATTGGGCGAGTTTGTCCCTTTTGACAAAGTAGACCGCCAAAGCGCCCAGTAGGATCAGCCCTACGACCGCCACCGTGGACCACAAAAAGGCTTGTCCCATTTTGTCTTCCACCAAATTGAGAGTGGATTTGACCGCCTGTTTGGTCGCCTTTGCCACTTGTTCGTCGACCGATGCGTCCGCCAATAAAATCATTGTCATACTCCTTTAACGAAAAATGTGCGCCCAAGGGACGCACAAACCAAAATCATATCTCGCACTTCCTTACGGGAGTATCAACTCCATCAAGTTGTGAGGGTATCATCTCAGACGGCTTGCGTCACCCCTAATGCGTAATTATTGTACCACTATGGACAAGCGGTGTCAACCAAATGACTTCTCTCTTTTCAATTATGGGCAAGTGGCGTCAATGAGTTGTAGCGGTTTGGGGCACGCAAACGCCCCACCTCGCATATACTCTTTGTATGAATACGTCTAATGACGCCATCAAACAAGCGATCAAACTGATGGGAGCGTTCGACCCCGAAGCCGCCAAAAAGATGAAGACGTTGGAGACGGTCTCCGCACTCTCGCAAGAGGGACCCACGCCCGACAATCTGCTTTCGCTCTTGGGACAACTCAATCCCAGGTACGCCCCCTACGTCACCATGCTCAAAACGATGAGCAAGATGCAGGAAAACAGCCAAAAGCAAACGGAAACGCCGCCCGAGCAAGAAGAGCCTCGGCAGGACGAGCCTTTCGTACAGTACAATCACCCCGACCAATAGGAGGTAATATGGCATCCTTTCGACAAACAAACAGGGAGTCCGCTCCCTCACACATGCAAGAAAAGACTTTGGAAGAGTTGCAAAACATGAACCGATCCGAGTTGATGCAAGCGCTTCTTACCGAGCGGGACAAAGCGCGCGCCAACGGCACCCTCAACGAGGAGACGATCAAGCAATTTTGGGACGCGATCTCCCCATCGCTCAACGACGAACAGAGGGAGAGAATGAAGGAATTGCTCAAACTGTTATGACAAAAGGCGAAGGTGATCCTTCGCCTTTTGTCAATGATATATCGCGTTGCGATATGTTTTATGTTGCACACTTAACAAATATCCGTTTGTAGTAATCGCGTTTTGATTGGGAAAAAACAAATCCCGTCGACACCCCTACCGGGTGCTATCCGCGAGATTCTTCGACTCGTTGCTACGCAACGGCTCAGAATGACGGGTACTGCGCGATCGAGCGGCAGTAAATATCTTTGGCGATATCATACCGTAAGGTATATCATCCTCGACTCGTCGAGGATATCATTGAAACGCCTTGTCGGGAAACATATAGTGGTTGAGTTCGCTGTCCTCTTTGCCGTCCGTTTTGCGCTCCCTAATGGGTTTGGCGGGCACGCCGCCCACTAAGGTGTAGTCGGGCACGTCTTTGGTGACCACCGCGCCTGTGGCGACGATGGCGCCGCGGCCGATATGCACACCCGGCAGCAGGGTACAGTTGGTGTACACTTTGGCGTAAGCGCCGATCTCCACGGGCGCATACGAGCGCACTTCGTGATCCGATTCGGAATGACCGTGGGTGAAGATGCGGCTGTACTCGGTCATCATGCTGTAATCGTCAAACTTGACACCGCCTTTGGAGTCGATATAGCAACAATGGTTCCAACACACGTAGTCCCCCACCTCGATGAGATGCCCGTAATTAAAGCGGCAACCCTCGTTGGCGACAAAGCCCTTGCCGCACTTTTTGAACAACTTTTGGGCGATAAGCGTGCGGAACGGAATGGCGAAATCCACGTTGATACACAAGGGAGAGCGGTCGATATTCTCCCACAAAATATGCAAATACCGCTGCGACTCGGTATAGGGAAACTCCTCGGCTTTGGGAAGATAATCCCCCCACAGACGATACTCTTTGAGTTCCGCCGCCTCCACGGGCAGACCGATCAACGCCATCACCTGAGAAGCGGTCTCGGCGGTCAGATCGTTACGCAAAATCTCTTGCACTCGGTTCAGTTTGTCACTCGTAATACTCATATACATACCTCGCAAAATGGTAACGACAGTATATCACGTTTTGGGCAGCTTTGGCAATGATTCCGCCCCGCGTTCGAGCAACAAAAAAGGGTACGATGTCCGTACCCTTTTGTTGTCGTATTACCGATTAATACTTGTTGGTGTCACCGATGGTGATGTTGCCCGATGCGTCCACGGTCATGGTCAGATAGTAGTATTGCGAATACACGTAGATCTTCATACCGGTAGAACCGATCGTAGTGGTATCGGCAGCGCCGACTTTGATGTGGGCTTGTTTGCCGTCGGCAGCGGTGGGTTTGTCACCCGACACGGTGCCCGAAGCTTCCACGGTCACGTCCTTGACGCCTTCGCTGATCCAAGATTTGAGGTCGGAAGCCTTCGTCTTGCTGGACAGAGAGCCGTCCGCGGCTTTGTTGTCCAAAATGGTTTTGACAGCGCTTGCGGCGGTCTCGGTCGTGGTCTTACGAGCGTTGTTGAGGATGGCGATGGTGGACACGGACGCCACAGCCGCCAAGATACCCAAAATAGCGATAACGACGACCAACTCTACCAAGGTGAACGCAAGTTTATTTTTGCAAAGTTTTTTCAATCTCATGAGATACCTCCCTATTTGTCGATAATTATCGTACAAACCAATTATAAACCATGTGGGGCGGGCGTGTCAATACCCCTTTTTCGCCATTTTTGGCGTGCAAACCCCCTAAGCGGATATTTTTTGCAACTCGCAAGCCCCCACAGTGCATACAAAACGCCGACGGCGACCCCCGCCCAACCCATCACGGGATAGACCGTGCGCACCAAATCTTCGAACGCCACCTCTCCGATGACGAACGCCAAAGCAAGAGAGGCGGCGACCGACACCCCTTTGGGCAGAGGGGCAAACCCGTCGGGGACCAAGCGCATCGCGCCTGCGATATTGGTAAGGATGGCGGTCACGATCACGCATTTTACGACCACTTCCTTGCCCTCGACGATGCACACCTTGGCAAAAGGCAACGCCGAGGGGCTGTCCCCCACCATACGGCGCATGGCAAGGAGCAAAAAGGTCATCACGGCGGCGATGATCACACCCGCTATCACGATGGCGCGAGGGGACATATCCCTGCCCTCTTTGCGCAACAGTTCCCCCTCGAAAAGGAGATTCATACCCGCATAGTTGAGGGCGCTACCCACCAAAAACCCGGTGCCGAAAGGTTGGGGGGTAGCCGAGGGCAGTACCGCCAAGACTAGCACCACGAGCAAGGGTACCGCCAACAGGTTGGCGAAATGGAACAATTTGTCGGTAGCGGCGATGGCGACCCCCGCCAATCCCAACACCAAGGGGGTCCACGCTCCGCCGAGCAAAGACGATCCCGCGGACAGCATCACCCCGCAGCTCAATACGGCAAAGACGGACAAGAGGGCTTGGTACACCTTGAGCCATTTACCCTGGGGCTCTCCTTGCCTTCCCACCCACAAAAACAGCATGGACAGCAGGGCGATGGCGACCCCCGCCACCACCATCGTCAAAGGATTGGCTCGTCCGAAATACTGACTGACTTCCCGTCCCGTGGCGTAACCCGCCCCGATGAGGGTGCCGATCAGCACGGCGGAAGCTCGGATTCCTTTGGCAACGTCCGCAAAAAAAGGTTTCATACCCCAATGTATGCCCACTTTGTGCCAATCATACCGTATGTCGCCTTGACTTTGGGTAAACAAATTATTTATAATGATACCATGAAATTGACTATCCGCGACCTCGAATTGTCCTATTTTGGACATCTGCCCTCCCTTCACGGGATCGACGCCACCTTCGACGAGGGGGTGAGCGCGATCTTGGGGACGACCGGATCGGGCAAAACTTCGCTGCTCAAGTCGATCGCGGGATTGACCCCCTACGAGGGCGAGATCGCCTTGGACGGCGAAGGGCTCCAACACGAGAGGCAAGCGGACGTAGGCATGGTCTTTGACGACTTGGGGTTGTTTGGCAGGCGGAGCGCGTACTACAACCTCACCTACCCCCTCAAAGTGCGCCGCATTCCCAAAAGCGAGTGGGGAGCGTATCTCGAGCCCGCCCTCAAAACGTGGGGATTGCAGGACTTATTCCTCGATACAGCGGCACGCCGACTGAGCAAACCAATCCAAGTCAAACTTGCCCTTGCTCGCGCCTGGCTACTTCCCCGCAAGGTGCTGCTGTTGGACGATCCCTTGTCCTTCCTCTCTCCGGACGAGAGAGAGGAGACGTTTGCCTTGCTCAGTCGCAATATGCGCAAGCGAGAGGGAATCACCGTCTACGCCACCAACCACGTGAGGGAAGTGAGATCGCTCAACGTGCCTACTCTGTTGCTTTCTTACGGCTACAACGTGGGGACTTGCTTGCCGAAGGACGGGGACGAGGTAGCCTCGGTCTACCAAGGACAGGCATTCGTCCACGGCTATCAAGCGATAGAGGGGGTCTGCCGAGAGGGCAAAGCGGTCGAAACGGGTCTACCCGACGTCAATTGCGACTACCCCGCCTCTTACGAGGGACAAAGGGTGCTGGTGGGCGTCTCTCCCGACTACCTTAGGTGGGTCACAGACGACGGCGGCGATTGGTCGGCGGTGGATTACTCGCTCGATGAGGGCGTGCGCTACACCCTCGTGCAAAACGAGGAATTATATTTGACGATACGAGGGGAATTGCCCCTTGGCGAAAAGGGACGAGTGGAATGGGTACGGCAGCCCGACCTATTCGATCCCGTCCACGAAAGACGACTCAAAGTCAAAAAGGAATTGCAAGATGAAAACCGGAATTAAGTGGCTAACGATAACGATCGTCCTCATCCTCGCGGTGGGACTAACGGCGGGGTGCGCCCGCAAGACCGTGTACCAAGGCGATTTTGCCGAGTACGACCTACTCCGCCAAGTGGTGGGCGTGGTCGAAAAGGAATACGGCGGCGTGTACGACGTGGACGCCATGGACTTGGCGCTGTCCGAGGCGGTACTGACCAACCTCGACCCCTATTCGTATCTGTCTTCCAACGCTTACACGCAAGCGTCTTCCGCGACCATCGGACTACTGACCCATCGCACCGTCTACAACGAATATTTCGTCACCAACGTGTACGAGGGATTGCCCGCCGACACGACGTTTGAGGACGGATTTCACCTGCAACGCGGAGACGAGATCTACGCCGTCAACGGCAACCGTTTGCGCGGATTGGGAAGCAGTTACTTCTCCGCTTTCGTGGCGGGAGAGGTGGGCACCGAACTGACCCTCACCGTCTACCGCGAGGGACAAAAGGTGGGCGACTACACCTACGTCAAGCAAGCCAAGACCGCGCCCAACGTCAGTTACGTCAAAGACGTGTTCGGAGAGGGATCGGGGATCGCGTATATCAAACTCAACACCTTTTCTCTGAGCCAAACGGAAGACGGCAAGGTGCACTCCCCCGCCACCGAGTTTGCCGAGGCGATGCAGTCTTTGCAAGCGGACGGGCAAAAAGGATTGGTCTTGGATTTGAGAGGAAACGGGGGCGGCAGCGTGAGCGTGCTGGGGGAGATAGCGGCTTTCTTCGTCCCGCACGAAGCGGACGAGCAAGTGCCCGTTTTGCAACTGGAATACACCAAGACCAAGGAAGTGTACACCCAAAAGACGGGCAAGCACGCCTACGTGGATATTCCCTTGACCATACTGACCGACGGCGGTACCGCTTCGGCTGCCGAAGCCCTGACAGGAGCGTGTCGCGCGTACAATCCGCACGTCAAAGTGATCGGCGCGGACACCTACGGCAAGGGCGTGTTCCAACGCACGGGGATCAAAGTGACCGACCACACCAAAGAATCCGAACTGACCTTTGACGACAACTATTACATCGTGTTGGTGGCGGGCTACTACTACATCGTAGATCCCCATGCGGAGGGCGGTCGCTACAACATCCACGGCAATCCCATCGTCCCCGACGTCAAAGCGACGACCCAAACCATCGGCGCACTCCAAGACGACCAAGAATTGATCGAATCGCGCCAGTATTTCGACGAATTTTTCGACCAAGAATAGTTGAGGGAACAAAAAAGACCGCAACGCGATAGTTGCGGTCTTTTTTTTGCGGAAATATAAACACGAAATAACGTTTAGTCAACAAACGCTACCGTTATAGTTATTCTACCGTTGTTTGGAACTGTCCTTGAGATTCTTCGACACGTTGCTGCGTAACGGCTCAGAATGACGTCCGCGTTGCGGTCTTTTTTGTTTGGCGGGGAAAGAGTTTCCAAAAACAGCCCCGATGGGGCGGGAGAATGGGATGATATGGATAATCGCCCAAATTGAATTGAGTAAAAATATGCACAATAAAAAACGGCGGAAATAGGAACACAAAATAACATTTAGTCAACAAACGCTACCGTTATAGTTATTCTACCATTGTTTGGAACTGTCCTTGAGATTCTTCGACACGTTGCTACGCAACGGCTCAGAATGACGTCCGCGTTGCGGTCTTTTTTTTTGCGGAAAAGAGTTTCCAAAAACAGCCCCGATGGGGCGGGAGAATGGGATGAAAACTGCCGCGAGCTAAGGAAAAACCGTCTTTCCAGTGTACTGGCTGTACACGAAAGACGGTTTTGACTGCACGCAAGGTTTTCGCGCATTATGTCCCCCATCGGGGCTGTTTTTTATGCCATAGTGAAGATGATCCGCACATACTCCTCCAAGCTCGTTTCCCCATTTTTGACGCGTTTGCGCACGTTTTGATCCATAAACTCCATGCCCGTGGATTCGGCGTAAGCGCGCAACTCGTCGGTAGAAGCGTTGCGGGTGATCATGGCGCGCAACTCGCTGTCGAAGGTCAACACCTCGTGCACGGCAAAACGACCCGAATACCCGGTGTAGTTGCAGCTGGCGCACCCCGTGGGGAAATACGCCGACTCGATACTCTTGTCGCCCAGTATCTTCTTTTGTTCGTCGGACAAAGGCTCCAACTTTTTGCACTTGGGACACAACTTTTTGACAAGGCGTTGCGCCAAGATGCCGTTGACAGCGGCGGCGACCAAGTAGGGCGCAACCCCCATGTCGATCAAACGGGCGACGGTCGCGCAAGCGTCGTTGGTGTGCAAGGTGGACAAAACCAAGTGACCGGTGATAGACGCACGCATGGTGATCTCGGCGGTCTCGTAGTCACGGATCTCACCGATCATCACAATGTCGGGGTCCTGACGCAAGATGGAACGAAGTCCCGCCGCAAAGGTCAAACCCGCCTTTTCGTTGACCTGCACTTGGTTGATCCCCATCACCCTCTTTTCGATAGGATCCTCGATGGTAGTGATGTTGACGGTGGGTTTGTTGAGGTTGCCCAACACGGTGTACAAGGTGGTAGATTTACCACTTCCGGTAGGACCTGTGACCAACACGACGCCGTTGGGGGCGTTGCACACGTGCTCGAACTTTTTGACGTTTTCGGGGGTCATACCCAACTCCGCCAAGCCGACCTCTTTGCCGAGGGCGGTACCCAATAGACGAAGCACGGCTTTTTCGCCGTATGCGGTGGGCAAGGTAGACACACGGATGTCGATGGTCGTCCCCTCGAAGGTGTAGTCGAAACGACCGTCCAAAGGAATACGCTTTTCGGCGATGTTCATATTGGACAAGATCTTCAAACGGGTGATCAAACTGCGGTGGGTCCCGGGAGTGATCTTCATGTACTCCACCAAGTCGCCGTCTTGACGCATGCGGATGATGACCACATCCTTAAAGGGCTCGATATGGATATCCGACGCTTTGCGCAAATACGCCTGCTCTACCAAGGTGTTGAGCAACTTGACGATGGGCGCCGAGTCCACGCGGGAGTCGATCTCCGAAGTCTGCTGTTGCTTTTCGGTCTCCTCCGCTTCCATATCCACGCCCTCGGCGATCTTTTGGGCGGTGATGTTGCTATAATACTTTTCGATCGCCTTTTTGATGGAGTCTTCGGTCGCCAAAGCATAGGTCACTTCCTTGCCCGAACAAGCCTTGACGTCCAACTCGATCTCCATGTTGGTCGGGTCGCGAACTGCCACGACCAGCCTGCCCTTGTCGATCTTGATGGGGATGATATTGTGTTTGCGAGCGATCTTTTCGGGCACCAACTTGATAATGTCGGGGTCGTCCACGAAGATATTGGACTCGATCAAAGGATAGCCCATACGCTCCGCTAAGGCGGACAAGATGTTAATCTCGGGCGTAATGTTCATGGAGATCAAGATCTCGGAGATACTCATGCGCGGATTTTCGCGGTTGAGATCACGGGCTTTTTTGAGTTGATCGGGGGTAACGTACCCCTTTTGCAAAAGGATTTGTCCAAACTTTAACGTACTCATAACAGTCCTCCTGTTTTGTTACAAATTATAAACCCAAAGCGGCAAGGATGGCGTCCCCCCAAAGAAGGGACACGACCATGCCCAAAGAGAGCGCGGGCACCAAGGGCAGCATCGCTTTGCGACCTCGACCGTAAGCGACCATCAACACGATCGCCCCGATCGCCCCCAAGACGATGCCGAACAAGGCGCCCATCAATACCAGTTTCCACCCCGCGAAGAGTCCGACGGCGGCAAGCAATTTGACGTCTCCCCCGCCGATACCGCCACGGGTGACGAAGGCGACCGCAAGTAGGGGCACGCTCGCCGCGACCACCCCCACCAAATACCCCCACCAGGGGAGATCGTGGGGCAAGCCGCTCCCCTCAAAGAAGGAAGCGACGAAGGGAGCGATCCCCACCACCGCCAACGCGATCACGATGCCGTTGGGCAGTTCCATGATGTCGAGGTCGATACAAGACCCCACCACGAGTAGGCTGAACACCACGCACAATAGAGCCGAGTACCACCCCGGACCGAAAGTGACGTAGGACAGCACCCACAACAAGCAGTTGCCCGCTTCCACCAAGGGATAGCGCACGCTGATGCGCTCGTGGCAGGTGCGGCAACGCCCCCTAAGGGCGATCCAAGACAACACGGGGATCATCTCGTACCAATGCAGTTTGGTCCCGCAATGGGGGCAAAAACTGTTTTGCTCCGCCCAAAAGATGCGGCGAGGGATGCGGTAGATACACACGTTGAGAAAACTCCCCACGACCAGACCCAACAGCCCGTATAATACCCCCCACAAGATCGTCATTCGTTTTGCCCCGCTACCGTGTATCGGACGCCCACGAACTGATAGTTGGCGTTGGTGGGATTGGCGACCGCCATCGCTTGGTTGACGCCGGACGGCAACACCACCTGCCCACCCGTCAACATCATGTTGAACAGTCTGACCGACGAGGTGTGTTCGTAGGTCTTGCCCCCTTTGGAAATGCGGGTAAAGATGTGCAATACCCGATACTGCGTCGTTTCGTCCTCCGCGTCGGGGGTCGCCTTTTCCACGACGGTACCCAAGGTGACGTAAAACGCCTCGACCGTAGCGCCGTCGTAACTCTCGGCGCGCATCAACAACTCGTCTCCCGGCGAGTGGCTGGCTTGGGTGGCGACCAAGATATGCCCGTTTTTGGCATTGTCGGCGTAGGTGTACAAATACATAAACTGCTCCTTAGCGCCCACCGTCGCCGAATAACTCGTATTATTGTACAATTCCACCGATTCGGCGGTGGAGAGTTGGGACGTGACGGCGGTATGCAAGCGTTGGCTGACGTTGTAGAGTTGAGCGGAGAGTTCGGAGTTCTTTTGGACCCGAATGACCGTGCCCACCAGTACGGACACCACGGACGCGATAATACCGGTGATCGCGATCGCCACCACCAGTTCTACCAACGTAAACGCTTTGTGATTGTGCCAAAACTTCTTCATTGAAACAGTTTTTCCGCCTCTTTGGGATCAAGGTCGTAGTAGACCACTTTGCTGCCCGAGCGCTCGTCTTTGACGATGACCGCCACGTATTTGCCCACCGTTTGGTAGGTCATGGTTTTTTGTCCGGGGACGACGACGTTGAACCGTACCGTCATCTCCAAATTGTTGCTGTATCCCGTTTGGATCCGATCGTCGTCCGCCACCACTCTGCCCAAAGTCGCTTGCTGTTGGGACCCCGTCATAGCCGTCAAGGAGTCGGACACCGACGTGTCCGCGTCGTAAGACAGCACCATGGCTTGGGCGATGGAAGAGAGGTTGTCCAAATTGTTGCTGCGCCCCACGTAAGAGGTACCCATGGTCAATAAGGGCATCAACACGGCTGACACGCCCGAAATGATGGCGACCGCCAGTACGCACTCAAGTAGAGTAAACGCTTTTTTGTTGCGAAGAATCTTTCTCAGTTTCATTGTACCGTCAACCCCCTATACGTCCAGGTCATGTTGCTGACGGGCAAGTCCTTGGGATAGTCCCAAAACTCGCTCAGTTCGTACATACCGCCCGCCCTCGTCGAGGTGATCTTGCTCGCCTTGTAATACAGTATGGTATTGGACAGGTCGGGCGTAGTCTTGAAGTAATGGATGGGACTGTTTTGAGAGGTATTGTACACAAAACGATCCGCCACGTAGATGCCGTACACGTCGCTCTGTTGGGTGCTGCTGTACGACGAGTTGGATACGATAAAGGTATTGAGCCCGTAGGCTTGCTTGCCGTCCGAGGTCTTAAAGGCGACGCTATTGGTCGTCTGTCCGCACCCTGCGCACTTGGTACCCGAAGTCAACTTACGAGCGCCGCAATTGGCGCACACGTAGTAGGGGTACTTGCTCGCGTTTTCCAAGGTGTAGCCGCTGGGCATATACACGTAGGCGGCGGTTTGGAAGTCTTCCACCTCGAACGTGATGTTGGGACCCGTGCCCACGATGTACATACGAGGTTGCAACTGCAAAGTCGCCAACCCGCTGTTTTGCGCGGCAAGGGCGCTTTCGTCCATATACTTGACGCCGATCGCGTTGCCCTTAGCGTCGTAGTTGTACAAAGTCTCCCCCGTCAACTTGTCCACGCCCACGGCACGCACTCCGCCGAACACGGTGTAGGCGTTGCTGCTGCCGCCCGTAAAGTTGTTGACCCAACTGCCGACCGCCGAGCTGTCCCAACTGTCGTGCAGCCAATCCGCCCAGCCGTTGCCCACGACCTTGATATTGGTATCCTCTTGCAGATACAAGAACACGCGACCGTTGCCGATGATATTGACCGCGCTGTCCTTATCCTTTTCCCACAGCATATAGGTGTGCTTGGGCAGGATGATGTGCAAGTCTTTTGCCGCCGAGCCGTAGGGGTTGGTGGGATCGGCGCAAGTAAAGAAGGTCCAAGTGCAATCGCCCATACTCGAGGTGATCGCACCCGCCGAGCCGCCCCAACGCCAGCGATACTCGTCGTCCATCTCGTTTTGTTTGTTGCTGGCGGTGCGGTATTCGGACGACGAATTGCCGTAATAGTTGCTTGCCGCCCACGACTTGGAGGTGGGTTTGTCCTTATACG
>CADBTQ010000066.1 GCA_902797685.1 uncultured Eubacteriales bacterium | reverse complement strand
GTGCGCTCAAAGCCAAGATCGGCAAAACGGTGCGCAATCAAGCGCGCCGCTCCCTGCACTCGGTGCCCATGGTGTTGCCCATCATCGTGGAGATATGATCCGATCGCTCGACGACGTTTGGCAAACCACCCCTTATCCCGAGGTGCTGTCCGAGGCGTATTGGGAAGGCAAGAGGGACTTTGTCCCCATTTTGTCGGACGAGTCGGCGGTGGCGTTGACCGAAAGGCTAGCTTTGAACAAGCCCCGTCGGGTGTTGGAGATCGGCACCGCCATAGGCTACAGCGGACTGTTGATCTTGGGCGTGGCTAAGGGCGCGACGCTTACGACGATCGACGTAGACTCCGACCGCTTGGAGCGGGCAAGGCATTACTTCGAAAAAGCGGGCGTAAAGGGCAGAGTACAGGTGATCGAGGACGACGCGCTCAAGGTGTTGCCCATGATGGATATGACCTTCGACTATATCTTTTTGGACGGACCCAAGGGGCACTATCCCGAGATGTTGGACGACTTGTTAAGGCTGCTCACTCCTGACGGAGAGATCTACGTGGACGACGTCAACTATCTGGGCTTGGTAGAAGGGGAAGCGAAAGTGTTGCACAAACATCGCACCATTGTGACCAAGATGAGGGAGTTTGTCGAATCGGTCAAGGAAAAACAACTCGACAAGACCGTGCTGCCGATAGCGGGCGGCGCGATGTGGATACGAAAGAAATGATGGAACTGTTGGCGCCTTGTGGCAATCTCGAAAAACTCAAAACCGCCATCCACTTCGGAGCGGACGCCGTGTACGTCGGGGGAAAGGATTTTTCCTTGCGGGCGTTTGCGGGCAATTTTGACAGAGCCGAGCTTGCCGAGGCGGTGGAATATTGCCATACCCGTGGCAAAAAACTGTACGTCACCCTCAATATCTTCCCGTGGGACAGCGATTTCGAAAAGATACAAGACTATGTCTTGTACTTGGACGAGATCCACGCGGACGGAGTGATCGTATCCGACCCCGGCGTGATCGCTTTGATCCGAGAGATCGCGCCCGATCTTCCCGTACACGTATCCACCCAAGCCAACGTCACCAACGGGCATACCGCCGCTTTTTGGGCGGGGGTAGGCGCCAAGCGGATCGTGTTGGCAAGGGAACTTACCTTGGATCAAATCAAGGAGATCAGGCGGCTGTTGCCCAAGGAATGCGAGATCGAGTGTTTCGTCCACGGCGCCATGTGTATCAGTTACAGCGGCAGATGTTTGTTGAGTAGTTATCTTTCCACCCGCGACAGCAACCGCGGGGAGTGCGTGCAGGCTTGTCGTTGGGAGTACAAGGTGACCGAAGTCAGCAAAGAGGACAAGCCCCTCACCATCCAAGAGGACGAGCGGGGCACCTATTTGCTCAATAGCAAGGATATGTGCATGATCGAGCATCTCAAAGATCTGCAAGACGCGGGCGTGGCGTCCCTCAAGATCGAAGGACGTATGAAGACCGCCTACTATGTGGCGACGGTCGTCAACGCGTATAGACGGGCGTTGGACGAGTTGTACGCCCACCCCGATCGCCCCGTGTCCGACGAGATTGCACACGAAGTCTACAAGTGCAACAATCGCACCCTATCCACCGGGTTTTATTACGGTAGGGAAGACCCCAACGTCAGTCGCGACAATTCCCAATCGGCGGGTTCGTACGACTTCGTGGCGGTGGTGGCGGACTACCGTGACGGGATCGCCAAGGTGGAGATGCGCAATCGCTTTGCCAAGGGGGAAGAATTGGAGATACTGGCAAAAGGAGACAGCCACAACAAGCGCTTCGTCGTCTCGGATATACGGGACGAAGAGGGCGCGGAAGTGTCCGACGCCAAGATCGTGCAACAAATACTGTACGTGCCCTGTCCGTATCCCGTAGAGAGCGGGGATATGCTGAGGAGGAAAAAATAGATGGATATTAGGTGGAACAAACACGTTGTTATCCTTTACGACAAAGACCGAGACGACAAGGTCGCGGAAGCTTTGCGTTTTTATATCGAACACGAGTTTGAGCCCTGCGACGTGGTGTTGATCGACAACGTCGCTTATACCAATCGCTTAGTGGACGTGACGACTACCGCTGTGCAACGATTTGCGGTGCGCCACGCAAGAGGTATACTCAAAGCGGCTTCGGAGAGGAGCGAAAAGCGCAATTTGCAGCGCATTATGGAGCAAAACAAGGATCGCAATTCCACGACGGGCGAGGACGGCAAACACAAGAGCGAGGTGACCCGCATCGTCAACATCCTCAAACGGTTGGATCCCGTAGTGATGATCTGTACCACGCCATACGCTTTGCGTATGTCTTTGATGGCAAAAAAGATCGTCGGCAAGCCCGTGCACGTGATCGGAGCGGTCACCGACTTTGCGTTGGACCCCGCTTTCGTGCAGTTTGGGGCGGACGGGTATTTCGTGGAAAACCCCGAAGTCAAACAAAAACTGATCCATTACGGCATCGAAGGGGAGAGGATATCCGTGATCGGTATGCCCTCGCTGATGAGCGAAAACGAGATGAGCGTCGCCGACAAAAAGAAGGCGTTGGGCGTGTCGAACGATCTGCCCGTGGTGGTGGTGGACGGAGGTCCTTACGGTACGGATACCATACGAGAGGATATCGTGACCCTAATGCGCAATCGCAAGGACTACAATCTCATCATCATCACATCCAACAAAGCCACCAAGCGGTATTACATGGAGCAACCCGACTTTTCGGCGGGGATCACTTTCGGGGACAAGTTGGACGACAATATCCTCGATATCGCCGATATTTTGGTGACCGTCCCCAGTAGCAAAAACGTCTTTGGGGCATTCATGCGCGGGGTATCGGTGGTGGTGGCTAAGTCGGTCACCAATTTGGAACACGACGTCAGGCGCTATCTCGTTAAGCGCGCTTTGGTCATACCCTCCCGCACGCCTGAGGAGACTCTGTTTGCGGTGGACGAATTGCTCAACGAACCCGAAAGGGAGCAGGAGTTCCGCTTGCGCGGAGAGACCTATGCGGCGATGAGTTTGCAGGATATCGCCAACATCACCCCCAAGATCGCGGTCGACGGGGTGCTGAAGATCGAAAACAAATCCTAATTGGCCGAGGCGTTTGACCAAGGCTCGATGCCCTTATCGCTCAAAAACACGGATGGAGCGTTATGCTCCAAGGAGGATATTATGAGAACATTTGCAACGATCGAATTGACAGACGGGCGCAAAATGCGCTGCGAGCTCTTTCCCGAGTACGCGCCCATCACTTGCGCCAACTTCGTTAAGTTGGCTAACGAGGGGTTCTACGAGGGGTTGATCTTTCACCGCGTGATCAAAAACTTTATGATCCAAGGCGGCGGCATGACCCCCGATATGAAAGGCAAGTACACCGAAAGTATCAAGGGAGAGTTCCGCGATAACGGCGTCAAAAACCCCATCAAGCATACCTTGGGCACCCTTTCGATGGCGCGCACCAACGTGCCCGACTCGGCTTCGTCGCAATTTTTTATCTGCGTCGCCAACTGCTCGTTTTTGGACGGGCAATACGCCGCGTTCGGTCGCACCGTGGACGACGACAGTATGCAGGTCGCCATGGATATCTCCCACGTCGCCACCCATTCGGTGGGTTACTACGACGACGTGCCCGTGCGTGAGATCGTGATCAAACGGGTCTACATTCAAACCTTCGAGGACGAGCAATAATGCTGATCGTTACCAAAGTCGCGCTGTTTTCGCCCGCTTGGCGAGCGGGTATCAAAAAGGGAGACAAGATCTCCGCTTTTGACGGGCATCCTTACGAGGACGCCTTGGATTTTGCTTACTACGACGGGCAAGCGCGGTTTTCGGTGACGATACATAGAGGCGACAAACAAAAGGTGGTCACCGTCCGCAAGGACGAATCCGTCCCCATGGGGATCGAATACGACCAAGAGGATATGCCCATCACCCATTGCCAAAATAAGTGCATCTTTTGCTTCGTCGATCAGTGTCCCAAGGGGATGCGCAAGACCCTGTACGTCAAGGACGACGACTATCGCTCGTCGTTTGCTTGCGGCAACTACGTGACGTTAAGCAATATCAAGCAGCAGGATCTGGAAAGGATATTGCGGCTCAAATTGTCCCCGCTGTACATTTCCGTGCATGCCTACGACCCCGAAGTCAAAAAACTCTTGTGCGCCAATCCCAACAGCGCCAAGGTGTTCGACTATATGCGGCAGTTTGCGGAGGCGGGGATCACCATGCATACCCAGGTGGTGATGATCGAAGGGATCAATTCGGACGGGGTACTCAAGGAGACGTTGGACGAGTTGTACAAGCTGTATCCGTACGTGCAGACGGTCGCCATCGTGCCGGTGGGGCTGACGGAGCATAGAGAGGGGCTGTATCCCCTCAAACCCGTGTCGAAGGAATGCGCTTCGCGCACCATCGACATGGTGGAAAAGATGCAAGCCGAGATCGTCCAAGTCAATCACGAAGGTTGGGTATGGTGTTCGGACGAAATGTACGTCATCGCCGACCGCGACGTGCCGTCCTACGACAGTTATGGTGATTTCGATCAGATCGAGAACGGTATCGGTATGATCAGCACCTTCGATCACGGAGTGGAAGAGATGCTGGAAGCCAAACCCGATATCAAAGGTCAGTTTACCTTGGTGACGGGCAAGAGTTTTGAAAAGCACCTCAAAGGCTGGTGCGACAAACTCCAAAAGGAGTATCCCGTCCAACTCGATTTGGTGGCGGTGGAAAACGATTGTTTTGGGCATACCATCACCGTGGCGGGACTACTGACGGGCAGGGATATCGTCAACACCCTCAAGGAGCGGGGACATTTCCCCGACGTACTGTTACCTTCGACCGTGCTCAAAGAGTTTGAAACGGTACTGTTGGACGGCATGAGCGTGGACGAGATAGAAAAAGAATTGGATTGCAAAATACACATTTGCCGAGGGGGAGCGCATATGATAGCTATCCTCTCGGGAGACGAGGAACATTATGAGTAACAAGATAGTAGCCGTGGTGGGGCGCCCCAACGTGGGCAAATCCACCCTATTTAACCGAGTAGCCGGCAAGCGCATCAGCATCACCTTGGATATGCCCGGGGTGACCCGCGACCGTATCTATGCGGACGTGGAGTGGTGCGGTACCGAGTTTACCATGATCGACACGGGCGGTATCGAACTCAAGAGCGACGACCAGATGTGGAAACACATTCGCCGGCAAGCCGAGATCGCCGTGGAGATCGCCGACGTCATCCTCTTCGTGGTGGACGGCAAGCAGGGGATATTGAGCGACGATTATCAGATCGCTTCTTACCTCAGACAGACCCGCAAACCCGTGGTGGTGGCGGTCAACAAGTTGGACAATCCCGCCGATACTCCCTACGAGTTTTACGATTTGGGCTTAGGCGAGCCTTACGGGGTGAGCGCCGAGCACAACAAGGGCTTGGGCGACGTGCTGGACGCGGTGACAGACGCTTTGGGCGAATGTCAAGCCGAGGAAGAGCAAGAGGAAGGTCTCAAGATCGCCATCGTGGGCAAACCCAACGCGGGCAAGAGCAGCCTCGCCAACAAGTTGCTGGGGGTCGACCGTACCATCGTATCGGATATTGCGGGCACCACGCGCGACAGTATCGACAGCGTGTTGGAACTCAACGGCAAACGCTACACCATCATCGACACCGCGGGTATGCGCAAAAAGAAAGCGGTGGACGAGGACGTGGAGTACTACTCGGTCATGCGCGCTTTGGCTGCCGTACAGCGGGCGGACGTGGTGTTGATCGTGATCGACGCCCAGACCGAGATCACCGAACAGGACGTCAAGATCTGCGGCTACGTGCACGAGCAGGGCAAACCCAGCGTGATCGTGATGAACAAGTGGGACACCATCGAAAAGGATACGCACACGGTGTTGCGCTTTAACAAGATTCTCGAAAACAGCCTCAAGTTTATGGAGTATTACCGTGCGGTGTACGTGTCCGCTCTGACGGGCAAGCGGGTGGACAAGATACTCGCCGAAGCCGAGGCGGTGTACGCCAACGCCAATCGCCGTATCCCCACGGGTACTTTGAACGACGTGTTGAGCGATCTGTTGGCGGTCAACGAGCCGCCCACCAAAAACGGCAGGCGACTCAAGGTGTACTACATCACCCAAACGGGAGTGTGTCAGCCTACCTTCGTACTGTTCGTCAACGACGAGACCTTGATGCACTTCAGCTACAAACGATATTTGGAAAACGGATTGCGTAACGCCTTCGATTTCGGCGGTACGCCTATCAAATTGGTGCTTCGAACCAAAAATAAAGAAGAAGAGGAATAACGGAAGGATAAAATGAATTATAATCAACTAAGCAAAAAGCAATTGGACCAAGCCCTATCCGCCGCCCGCAAGAAATACAACGCGCTGCTCAAAGAAAAACTCAATCTCGACCTTTCCCGAGGTAAACCCACGTCGGAAATGTTGGATCTGTCTATGCCCATGCTGGACATTTTGACAGGGGATTTTACCTCTCCCAAAGGGTACGATTACCGCAACTACGGTATTCCCGACGGTATTCCCGAACTCAAAGAGGTGATCGCCGACGTGTTGGACGTGGAACCCGACAACGTGATGGTGGGCGGCACGAGCAGCCTCAACTTGATCTACGACGTGGTCACGCGTGCCTACTGTTTCGGCGTGTGCGGCGCTACCCCTTGGTGCAAACTGCCCAAGGTCAGGTTTATTTGTCCCGTGCCCGGCTACGATCGCCACTTTGCCATCCTGGAGCAATTCGGGATCGAAATGATCGCCGTGCCCATGGACGACAACGGTCCCGATATGGATATGGTGGAGGATCTGGTCGCCAACGACCAATCCATCAAGGGTATGTTTTGCGTGCCTCGGTTCAGCAACCCATCGGGTATCGTCTACAGCGACAGCGTGGTGGATCGTTTGATCAATATGAAGACCTTGGCGACCGACTTCCGTATCTTTTGGGACAACGCCTATTGCGTACATAGCTGGTATCCCGACGCGCCCAAACTCAAAAACGTATTCAAACAAAACGTCAATCTCGATCGTTTTTACATGTTTTTCAGTACCAGCAAGATCACGTTTTGTTCGGGCGGTATATCCGCTTTGATCGCGTCGGACAAAAACTTGCAATCTCAACGCAAACTGTTGGGAATACAGACCATCAACTACGACAAACTCAGCCAATACGCGCACGCCATGTTTTTGCGCAACGCGGACAACGTCAAAGCGCACATGGCCAAGCACGCCGAGTTCATGCGTCCCAAGTTCGACTTGGTGTTGAGTACTCTCAAAAAGCGTTTTGAGGACAATCCCGACGTCAAGTGGACCCAACCCAAAGGGGGTTACTTCTTTACGGTGACGACTGCGCCCCATTGCGCTCGTCGCACCATCGAGTTGTGCCGCAAGGCGGGACTCAAATTGACGGACGCGGGTTGCACCCATCCTTTACACCAAGACGACATGGATTCGAGCATTCGTTTGGCGCCCTCGTTCGCTTCGCTCGAAGAGTTGGAAGAGGGGTTGGAAGTGCTTTGCTGCTCGTTGGAGATCGCTACATTGGAAAGGAGATGCTCGGGTGAAAAAAATAGTAACGTTTAACGATATCGCCGCACTGGCGGGTTGCACTTTGGGGGTGCTGTTGCCCGTACTGACCGCAGGCGGGTGCAAGGTCTATCCCGTGCCCACCGCCGCTTTTACCTCGTCCACGAGGGTCGAGGGGTACAAGGCGGCGAGTTTGGACGACTACTTGGAGATGGTCAAGACGCATTGGGCGGGCTTGGACTTCGACGTCGATTGCGTGTTGACGGGTTGCGCGGGCAGCGCCAAAGGCGTTGAGATCATCAACGACATCGTAAAAGGACTAAAATCCCGCCGTGCGCTTTGCGTGGTCGATCCCGTGATGGGGGACGACGGCAAACTGTTTGTTATGCCCGATCAAGTAGACGCTTTGCGCGAGTTGGTCAAGTGTGCCGACGTGACTTGTCCCAATATGACCGAGTTTTGCGCTCTGTTGGGGTTGGACTACGCGCGCGCGATATCATTGGATTACTCGGCGCAAAAGGATATATTGGATCGCTACGTTGCGGATCTCGGAGTAGAGAAAGTGGTCGTAACGGGTATTCGCCACGACGATTTGGTCAGCAATTACGTGTACGATCAAGGTAGGGTCGAGGTGATCACCCATCCCTACTATCACGGCAGCGTTTGCGGCACGGGCGATATGTTTGCAGGCGTGATGACGCTACGGCTCCTCAAAGGCGATCGATTGGTGGAGAGCGTGCGCTTTGCTTCCCGTTGGATCATGGAGATGGTCCAAACCCCGGTGGATCACCCCGAGTACGGTTTGCCGCTTACTCCCGAAGCGCTGTCAAAGCTGGCGTAAGGGGAGATATCCTATCCAAGAGTATCGGAAAACGATCCGATACTTTTTTTGTTCTAATCCGCCGACCTTCGCCATACATTGATTGTGACGATACAGGGAGGGAATATGGATAGTTACAATCTTTATAAAGACATCACAACTCGTACCGGTGGGGATATCTACATCGGCGTAGTCGGTCCCGTGAGGACGGGCAAATCGACCTTTATCAAAAAGGTCATGGAAACCATGGTGATACCTCGTATCGCCGAGCCGAGCGAAAAACAGCGCGCTATCGACGAATTGCCCCAGTCTGCGGACGGCAAGACCGTGATGACGACCCAGCCCAAGTTTGTCCCGTCGGACGGGGTAGGGGTGACTTTTGGCGACGAATTGCACGCCAAGGTACGCATGATCGATTGCGTGGGGTATATGGTCTCGGACGCTTTGGGCGCCAATGAGGGCGGCAAAGCAAGGATGGTGACGACTCCTTGGTCGGATGAGGAGATGCCTTTTGAGCAAGCCGCCGAGATCGGCACTCGCAAGGTGATCGCCGATCACTCGACCATCGGCGTGGTGCTGACGAGCGACGGAACGGTGACCGATATCAATCGTTCGGCTTACGTGGACGCGGAAGAAAGGGTGATCCAAGAGATCAAAGCTTGCGGCAAACCTTTCGTGATCGTGCTCAACAGTCGCCATCCCAAGGACAAGGACACGATCAAATTGGCGGACGCATTGTCCTCTCGCTACTCGGCGACCGTCAAAACCATGGACGTGCTCAATATGACCGAAGGGGATATCGACGGACTGATGAGCGAATTGCTGATGGAGTTTCCGGTAAAGAGCGTCGATCTTCATTTGCCCAACTGGACCAAAGCGCTTCGTCCCGAACACGAATTGATCGAGTTTTGCACGAGCACTTTGGGGGATATCTGCCAACACACTTTATCCATGCGGGATAGCAAACGATTGGCGGACGCGTTGATCGGACACGGGATCACCGCTTGTCACAGCGCCTGCGATTTGGGTAAAGGCAAGATCAATTTGGATTTTGAGTTGGAGCAGGGCTTGTTTTACAAGACGTTGAGCGAGTGCACGGGCAAAGGGATCGAGGACGAGTTGGGACTGTTGTGCTATGTGAGCGCACTCTCCAAGTCCGCGGACAAGGTGGAACGCCTCAACAAAGCGCTCGAAGAGGTCAAGGAGACGGGATACGGTATCGTCGAGCCGACCGAAGACGAAATGATCTTGGACGAACCCGAGATCATGAAGCAAGCGGGTCGCTTCGGCGTGAGGCTCAAAGCGTCCGCACCCAGTTTGCACATCATGCAAGTGGACGTCAAAACCGAGGTCAGTCCCATCGTGGGGAGCGAACAGCAAAGCGAAGAATTGGTCAACTACCTGTTGTCCGAGTTCGAGAGCAATCCCAAAGGGATATGGCAAACTAATATGTTCGGCAAATCTCTATCCAGTTTGGTCAACGAAGGGATCAACAACAAATTGACCGCGATCCCCAAGGAAGCGGGGGTCAAAATGCGGAAGACGATGGGAAAGATCGTCAACGAAGGCAAGGGCGGCATGATCTGTATATTGCTGTAAGCAAAAGGGGCGAGCGATCGCCCTTTTTGTATGCGTTGACGGGTATTATTACAAAACAAATAATTGTATTTTGACAAAATATTTGACAAATCGGCTTGCAAATAACAATTATTTGTAGTATAATAAACAAAAATGGGGTGGAGTGTATGAACGGCGAGATACTGAGGAAGGAACGAAAAAGGAAAGGCTTGACCCAAGCGGAATTGGGCGAAAGACTGGGCGTCAAGCAACAAGCCATCTGCAAGTGGGAAAAGAACGAATCCGAGCCCAGTTCGGAAGATCTGCTCACCCTCGCCAATATGTACGGGGTGTCGGTGGACTACCTTTTGGGGCGGGAGCCTATGAGGGACGTGCCCGACGTATCTTTTCAGACCTATCATCTGTTGTCCGAAGTCGCTTGCGGTCAACCCAACGTCGCCGAAGACGACTACGAGGAGTTGATCGTCTCCAATATGGTGTCGAGAGCCGACTTTTGCGTGAGAGCCAAAGGGGACTCTATGATCAACGCCCGCATTTTCGACGGGGACGTCGTGTTCGTGCGCAGACAGGAGATGGTAGACAACGGGGAGATCGCCGTGGTCGCCGTGGACGACGGCGCGACGATCAAGAGAGTTTACTACTATCCGCAGGATTCCAAATTGATCTTAATGCCCGAAAATCCCAAGCATCAACCCTTGATGTACGCGGGAGAGGATCTCGAGCGGGTGCGTATCATCGGCAAGGTGATCGGGTTTTATTCGGAGTTTTAAGTTTTTGTTCCCTTTTGGGCGCGATTATCGCGCCCGTTTTTGTTTTGTAAGCGATTTTTGAGACAAAACAAAAATGTTGACGTAATAAGCGAAGCCGTGTTGACAAATACTTGGATAGAGTGTATAATTAGTCTTAGCTATTTACGCTGCTTTTGCAGTAGAGCGACATTTGAAAATAGAATATTAGGAGGTAAAACATGATTAACAGTATAGTTTCGGCTATAGTGTTGTGTTCATTGAGCGGGGGAGCCGTAGCGGGCATCGCCATCGCCGTAGCGGTGGTCGGCTTGGGTATCGGCGGTCTCGTGGGATATTTGGTTTACAAAAACATCGTTGATAAACAGTTTACCAGTGCCAAGCAAGAAGCACAACGTATAGTAGAAGAAGGCAAGCAGGAAGCAAAGACTTTGCGCAAAGAGGCTTTGCTGGAAGCTAAGGAAGAACAACACAGACTGCGTGGGGAATTGGAAAAAGACAAGCGGGAGTTCCGCGAGGAATCCAATCGTCAACAACGCCGTTTGGACGAACGCGATACCCAACTCAACAAAAAGGAAGAGCTGTTGGACAAACGCAGCCAAGAGTTGGAAGGGCTGAAGTCGCAGATCGCCGCCAAGGAACAAGCCGTGATCAAGATGGATACCGAGGTGCGCGAAAAGAGCTTGCGCATCGACGAGGAATTGGAAAGAGTCGCGGGATTAAGCCGTGAGGAAGCCAAGGAAGCGTTGGTCGCGGGTTTGGTG
>CADBTQ010000065.1 GCA_902797685.1 uncultured Eubacteriales bacterium | reverse complement strand
GCCGTCAACTCTTCGTTGACGATCTTGACGACCTGCTGCGCAGGCGTCAAGGATTTGAGTATTTCCTCACCCAAAGCCTTTTCGCTGACTTTGGCGATAAAGTCCTTGACGACGTTGATATTGACGTCGGCGCCCAAGAGAGCGATACGGATCTCCCGCATGGCTTGCTTGATCTCCAACTCGGTCAACGCGCCCTTGTTTTTGAGTTTGGAAAAGATATGATTCAGTTTTTCACTCAAACTGTCAAAAGCCATATCACACCTCCAATTTGCTCGCTATCTCGGCGATAGCGTCCTTCCAGTTGCTCTCGTCGACCTTGGTCAACAAAGCGCTTATCTCCGACCGCAAACGAACGTAGCCCAATTTGGATTCGTACTCTTCCAGTGAGGCGATCGCACGCTGCATACTGTCCCTGACCGCTTGGCGGCTGACTTGGTACTCGGTTGCGATCTCGGACAAAGAGAGATCCATCTCGCAGTACATAGACAGCATATCCCGCTGTTTGTCGGTCAGCAGAGCACCGTATTCGGCGAGTAACTCGCTGATGGCTACGCGATCGGATAAGGTCATATCTCTACACTGTAAAGGTTTTGCCCTTTACACCTTGGATTATACCCCAAGTCGATATGCTTGTCAACTGTTTTTTAGCCGATTGCAAAAGCAATAGTAGAGACGAAAAAAGGTGCATACAAAAAGGCTCGCTGTGCTGCGAGCCTATCTATAACGATTATTCGTTGATCGGTAAGCGATATAGTCGATCTCGGTCGTAGTCTATCTCGCTCGGGTCGCGTCCTTATACGGGATGCACGGGGTTGTCTTTGTCTTGATGGGTCACGTCTACCCCGTATTTTTTCGCCTTGCGCTTTTGGAAAAACTTGAGCGCCACTTGGGGGAACAGGGCGTAAGACAACACGTCCTCTTCCTGCTCGATATACTCGGCGATCTCGGCGCGATACTTATCCAATTCGGGGGTGAGCAAATCGGCGGGGCGACAGGTGATGCGAGGCTCCCCTTTGAGCACCAGTTCCACGATCTCGGGATTGGGCTCGGCGGGCAGGCGACCGTACTCCCCTTTGAGCAGACCTTTGGTCTCCTTGGTCACGCGGGTATAACGACCGAACAGTACGTTCATCACCGCTTGGGTACCCACGATCTGAGAAGTAGGCGTCACAAGAGGGGGATAACCCAAGTCGGCGCGCACTCTGGGCACCTCTTCCAACACCGCCAAGTACTTGTCCTCGGCTTTGGCTTCTTTGAGTTGGTTGAGCAAATTGCTTAGCATACCGCCGGGCACTTGGTAACGCAAAGCGTTGACGTTGATACCCAACACTTTGGGATTGAGAAATCCGTCCGCTTTGAGGCGATCCGCCACCTTGCGGAAATGCGCCGCCGCTTCGGACAACGTATCCAGATCCAACCCGGTGTCACGCTCGGTGCCTTTGAGGGTGGCGACCAAAGATTCGGTGGCGGGTTGGGAGGTGCCGCCGGCCAAGGGACTCAAAGCGGTATCCACGATATCCACGCCCGCTTGCACCGCCATCAGATTGGTCATAGCGCCCGTCCCGCAGGTGTCGTGGGTGTGAAGGTGTACGGGGATCTTGAGTTCGGCTTTGAGGGCTTTGACGAGTTCGTACGCCTCGTAGGGCAACAACAAGTTCGCCATGTCCTTGATACAAATGGTGTCCGCGCCCATGCCTTCGATCTCCTTCGCCAATTTGACGAAGTACTCCCGAGTATGCACGGGGCTGGTGGTGTATGAGAGGGCAACTTCACAGATGCCGCCGTACTTTTTGGTCGCTTTGATCGCGGCTTCCAAGTTGCGGGGGTCGTTGAGAGCGTCGAAAATACGGATGATGTCGATCCCGTTTTCCAAACTCTTTTTGACGAAGAAGTCCACCACGTCATCGGCGTAGTGCTTGTAACCCAAGATGTTTTGTCCGCGGAACAGCATTTGCAACTTGGTATGCGGCAACGCCTTGCGCAGAGCGCGCAGTCTTTCCCACGGATCCTCGTCCAAAAAGCGCAGACAGCTGTCAAACGTGGCGCCGCCCCACACTTCCATGCTGTAAAAGCCCACTTTGTCCAAGAGCTCGCACGCGGGAAGCATCTCTTCCAAACGCATACGGGTCGCCGCTTGCGATTGGTGCGCGTCACGCAATATAGTTTCGGTAATATTGAGTTTGTCCATAATTCACCTCGTTATCCAAAGATAGCCAACAGCACGCCCGCCGCCACCGCCGAGCCGATAACGCCCGCGACGTTGGGACCCATGGCGTGCATGAGCAGATAGTTTTGGGGGTCTTCCTTGGCGCCCACGTCTTGCGCCACCCTTGCCGCCATAGGCACGGCGGACACGCCCGCGGCGCCGATAAGGGGATTGATCTTGCCCTTGGTCAGTTTGCACATCAACTTGCCGAGTAGCACGCCGCCCGCGGTGCCGAAGGCGAATGCGATCACGCCCAACACGATCACTTTGAGGGTGGAGAGGGTAAGGAAGGTGCCCGCATAGGCTTTGCTACCCACGACCACGCCCAACATGATGGTGATGATATTGATGAGTTCGTTGCTGGCGGTCTTGGTAAGACGAGGCACCACGCCCGACTCTTTCATCAAGTTACCGAGCATCAGCATACCCAACAAAGGTAACGCCGAGGGGAGCAAGATGCCCACAAGAGCGGTGACGACGATGGGGAAAATGATCTTTTCGGTCTTGGAGACGGTACGCAACTGCTCCATGCGGATCATCCTTTCCTTTTTGGTGGTCAACAACCGCATGATAGGCGGTTGAATGACTGGGATAAGCGCCATATAACTGTACGCCGCGATGGCTATGGTCGCCACCATATCGGGCGCCAATTTGCTGGTAAGATAGATCGCCGTGGGACCGTCCGCCCCGCCGATGATACCGATACTCGCCGCCTCTTGCGGGGTAAAGCCGAACAGCACCGACAGGAAGAACGCCACGATGATGCCCACTTGCGCGGCAGCGCCCAAAAGCAGGCTCTTGGGGTTGGCGATAAGGGGACCGAAATCGGTCATGGCGCCGATACCCAAGAAGATGAGCGGCGGGAATATGACCCACTCTACCCCTTTGTACAAGAAGTAGAACAGACCTTGGTCGGAGACCACCTTGCTGACCACGCCGATCGCGTCCACCGCGACGCCGTAGTGGGTGGCGAACGCCTCTTGCAAAACGTGCATGGTCTCGGTCTCGGACAAACCGTTAAACATATCGGCGGTAAGGAAGTCGAAATTGGCGATGAGGTTTTGCAACGTTTCGCTCGCCACGACCGCGCCCGCGGGGTCGGTGATCTCAAATCCTTTGGTGCCGTACAGTTGCTGATAAGCACCCGGGATATTGATCAAAAACATACCGAACGCAATGGGCAACAGCAGCATGGGCTCGAACTTTTTGACGATCGCGAGATACATCAAAACGCACGCGATGAGCATCATCACGATATTGAGCCAAAAGCCGCCCGTACCGATCCCCGTCAAGCCCGTGGACTGCCACAGGTTGCGGAGACTGTCCACCCATTGGTTGGCACCAAGTAGGTAACTTGCCATACGCTCTCCTTATTTGATCACAGCCAAGACGGCGCCGGTATCCACGTTGGCGCCCTTTTGCACGGCGTAGCTGATCACGCCGTCACAAGGCGCGACGATATCGTTTTCCATCTTCATGGCTTCCAACACCAACACGGGTTGATCCTTTTTGACCGCCGTGCCGTCCGCCACTTTGAGAGAGATCACGAGCCCGGGCATGGGAGCCACCACTTGGGTGCCGCCCGTAAGTTGAGGTTTGGGCGCTTCGACCGCTTTGGGGGCTTGGGGAGCCGCCTCGGGTGCGGCGACGGGTTGGGTGCTTGCACCCACTTCTTCCACTTCGACGGTGTAACTGGTACCGTTGACTTTGACGTTGAATGTACGCATAATGTTATCTCCTTGCTATCTTTCTCACGATAAAATCGGCTTTTTTGCCGGGGGCGGACTGTTCCATACAACAGTTGACAGCCGCCATAATGGCCGCCACCACTTCGGGCGAAATGCCCTCTTCGATGGCGATGGGCGCATCCTCGATAGGAGGAGTAGCCTGTTTGCTTTGTTTGCGCGCTTCCCTCTTGGCTTTGAGCTTGTCTTTGCACTTCGTCAAACCGTTAAGCCCTTTTTGCCCCAAGGTCAGTATCACGACCAGTATGCCGAGTACCGCAAAGACGATCAACAACAGATAGACCGTCACGATACCGCTGGACTGGATATATGGATTGGCGCTAAGTAATGCGTTCATATCCCCTCCTTAGCACACCAACAGCGCGTTGGCGACGTAGGGGCGCACGGTGGCGGGATCGATCACTTCGTCCAAATACCCGTCCCGAGCCGCCGTAAGGATATCGCAGTTTTGCTCGGCGTATAAGTTTTCGAGTTGCGCTCTCACCTCGGGGGTGTTGCCCTTTTGGGCGAGCAGATCGCGATAGACCAAGTGAATGGCGGACGAGGGCGCCATCGCGCCGACTTTGCCGCCCGCGACGCCCACGGTATAGTCGAATCCGATCCCCTTGCTGCACAAAGTGGCGTAAGCGCTGCCATAGGCGTTGAGCACCACGGCGATCTTGGGGAAATCACCCGAAGAGATCTGCCACACGTAATCGGCGACGGCAAGAGACAAAGCGTTTTGGTCCTTATCTTCCAGCCCCTCACAGTTGACTACCGACACGAACGGAATACCGCTCGCGCCGTTGATGACAACGAAACGAGCCAATTTAGACAAAGCGGCGGCGTCCAAGGTCTTGCTGACTTTGGCGTCGCACACGGCAAGCGCTACGGGCGAGCCGTTGACCGAACCCATCACGCACTTGATCGAGGGGGCGCACTTGGCTTGGTATTCCTCGTAATACTCGTCGTCCACGATAGCGGAGATCCAATCTTCCGCCGAGGAATCCAGTGAGAGTGCGGGCGCCTCGCGGTTGGGATCGTCTTCGCTTTCCCTCTGCCCGTAGGCGTGTCCCAGTAGCGCCACCAACAAATTGCCCGCGTGGCGATCGTCCTTGACCACAAAGTCGATAGAGCCGCCTATGGCGTTGCCGATCCCGGTCAGCGCGTCCTTGGCGAGCGAAAACTTCGCCTCGGCGACGGCGGGCGCATTGACCGACGCCACCGCGTCTTTGAGAGAAAGTTGATAGGTGCAAAGGGACGCGAACATACGGGTCACGCCCGCCGCTTGCCCGCGGATATACGCCACGGTCACCACTTGGCGGGACAGATCGGCGATCCCCTTGAGGACGGCGCCGTAGCCTTCCAACATCGCCACGCCTTCGCCTACCCTTGCGCCCGTGCTATCCAAGATAGCGAGCAAAGGCAAGTTGCCTTTGGCGGCAAGAGAGAGGGCGTTGAGTATCTTGCGAGCGGACGCCGCGCCGAAACTACCGCCCAGCGCTTTGGCGTTTTGGGCGACGACGACGATCTCGTTGCCGTCCACGGTAGCAGTACCCGTCAAAACACCTTCGCCGGGGATCGGCTCTCCGTCCAAACGGCTGGTGCCCGTCAAAAAAGCGTCCTTTTGCACGAAAGACATTTCGTCGACCAACGAGTCCACTATCTTGCGGATCTCTTTGGTGCTGTCCGCAAGGAGCGCCTGTTGTCTATTGAGTCTATCCAAATTGTCCATGACAAACCTCCAAGCGGGAGTCGCTATTGTTATACAATAGGCCCAAACTCCCTTAGTCTATATTATATTGCAAGTCTCTTTATTTCGCAATTCATTTTAAGCGGTTTTTTGTAATTTTGATAGGCGCTGGTATAGCGAGGGGCTTGTACGCATACAGTATGGCAAAAGAGAAAGGAGAAACTATGAAAAAAGTATTTGTCATCTTCGTTTTACTCACCCTCACGCTGGCGCTTGCCGCATGCGGCAAAGACACCCCACAACAAGCGGAACCCATCAGTTATATGCAACAGACCCTCTACACTTCGTCCTCGTCCAACTTCCGCGTCTCGCTGTCTTCGGGACGGAGCGAAAGCCTGTTCGTCGCGGACGGCAAAGTGACCGACGTCAAAGACTTTGCCACTTTGTCGGTGGTGCCTTTGCACGTGGATCTGTACAACGACACCTACACCTATACCCTCACGGGCAGTACGGGAAGCGTGGACGGCGAATTACAAAAGGACAACTTCGGCGCGTCCTACGAGGGGGCGATCCCCTCGATGGCGAGTATCGGAACGCCGCAAACGGTGACCCTCAAGTGGGGCGACCACAGCGAGCAATTTGAATTGACCGACCTACTCAAAGACGCCATCGGCGCAAACGACGCCAAACAGATCGCCCAAAAGACCTTAGCCGCCAAATTGGAAGCGGACGATCACGACAGGGAGATCTACGTGCGCTTTATCAACGACGCGTCCACCCCCGACAGCCCCTACTACTGGTACGTCGCCTTTATCCACTCCCCCACCGACTACTACTCGGTGTTGATCGACCCCACCGACGGTACGGTATTGAGCGTCAACCCCTAACTATATTACGCGCACGACTGCGCGCACACGCGCAAACAAAAAACGCTTCCGCCAAATCAACGGAAGCGTTTTTTAGGTCTTAACAAGTTACTCTTCGTCTTCGTCTTCCAATAGGTCGGCGGGATCGACGTAGGGGATCTCGGTACCCATGGGACGCTGATATTGACCCGCTTGGGTCATGCTCTCCAACTGATATTTGTCGTCGATAGCGGAGCCGGTGGACGCGCCCTCGGTCATCACGAAGATCTTGCCGTGCGCGGCTTTGATCTCGGCGGTCGTACTGGCTGCGGAGATGGCTTTGCCGATCACGTTGCCGTCTTGATCCACGAGGTCGGGCACGGGGCAAACTTGGCTACTGCAATAGACCGAGCGCACCGAGTTGTGAGTGTTGCGGAAGTGGCCGGTGTACTTGACGACCGCCACCATCGAAAACAGCAAAGTGCGCATGGTGTTGCCGACGGTAGACACCATCGAAGTGGGCGTGCCGTCGATGTAGTATTCGTACGCAATGTCGTTTGCCACGATCTGACGAACGGCGGCGCACATCATAGAAGCGATGGCGCCTCTCTCCATCAATTTGCCCGTCCAAGCGACGTGGCAGTTGACGGTGCTGGTCATTTGAATGATCGACGCGCCCATATCGGTCGCATAAGCGTCAAACTTTTCGCCCGCATAAAAGCCCATATAGCCGTCCAACATACACACTCTCTCGGGGAGGTAGGACTTGTCGATCTGCCCGACTCTCACCAATTCGGTCAAAAGATAAGTGCCGACGGTCGTCACTTCGCACCCCATGCTGTGACCCGCAAAGCGCACGCCTTTGTCGGAGAGGGCGACGCCTTTGTTCTCCAAACGCTTAACGCAGCGGATCCATTCGCCGCAAAGATACTCCGCCACCGTAAAATCGATGGCGTGTTCGGGATCGTCGAAGCGCTCGGCGCCGTCCACGGGCGTACCCGACTCGTTGGTGCCGTCGCTGTACAGACCGCTGGGCAAGCGATAGCGCACCCCGCCGACCCCGTCGGTCGACCATACCTTGGATTCGATCGTACGATTTGCCATAAACATTTGGGGCACGGGATTGCCGCTCTCGTCCAAAAACAACTCGCCGTCTTTATCCCGCAAATAGCCGTCGATCGCGCCCTCGTCCGAAAAGCGATTGTAGACGAAGTTGAGCACGTTGAACCCGTTGCGATAGTACAAGGTGTTGGTTTGCACCATGTTGTACGCCTCGTCGACGTAATCGCTGTACAACGGATCGGAAGGGGACAACACGTCGGGAGCGGTGATCGCCGCCTCGGTAAAGATGACGTTGCGATCGTAAGACCCCATTTGGATACCGTGGATAAATACGATGGTGGGTTTGGCAGGGTCGATCACTCCGTCTTGGAGCAGTTGATCGACTTGCTCGTGATCGCGGTCGGCGACCATGCGAGGCGTGCCGTCCTCATCGGCATACGCCCAAAACAGACCTTGATCGTTGAGGTAAGTGTGATAGTCGTAATCAAAGTCCACCTCGCTGTAATCGCGATACTCCTCGGCGCGCATGTATTGGAGATAGGTATCCAAATACTCGTCGCGATCGAAGTATTGACAATCCAAATCGACCAAACCTTTGGGAGTATAATACTCGGGAATAGTATCGAACAGTTGATAATAATCGGGATCGGTCGTAGCCTTTTGGGTGCGCGGATCGACAAATCCGCCCGTCGTCGGATCGGTATCGTCACCGACGTTGGCACCGGATGGGACGGAAGAGTCGGCTTTTTTGCACCCCGCCAACACGACGGGAGTGAGAGCCATGACCAATACGAGTAAGCAAACGATCAGTTTTTTCATAGTTGCCTCCTATTATTCTTGCGTATCGTCCTCGTCGTCAAAGCGACGGCGGGAAGACGCGACTACGATCTCATCGTCCGAAGCGGGATAGGACGATTGGGGTTGGGACACCGACTCGACGGGCTTGACGTCCTCGTCGAAACGGCTTGCGGACGCGATCACGATCTCCTCGTCGTCGGACGGGGTGACCGATACGCTTTGCGGCCCGGCGGGTCGCACCGGATCGGGTTGGGCTGTGGGCTCGACGGGAGAGAGGGCTTCCGCTTGTTCGGCAGAAGGCGCTGCGGTCTCCTCGGGGAGAGACTCGCTCGACGATTCGGTCGGCAGGACCTCTTCGGTTTGCTCCTCCGCTTCCGTCACCGGTTGCTCACGCTCTTCCACGGGGGTGGCTCGGAGCGGTTTGACCTTGCGTTCCTTGGGTTGTTTGGGCTCCTTGGGCGCTTTCTCTTTGGGTTGCTTGGGCGCCTTGGGTTCCTTTTGCTTTTTGCCTCTTATCTTTATACGCTTTTTGGCGCGCAACACCAAAGCAAGCACGGCGATAAGCGCCAGAACGACCACGCCCGCGATGACGTAATAGGGCCAGGTCTGCACTTCGGCTACCATGATATAGTAGAATTGGGTGTCGCTGACGAGCAATCCGTCCTCGGTCATCTCGGGATCGAGCAACACGAAGCTGCCGTCTCGGCGCACCGCTACGACGTAGACGTTGTGATTGACGGTGACGTCGGTGGTGGGCAGCAAAGTCTGTACCGACTTGGTGGGGTCTTTGCCGTTGTCCGTCTTGGCTTGATAGAGTTGCAACGTCTTGAACAGCCGTCCGCCCACGAAAGCGTATTGGTTGGCGGCGGTAAGATCGTCGTCCACGTCGATCACAGACACGGTAACGTGGTTTTCGGGATAGACCACGTGTAACACGCCGGGCACGGTGGTAAAGACAAAGTTGGGATCGCTTTCGTTAAGAAGCACGGGGGTGATCACGTTGTCCCCTTCCACGATGGTCTGCTCTTCGCTCATGCCGAATCTCGACTTCATGGTGGACGTGATAGCGGTACTGACCGCGTTGCCGCCCTCGTCATAGAACACGATGCTGGGCAAAATGGCGCGGGAAGAACGGTTGATGGACTCCTCTCTCACGGTCACGGTGACGGGCAAAGGCTTGATGACGAGTTGATACTTGATGAGGGACATATTTTCGTACGTGGTGTTTTCCACTTCCACGTAGCAGTATTGGGTCACGTCCTCGTCGTCTCCGTCGGGATTGGGCTTGAGTATCTTGATCGTCCCTTGGTTGGTGGGAAGGATATCGTATCCCAACACGTTGCCGTCCGAATCGAACTTGACGTCCTCGCCCGCCTCGCGCGAAGCGGTGGAATCCTCGGACAACACGAAGCCCAGCGACCTCAAACTGTTGCCGATCTCGGTCAAAGTCATCAACGGATCGGGCGAGCCGTAGGTCTTTTCGTACCCTGCGCCCACCGACAAACGCACCACGTATTTGCGCACGTTGTAGATGCAGTTGGTCAAAGGCAACACGTTGAAATTGTGAGTAACGTCCCTGCCGTCTTGGTCGACCAAGCGAAGCCCGCCCGAGCCCACGGCAAACGAACGATAAATACGCTCGGACGTCACCATGCGGGGGGTCAACGTAAAGTTGCCCTCGACGTGAGCGCCCACGACAGAAGGGTCGAAATTGATCTCGGCGGCGCCGTCGTTGTAGATCTTGACAAGCGGAGTGGGAGCGAAGGAGCGCCAATCTTCCACCGTGTAGTTTTGTCTATCCACGTTGGTCTCGATATCGGGACGAATGGTAACGGTACGCGCCGCGATGACGTAATAAGCGGGCGTATATTCAATCTTGTAGTTGTCGGTACGGTCGCTCAACCCGTTGTAAATGCGCACCGCGCTAAAGTCGATGGCGTAGCGACCCACGTCGTCCAACGTCCGTTCGCTTTGACGGGTGGCGGCAAACTCCCCTTCCGCCATAATGCGGTCGCCGGCGAGCAACTTGCCGCTCAATACGACCACGGGAATGGGCGCCTCGGCTTGGTCGTAATAGCGGGTGACGTCTCCGTCGGTGCCGATGGTGATCTCCTTGCGGAGTATGTAGTATTTGGCGGAGGTGATGGTGTACTCCAACTGCTCGTCCAAAGTGGTCGTCGTCCCGTCCGACAAAGTGAGGGTATTGTCGATCCACGCCCAATCCGAACTGAAACCGATGGCGTAGCCGTCCTCTTTGACGTTGAAGTTGTCGCTGTCTTCCCTCACCAAGTGCCCGACGAAATAGTCGGTCAATTTGCCGTTGGTGATCCCCGCCACGCTAAGAGACGAAAGGAACGCAAAGTCCTCGTCAGAGACGTGATAGGTCAAAAAGTCCCCGTCCACAAAGTAGGGATCATAAGTACGGGTGTAGTCGTCGGCGATCAAAGAAAGGGTGCGGGGCTTGACGTTGCCTTTGAGATCCTGCCACACGAAGACGTAACTTTCGTCAAGGCGAACGACCGCTTCTTTCCAGGAGGGTTTGTCATCCTCGGATAGTTGCCCCAAGAGGAACGCCACGCCGTCCGAAGTCAACGAAGCGTGCGGGAGTATCACCCGTTTGTCTCCCCATTGGATCGACAACTTGACCCGGTGCTCGCCCACGCCTACCCCGTCGAAGGCGGCAAAAGACACCGCGTCGATGATAAGCGCGAAATCCGCTCGGGCTTGCGAGGTCAAAGCGCCCGTCTTTGCCACGGGGCTCATACTGCCCGAGGTGGTCGCCTTGTCGTCGTTGTCGAAGATCTTGTCAAGTACGCTCAAGCCTTCCACCGTGACCGTGGCTTTGTCGATCGCCACTTGCAAATAGCGGTACTCCAGCGCCAAGTTGTTGACGAGGTCTCCCCCGTTGCCGACCAAACTGCGGCCGAAGCAGTCGTCTTGCGTATCGGCATAGGTGTAAGCAACGATCTTGACGTTGCCCTCGTCGCCCACGCGATAATCGTCCAATTCGGTCAAAAAGACCAGTTCCACGACGTACTCGCCCACTTGAGAGGGAGCGCCCGTCAAAAGAGTGTAGCGGCCCGACGACTCGCGGACGTAGTAGTTGATCTCGTAATCGGTGTGCAGCATCAAGTTGACGCTGACTTTGTTGACGTCGTTGACGAAGAAACGCAAGCCGTAGCCTTTGGACTCCCCGTCAAACGGATATCTGTCGTAATCGGACGAAGAAGCGGTGCCGGCAGTCCGAACGTCTCCCGTGGGAGCGACCCATTCCCAAGCCAAAAACGCGGGTTGAGAGATGGCGTACTCGTAGGTCACCGTGCCGCCGTAAACGATATAGGGCTTGTCCTCGCCGTAGCCTACGTACACGCCTTGGCGTTGGGCGGCTTGGTAGCGGAAGACGTCTTCCAAAAACTCGACGCGCACGCTGTACGTACCCACTTGGGTGGGTTTGACGTCGCCCGAGAGGTCGATACCCGACAAAAGGTTTTTGTAGATGACTTTGTATTTGCCCGCTAATGCGTCGGACACGTCCACCTCGCCTTCGGTGACGAAACGAACGTTGAAATCTTTGGCAAGACCGTCGAAGCAATAGGAATTGAAATTGGGCTCGAACACGGCGCGCAACCCCTCGGCGCTACGCACGCGGAAAGGTTGATCGGTATAGCAACCCGCTTGCAAAAATCCCGCAAGAGGCAGATCTTCCACATCGTGACCGCCCGTTAAGGTATAACGGCTGTACTCCAACGTCTCGGCGGCGTCGACAGGCGCGCGGAAAGCGATACGCAAAGTGTACTCCCCGCCCGAAGCGAACAGTCCGCCGGCAGTAAACAGATCGTCCCCGCCCAACACGATGGACGAGCCCGAACGCTCGAAATAGGACAGAGTGACGTAATCGTCCAGATCGCTCTCGTCAAAGGGGATCGGATCGCCCTCTTGATCCAACGTCGTCCAACTGAGATCGCCGACCGAGACTTTGGCGGCTTGCCCGTAATAAATATTGCCTTGCAACGCGCCCGCCACGACCGAAATGGGACGGGGATTGATGGGGTACACGCCCGACACGGAGGGACGATCAAAGCCGTATTTGCCGCCCACCATATCCAGGTCGACCGCCAAGGACTCCCCTTGCGAGGGTGTAGCGACTTTGGCGACGTACAAATTACCGCCGTGCTCCAAGTGGAGAGCGATGATGTATTGATAATTGCCCGTCTCGGTGGGGTACGTCCCGCTGAGAGAGGGATCGATCCAATCGTTGCCGAAGCCGGTGCCGCCCAACTCGCCGCGACGATATTGCACATCGTAGTAGGAAGCGTTGACCCACTCCACCTTTTCCAATTTCGCTATCTCGGCGGGATCGGAAAGATCGCTGCCGTTGTATTTGTAAAAAGTATACGAAGGCACCAACGATTGCCCTTTGGTGTACAGTCCGCCGTAGCCCGAGGGCAGATCCACCAAAGCGGCGAGTTGCAGTCTTTGCACCGTGATCTGACGGCTGAACACCGCATGACCGATCAAGTTGGCGTAGGTGTATTCGCTGCCGGTATAAGCGGTCAGACCGAACATGCGCATATCGTCGTCGAACGTGACCGCAAAGTAGTAGCCGCCCGCTTCCAAGGGACGAGCCGAGGGGTCGAACACCAAGTCCTCGGGATCGTCGGTAGCGCGAGCGTACAACACCTTGACGCCCATCATCTCCACCTCGGAAGAAAGCATGGGGCGGGAATCGGCGTAATAGGTCGCCCGATACGATTTGACGTTGCCGTCGTACACGTCGTCCGTGCCGTCCACTTCGAACTCGACCGAGAAGGACAAGGCTTTGATGGTAAAGGCGACGGTATATTCGGCGCCGTTATCCACGTCGAAATAGGGACACGCCTCGTTGAAGTGCACTCTCACGCGGTAGTCGCCGGGCAGGACGGGATAGTCGCAGTACGCCCAGTCTTCCCCATCTTTTTGCTCGTACAGGATACTCAAACGGGTGGTATCGGGCATATCGCCGAAGTCGAAGTCCGCCACGACGGGCATACCCGTGTAGGGAATGACGGTGTTGGTCGTATTGTCGAAAGAAACGCCGATCTGTTTGAGCGAAGAAGCGGCGCGATTGACAAAATCAAAAGAGAAAACGTAACCGTCGTAGCGTCCTTGGGACACGGTGACGTCCAGTCGATAAAAACCGACTTGGGTAAAGAAGTCGCCTTTGCTTACCACGTCGTAGTAGCCGTCGTGATAGGACAAGTAGTCGAGGCTAACGTGATGGAGATCGGACAAACAAAGCAAGTCGAGCAAGTTTTGTTCAAACGCCTCGTGGCTGAACGTATCGCTCGAACGGATAACGAAAGTCTTGGGCAAGACGTCGAACCAAAAGTGATATTGCTCCCCCGCTTGGGTGACGGTATAGGGCACGTCCCCGTCTAAGATCCATTCGTCAAAAGTGATGACGCCCTCGTAACGGCCGCTCTCCAAACCCACTTGATCGCGGGAGACGGGAGCGCCGTCCAAATAGTACGCCACCTCGAAATAGCCCCTACCGTTGGAGCCGCGGCTCATGACGACGGGATTGAGTTGCCCCTCTGTCAAGACCTCGCCGGTGTAGACGTACGAAGAACTAAATCCCGATACCGTGTAATTGCTCTTGACCTCGAAATAGCAGGTCAAGATATTGTTGTCTTGGGTGATGGCAAAGCCGTTGGCGCCCGGGAACCAAGCGTTGCCCGCGAGCGAAGTGCCGCCGTCCGCGGTATAGTCCAACTCGAACAGCACGCGATACAACCCGACCGAGGAAATGACGTTGCCTTTTGCGCCGAGTTCGCTAAGCGGCATGGCTTGCCAAGAGCGGATAGACTCGTTCCACTTGTAGTAAGAGGTAGCGAGATAGCCCGCGTCCAAAGTATCGTTGCCGTTGGAGACCACGGGAGCAAGCACGCCGATCCCCTCGGGGGAATAGTACAAATCGAACTTGTCCGAGCCTTCGTGATTGCCCGCGGTCGTGCGGAAAGTAACGGTATAAGGAAGGGGCAAAATAGTGTAATAACAATCCACGTAATCGCCGACGGACAAGCCGAGCGGGTCGATGGCGGAAGTAAGGGTGACGCGAGCGACAAAAGTACCGGCGAAAGTGGGCGCGGAAAGGAGCACTTGCCCGTCCTCGGTCAAATAGGTGACCGAATAACTATCCTCATAAGAGGAAACGAGCGTGCCGCTAAAGGTGGGGGTGTAATATGCGACAGCGTCCCCACGGGTGGGATCGTAGAACATACCCTCGTAGCGAACGGTGGAATCCACGGCGATCAACCCGTCCAAATTGGTCTTGACCAAAAAGACGGACTCGAAGCGCTCTCCTGCGGAGTAGGTACCCACGGGAGACAGCAAAGTGACAGCCACGGTGTATTCGCCCGCGTCCGCGATCGAGGTGACCGCTACCCCGCCTTTGGACACGGATACCGAATAGTCGACGTCGCGCTCCAAGGGTTGCCCTGCGCGAAGGACCAAGGTTTCGTTGAGGATCCTGCTATAACTGTACTGCCCCTGCACGACGTTGTTTTGGGGAGCGAACACGATGGAGAGCTGTTCGGGAAGTAGTCGATACTGCCGCTCGAATACGACCGACCCCGGACCCAAGGTCGTGCCGGAAAGGGAGCGATAGAGCGCCGCATTGTCGCCCAACACGATCTGCACGGTGTAATTGCCGAATTGGGTGGGCGCGACCTGTGCCGTGGTGCCGTCCGAAGAGACGTAGCGAAGATAGGCGTCCACGTCGTCAAGCTCGACGATCGTCCACTCGGCGTCGGCACTCGGGCGAGTCCAAAGCCTGGGAGATATAACGACGTTGTCCATGGCGTCGTGATACCAATAAAGCGTAGCGTCCATGGTCAGGACTTCCTCTTCCGCCGAAGCGGCAAAAGAAGTCGTGCAAGCCAATCCGACCAAAGCCAGAACGACGGCAGTCAACAAGGTAATCCAAATTGCGGTCCTACTTCTTGTCATAATACACCTCGCATATGCGCATTATATTTTACATAATAGCACGAATGCGCGCAATTTGCAAGGGGTAAAATGGTTAATGTGTATTAAGAATCAAACTTACGCCGTCTTCGGTGACGGGATTGTTTCCCGAAGGATCGCCGACGGCGCCCACGTGGACCAAAACGTCCAAATACGTTGCCGCCAAAGATTGATAATCGGAGTGCTTGGTGAGCAAACGGAACGCCGTCTTAAGCGAAGCGTCCGACATGGCGGGAGAGGAACAGGACACCCCGCCTACTGCAAACGAGCCTGCGGTCCGGTCGTAAACAAGCGAGACGTTGACCGTCACGAAAACGGTATCCCTGCCGTTGACAAACAGCCTCAAAAACTTGTTGTCGATATGGTAGTTTGCGTCGATTTTGAGGTATAAAGTGCCGTTTTGCACGAGAATATACGTGTTTTGCACTTGTGTCTTTTTGAGCGCGCCCGGAGAAGACATTACCACTTGGTGGATCAAATACAGCCACTCGTCCCAAGGAAGAAACACCGAGGGGCTGTCGAAATAAACGCACTTGTCAACGAGCATTCCGTAGTCGATATGCTCGTCGTGATAGGCGGTGGAATGAGAAAACAACTCGTCGACTGACTTGCCGTCCCCTCTCTCTACTTTACGCCAAGGCGGCGCGTCAACCGCCGCTTCCGTTTCGGAAGCCTCGGCGGAAAAGGCGGGATCGGTCGAAGCAAGATCGCCCGCGGGGCGGGATAACACCGCCGCCAACGTGACCAAAGCGACCGCCACCGCTACCACTATCCACTTGTACCAATTGCGCCTTTTCATCGCCCATCATTTTGGACGAAAGAGCGGCGGTCTATACCTACCTATTGACTTGAGGTCAAAAAAGTGCTATACTTTGTGCTATGAAACGAATGCTTGCGAACAAATTAGCGTTTACCTTAGTCGAGTTGGTGGTCGTCATCGCCATCTTGGGTATTTTGTCGTCGGTCGCGGGCATTTCCATCGCAAGTGCGGTCAAGTCATCCAAAAGACGACAAAGCACCACCTCGGTCAAGACCTATTTCGAGACCTGCAACGGGGTGATGGCGGAGTTGAACGGGGGCTTTTCGATGATCGACGTGGGCAACCTGTCCGACACCATCGCCCAACGCACCAAGACCCGCCCCGTCAACGTCATCTTTTTGGACGACGGCGAAGCGGCGGACAACTTTAAGCCGAGCAAAAACGCCAACGCAGGTTATTACGTGCTATATCGTTACTGCGATATCGACATCTACGATCACGTGCGCAACCATACTCCCGTCAACTTTACGTATTTTATGGACACGGTTTTTTATCTCGAGGACGGGGTGTTGTACACGATGAGCCGCTACCTTACCGAACCTACGGCTGTCGATCTGTAATCTTTGTTGAGACAAAGAAAGCGCCTTGCATTATGTAAGGCGCTTTTTCGCACGATCTCATATCCCATACTTGGATAACGGCGAAGCCTGTGACGGGCGACTCGGCTATTTCCAAGCGCCGATCAGATCGTCCAACAACTCTCCGTACTTGACCTTGGGACGAGGTTGGCAAGACGCGTTTTCGATAAGTATCGTCAACAGTTTGCCGATGGAAACACCCGCCGCGCCGAACAATCGATAGGACAACGCCCCGGGGATGGTATTGACCTCGTTGACGTACAGCGTCCCTTGGTGATAGAGATAATCCACCCTGACCACCCCTTTGCAACGAAGCGCCGTATACAGGGACGAGGTCGTGCGCTTGATCTCCTCCCGCAATCCGTCTTCCATGGGAGCGGGTAAGGCGTGCTCGCATTCCTTTTGGTACTTTTGTCCAAACGTATAAGTATCCCCCGTATGGCGCGGGCACTCGATCTCGCTGACGAGGAGTTGATCGCCATCCCGAAGGATCGCGCAATTATACTCGACAGCCCCTTCCAAAAACTGTTCTACCAGCACCGATCTGTCGTAATCTTCGGCGTTAGCCAACGCTTGGCGGTATTCCTCTTCGTTGCGAGCGACCCCAACCCCGATGCTGCTGCCGAGCCTTGCGGGCTTGACGATGACGGGATAGACAGGGGCTGATTCGGGATACGCGGGCGCAACGACGAAACCCCTCTCCTTGAGCACCGATTTGGCGAATACTTTGTCCATCAATATCCCCGAGGTGAGGGGGTCGCACGAAGTGTACGGCAAGCCCCACCACTCCAGAAGCGACTGCAACCTGCCGTCCTCTCCTTCCCCGCCGTGGGTCGATAGCAGCACGCAATCCACCTTGACGGTTTTGATCCCCACGTGCAAGCCCTCGTCGTCAAGGCGCACTTTACGCCCTTTGATGGTCGAAGTGTACGACCCGAAGCGCTGCCAATCCTTGACGAGCCACCACTCGCCATCCCGCATATAGACGGGATAGAGCCGATACTGTTGGGGACACCATTGTCCCACCTCGATCGCCGTGATCACGCTGACGTCGTGTTCGTACGATCTGCCGCCATATAACAAAACTACGTTTTTCATATCACTCCTATTTGGGCATATCCGCCAATATCAACAATACGTCCCCCGTCCGCAATAGTTTTTGGTACAATTTGACGGTGGCGGGCGTATCCTCGGCAAAGTGTACGAGGGTGCCCTGCCGTATTCCTTGAAGCAAAGGAGCGCGATAGCGTTCCCCTACCAATATCACTACGTCCGCACCCGAGACGATCTCCCCTAATCGCTCGTTGAGTCGAAGCGACGGATCGCTTTCGGCGATACCCGACACGGTCACGACTTTGCGCCCCGAGTACAGCGACAGGTATTCCATCGCGCTCTTGGCGCCCTCGATATTGAGGTTGTAACTGTCGTCGATAATGGTGATCCCTCTGTCATTGGGGGTAAGCTGCATACGATGGGGGACCCGCTCTACCTTGGACAGACGAGAGGCGGCAAGGGAAGGCTCTACCCCCAACGTCACGCCCGCCGCAAACGCAAACAGCGCGTCCAATACGCACGCCCGACCTAAGAGAGGAAGGGTGACGGGATAGCGACGTCCCTCGTGTACGGCGACGAACGAGGTGTGATCGAGGTGCAAAACGACCTCCTCGGCGCTCCAATCCCCGCCCTCGCCCACGGTTAGAGCCGCTCTTGCGACGTCCGATCCGACGGGGGCGATCGCCAACTTCGACGCCAACAGCATTTGCCGCTTATGAGCGAGTATCTCCTCTACCCCGCCCGCGGTCAAAGTGTGCTGAGGCAAAACGTTGGTCAATATCCCCAAGTAGGGGTGGACCACGTCCAAAAGCGCTTGCATATCCCCGGGGTGGCTGATTCCCATCTCCGCCACGAAATAACGAGTGTGCGGTGGCATCTCCTTGATGGACAACGCCAAGCCCATCGGCGTGTTGTAATTGCCGTGACTGGGATACGCTCCCTCGCCAAGCACGACGGTCAACAGATTTTTGACGGTGGTTTTGCCCGCCGAGCCGGTGATCCCTACGGTGATCGCGCCCGAGCTTGCCAATTTGGCTTTCATTTTTGCCACAAAGCGGCGGTTGTGCCGCTCTTCCCATCTACCGAGGGGCAAGGCGATCGCTCTTACGAGCAAGGGGGGAGCCGAAGCGAGCAAAGGAGACCAGGCGAACAGCCCGAGCGCCATAAGCGTGACCATCAAGCAAACGTACGTCAAGACGGCGGCGACAGTCAAGCGAACGGGGCGTGCGGTCAATCGAGGGAACCGCTTGAGCGCCAAGGTCATCACCGCCATGACGAGAGGCGGCAATATGCCGATACAGATCCACAAAAGGGGCAAACAAAACCATTGTCCGAGCGCACACAGCGCCCCGACTAAGCCGAGCATCAAAAGATACAAACCCACCTGCCCTTTGGATAATGGGCGCAACCGATACCTTGCCCGCTGCAAGCGGTACACGCTCCCCGTGATGAGAACGAGCCCCGCGACCGTCGCCACGCCTAAGACCACATAAAAGCCTACCGTCATTGGAGTTCCTCCACGAAGGTCGCGACCAACCGCCGAAAGCGATCGGGCTGTTGAGCAAAACAAAAGTGCCCGCAACGCTCCATCCATACCGTGCGGGAAAGGGGCAACCCCTTTTCAAACCGTTTGAGCATATAGGGCGGGGTCTCCTTGTCCTCGGCGCCCCACACCAAAAGGACGGGCACGGTGACACGGCTCAATTCCTTTTCTTGATAGGTATGTACGATATTGACGAAAGTCCCCTTCATCGCACCCGACAGGCGACGGTAATCCTCGCTGCCTTCGGGGGGTCTTAGGCGAAAGAGTTTGGCGAGCTTGGCGTGGGCTACCCGAGCGAGGTATTTAACCCCCCGACGGGGTCTCATACCCGCCGCGCCCACCAATACCAGCCCGACTACGTGGGGAGAGGTGGCGGCAAGACGTACCGCTATGCGCGCGCCGAACGAGTGAGCGACCACGACCACGTTTTGCATATAGTAGCGATCCATCAGTCGCTTGACCCCCTCGACGTAATAGTCCAGATCCACGGGATGCGTGGGTGCGGGGGTCTCGCCAAACCCGTACAAGTCGGGCAACGTTTCGCAAAAAGAGGGGTTGCGACAAGAGGCGAAAACCTCGTGCGAACAACCCCATCCATGCAAGTATAATACTTCCTGACCTTGTCCTTGACGGACGCAAAACATCGACTACTCCTTTTTGAGCCAGTAGATACGCGCGTCCTCCTTGTTGAGATAATACCCGGGCCGTTTGCCCGCAAACGCAAAACCGCACCCTTCGTACAATGCGATCGCGCGCTTGTTGCCGTCTCGTACCTCGAGGGTGACCCCTTTGACGTCTGACGGCAGAGTATCGATCAGATGGCGCATCATCTGTTTGCCCAATCCCCGCCCTTGATACGCAGGCAGGATCGCCACATTCAGTATATGCGCCTCGTCGATAATGTGCATGTAAGAATAATAACCCACCACGACCTCGTCTTCGAGCATGAGGGTATAGACGCTACCCGGCACGGATAGCTCCTCTTGGAGCATCAAGTCGTTCCACGGGTCGGCAAAACAAGCCTTTTCGATCGTGGACAGTATTCCCAGATCGTCTAAGGTCGCAGGACGATAGGAGATCATGCTTTGCCCTCTCTTTCCCTCTCGGCTTGGCATTTTTTGAGGTACATCGGCTCGATAGGACGTTCGCTTGCCTCGTCAAGGTGGGAAAGGACGTAGCGAGCGCATCGAGCAAAGACTTCCTCTTGGGACAACACGATCTTTGCCCCGCTCCCTTGGGTGCCTACCGACTCTTGCTCCGCCACATCCTCGACGGACAGTTCGGCATATTCCGCCCCTAAGGTATAACTGAACCCGTTGCGGGAAGGGATCGCCGCAAGGGGCGCACCCTCTCGGATGGCGGCAAGAAGGGGTACGGGCAAGCGCTTGCACCCCAAGCCGAACGCCAAACCGTTGGCGACCGACACGCCGATACGAAGTCCCGTAAAACTACCGGGGCCCGAGATCGCAGCGACCACGTCCAAGTCCTTGACCGAAAGTCCCGCTTGGGACAGCGCGCTTTCGATCGTCGGCATAATGCGCGACGAAGTGGAACCCGTCTTACCTTCGTCCACCGCAAGCACTTGTTTGTCACCCAATATTTGTACCGCTACCAAGCGAGCGGAAGTATCGATCAACAGTACGTTCATATCACCAACTGTACACCCTCGCCTCGGGGTCACCCTCCACGTAACGCGCTTGCAAGCGGATCACTTTGCCCGATGGCTTATCGCGATTCCATTCGATACAAGTGACCGCTTGGGGATCGCCGATATACTCGTCGAAACCCAACTCGTCCGCTTCCCCCTCTTCCAAACGATAGAGGTCGAAGTGGTAAAGGGATAACTTAGTCCCCTCGTATTGATTGAAAAGAGTAAAGGTGGGCGAGGTCACCACGTCTTTGACGCCCAACGCCAAAGCCAACCCTTTGACAAAGGTGGTTTTGCCCGCGCCCAAGTCCCCGTCCAACAAGATGATCTCGCCGCCCGTCAACTCTTGCGCTAACTTGGCTGCGATCTCATAGGTATCCTTTACGCTTTTTGATAAAAATTCCATGCGGTTATTATATAACCCCCGCCCCGTTTCGTCAAGCGATCGCTACATGGTGATGCGGTGGATCAACTTGGACAGCCGTTTGTAAACGCCGAAGGTGAGCAAGCACATGACCAAGCAACGCAAGAAATTGAAGGGCAACACGCTGCACCAGAGGTAGTAGCGGTAGAAGTTTTGTTGATTGATCTTGGGGAACAGTCCTTTGAGCATACCCAACAAAATATCCCAGTTGCCATCAAAGAAGGTCTTGAGATAGAAGGGAATGGACACGAAGCGATTGAGAAGGATCGCCCCGCCGATCATGAAAAAGCTACCCAACAGTGCGCCCAAGATAGCGCCTTTGAGATTGCGTTTGAAACGGTACAGTATGGACGCGGGCAACACGAGCAACAACCCCAGTACGATATCGGTCAACTCCCCCACGAAGCCGGTCGAGGTCATGGGCATCTTGAGCAAACACTTGACCACGATGACCGCCGCCCCGTACACGGGACCCAAGGCGTAACCCACGATCAGAGCGGGCAATTCGCTGAATTGCAAGTCCAAAAACGAGGGGAACAGAAAAGGCAATTTGCAAAACTTGCCCAAAAGATACAATCCAAAGGACATCGCCGCAAAGACGGCGGTAATGGCGATCTTGATGGTGAGCGTGCGGGCTTTGGATTTGGGCGGCTTGGCGGTCTGCTCTTGCGCCTCTTGGGACGGCTCTTCCCCTCCCGCGATCTCGTCGCTATGCTCGGCTTGGTTGAGGACTAACCCTTCCGACCCCACGTAGACGTTGACCGTCTCGGCGTTGATGACGGTAGGCTCTTCCAGGCGATTTTCCGCACCGCAGTACTCGCATTTGACCGTCTTTTGTCCCTCTTGGACGTGTAAACTCGCCCCGCAACTTGTACACTTAAGTTGTTTCATATCTTTCCTCCGATAAAAAAAGCCGCTTCCCTCGAAGCGGCACGTCAACAGGCTATATGACGACGATCGTCGCCCCCTTTGCCATCCGGACTATACCGTCGGTGTGGGAATCGCACCCACTCGGCACACCAAGGTGTGTTTGCGGACTATACCGCCGGTGAAGAATTGCACTTCGCCTCAAGGTGATTTGATTATAGCACGAAAGAGCATAAGGGTACAAGTGTTTTGCGCAAATAATTGCCACGCCTTGCAAAAAGTGCTACAATGAGTTTATGAAACGATTGCAAGTAGTAGGAGCCATATTTGTCGAGAACAACAGGGTGTTTGCCGCACGCCGCGGGGACAGCCGTTACCCTTACGTCGCGCACAAGTACGAGTTTGCGGGCGGCAAAGTGGAGAGCGGGGAAAACTATCCCCAAGCGTTGGAGCGGGAACTCAAGGAAGAGATGGGGCTTACCGCCGAGGTGATACGCCCCTATATGACGGTACGGCACACCTACCCCGACTTCGTGGTGACGTTGCACACGTATCTATGCGAGATGCGCTCCGAGTATCGACTGTTGGAACACGAGGAAGGGCGGTGGCTATCCGTCGATCAACTCGATCCCGACGAGTGGGCGCCCGCCGACGCACCCATCGTCAACGCGCTGATAGAGGATTTGGGAGGCAAACGATGAAAGTGATGATCGTGTCCGACCTGCACGGGTCGGCGTACTATACACGTAAGGCGCTCGAGATTTTCCAAACGAGCTCGAGCGACTTGTTGGCGATACTCGGGGACGTGTACAATCACGGTCCCCGCAACCCCTTACCCCAAGAATACGCCCCGATGGAAGTGGCAAGATTGCTCAACTCTATCAAAGACAAACTGTTGGTCGTCAAGGGCAACTGCGACTCGGAAGTGGATAGCATGATCTCCGAGTTCCATTTTGTGGAATCGGCGGCGCTAATGGTGGGATCTAACAAGGTCTATCTTACCCACGGTCACGTCTTCAACAAAGACCATCTGCCCGCCCTTTCACAAGGAGATACCTTGGTGTACGGACACTTCCATCAAGTGACGTGCGAGGACGTCTCGGGCGTGCATATCCTCAACCCCGGCTCGATCTCGCTGCCCAAAGACGGACTCCGCGCCTACATAATGCTCGACGAAAAGGGCGCTTCTATCTTCGATTTGGACGGAAAAGAGCTCTATCGCCTTGATTTTTGAGGTTTTTTGTCGCAAAAACAGGGCAAAACCTCTTTATTTCGTCATTTGTTAGTGATATAATAGAGAGGAAGTTATTGACGGAGGTCGATTATGAACATTTGCAAAAAGGCGTACTGCCGCACCTATCAAAAAGTCATGTATTGCGCGGAGTTTTTGATGCCCTGGCGCAAAGCCGAGGTCATCGAGGGCGCTCACTGCCTGTTGCAACGTTTGCCCGACACCCTCAAAGCGCAAGGAAGCCAAGGCGTGTTGGTCGTGACGGATAAGTTTTTGTCCACCAACCTGCTGCCCCCCTTGTTCGAGGCGTTGCGTCAAAAGGGCGTGCCCTTTACCCTCTACGACGAAGTGGTCCCCAACCCCACCATCGCCTGCATCGAGGATGGGCTCAAGCTGTACCAAGCCAACCACTGCGACACGGTGGTAGCCGTGGGCGGCGGTAGCCCCATGGACTGCGCCAAGATCATCGCGGCACGGGCGGTCAATCCCAAAAAGCCGGTCGAAAAGATGAAAGGTCTACTCAAGATCCACAGCAAATTGCCCCCCTTCTACGCGGTACCCACCACGGCGGGCACGGGCAGCGAAGTGACTTTGGCAGCCGTCATCTCCAACCCCGACAAAAACGAAAAGTATCCCATCAACGACCCGAGTTTGATCCCCGGTTTCGTCATCCTCGATCCAACTCTTACCGTGGGACTGCCCAAACCCGTGACTTCCACGACGGGCATGGACGCCATGACCCACGCGGTGGAAGCGTATATCGGTCACAGCAACACCCGCCACACCAAAGAGGACGCCAAGACCGCCGTCAAACTCATCTTTGACAACATCCTCACCGCCTACAACGAGCCTACCAATCTGACCGCTCGCGGCAATATGCAGTTTGCCGCCATGGTCGCGGGTCGCGCGTTTACTCGCGCCTACGTGGGTTACGTTCACGCCATCGGTCACGCCTTAGGCGCGTTCTACCACATCCCGCACGGCTTGGCGATGTCCATCATCCTGCCCACCATGCTCAAAGCGTACGGCAAGTCGGCGCACAAGAAGCTGGCGGAATTGGCGGATTTGGTGGGAATCGGCGGCAATACGAGAGAGGAAAAAGCCAACAACTTTATCGCCGCAATCGTTGACCTCAACGCCAAAATGGAGATCCCCGCCAAGATCGGGGGCAAGTTTGCCATCAAAGAGGAAGATATCCCCGCCATCGTGGAGCGCGCGGACAAGGAAGCCAATCCTTTGTACCCCTGCCCCACCTTGTTTGACCGCAAGGAACTGTCCGCCATCGTGTACGAATTGATGGAAGAAGTCAAACCCGAAGAGGCGCAACAAGCGTAAACTCAACTTACAAAAAATGCCTTCGCAAGACGTTGCGAAGGCATTTTTATTTGGATAAAAACTATTCTTCCGTATGAGGGTCGTCCTCTCGCTCGGGTTGCCCGGAGGGATCTTCTTGGGGCTTGGGTTGCGGCTCGGCAAAGGGATCTTCGTCCAACTCGCGGGACAGACCTTCCTCTCTCGTGGGGTCGGCATTGGACGACGCGTTTTGAGTGGGATTACCACCAAGCCAAGAGGGCAACTCTTCGTCGGATCGTTGGACGTCTTCGGGCTTGAATCCGTTGACGAAAGCGATAGCAAGAATAGAGCCGATAAAGTAGAAGATACCGCCGAACAAAATAGACAATACCAACAAAGCGACGTGGATCCCTTTGCGAGGGGGAATCTCGTTTAACGCGTTGATGGCGACTTTGCCCAAGGCGATATTGACGACGTTGCCGACCAAAGCCCAAACGCCTGCGATGATGTAGTAGACGGCGACCAATTCGACGATCGCCTCGTCATATTTGAGCCTCGCGGCATACTCGGCGACGTGGTTGCGAATGATCACCCCGTTGAAGATCAAATAGATCCCACCGAGCAACCCCAAAACGCCAAACACGATGCCGACTTTGTACAAACTGATAGCATTCTTTTGATTTTTCATATTTTTCTCCTCTTTGTAAAAACTCGGATAAGAATATTATAGCAGTATTTTTACGTGATTTCAACGTTTTATTTACAAAATAATACGAACGGTAAAAATCCCTTTTTGTTGAAACACTTCGATTTTGCCGTGATGGAGCGAAACGATTTCCTTAGCGAGCGCTAAGCCGATACCGCTACCCTCTCCTTTGGCGCGGGCTTGTTCGCCTCTGCCGAAACGGTCGAGATAGGCGCTGTGATCCCCGTCCGAGTCGGACGAGGGGTTGCTGACGGTAAGTACGGGGTGTTTACCGCCCACCAAAGAGAGAGTGGTGGGGCCCTCGGCATACTTGACGGCGTTGTCCAACAAAACGGACGTCAATTGCCTGATCAAACTTTCGTTGCCGAGATAGCGCACGCCCTCGTCGATCTTGACCGAGTATCCCTCTCCCAAGGGGGCTTGGAAGGTGCTTGCCACGTCGTCTATGGCGGCGGACAAATCGAACTCCGCCTTGTCTTTGAGTATATCCATCTCGTCAAGACGAGCCAAAGCGGTCATGTTTTTGACCATGACGGTCATGCGCTCGACTTGCTTGGATATGGCGTGGGTGAAATCGCTCTCCCCCGCTTCTATCTCCACCAACTCGTTGTTGGCGGAAATGATGGTCAGAGGGGTCTTGAGTTCGTGACTGGCTTCGGTCACAAAGCGTTTTTGCCGCTCGTAATTTTGCACGAAGGGTTTGACGACCTTGCCCGAAAACAGCACGACCAAAGCAAACACCGCCAACAGACCGCCTGCGGCGGTACAGAGGGAGATGATCAAAAAAGTCTTGGCGTAATCCAACTGTCTGGTGCAGTCCACAAAGATGACGGTGTCACCGTCCACCAAATAGCGGTACACCCCTTGGTATCCTTTGGTTTTGTTGCCTGCGAGCGCTTTTTGCGCCATAGCCACCGCCTCGTCTTCGGAAACGGCGGCGATTTGCGAGGTGTTGGTCGTGACTTGATCGCCCTCGACGGTCACCACAAAAAAGCGGGTCTCGAAGGGGGTCTCGTCTCGTTTGCCCTCGCGGTCGGTGCGCCCGAAGTCGGGAGGCGTACCCTCTTGGGGCTGCCCCTGCTCGGCATCTAGCGGCGAGGTCGTTTGCCCCTCGGGGGGCGTGGTACCGTCAAAAAAGCGGTCGAATCCGCCCGAGTGGGTGGCGATCTTGTAGGTCAAGTCGTCCGCTTGCGTGCGCACGTTGGAATAGTTGATGAGGTTGATGACGAGCATGATCACGAAAAGGACGGCGAACACCGCCGCCATCGCGATCGCTACAAATCGGATACGAAGTTTTTTGATCATTTGCGTTCCAATCGGTAGCCCACCCCGCGAGTCGCTTTGATCGTGTAGTCGCTACCGATGCCCTCCATCTTTTTGCGCAGCGCGGACACAAACACCCACACCACGTTGATCTCGGCTTCCGACTCCCAATCCCACACGTTTTCCATGAGTTTTTCGGTGGAAGAAAAGGAGTTTTTGTTGTTGATAAGGTATTCCATCAAGCGATATTCCTTGTTGGAAAGACGCACTTCGCTTAGGGCTTTGAGCGCAAAGGTCTCGGGGTTTAGGGTGGTGTTGCCGATGGTGTAGACCGCCACTTCCCCTTTGCGGCGAAGCAAAGCGCGAATGCGCGCCAACAGCTCTTTGACGGCAAACGGCTTGGTGAGATAGTCGTCCGCACCCACGTCGAGCCCTTGGACCTTGTCGTCCACTTCGGCTTTGGCGGTCAACATAAGGATAGGGGTATTGTCTCCCCTCTCTCTTAGGCGTTTGACCGCGGTGATGCCGTCCACTTTGGGCATCATGACGTCCATCACGATTCCGTCGTAAGTATCTTTTGCCGTCATATCCAACGCCTGTTGCCCGTCGTAGGCACAGTCCACGTCGTACTTGTGGTACTCCAGCACCTTTTTGACCGCTTGGGACAATTCTCTTTCGTCTTCGACAAGTAGTAGTTTCATATCGCACCTCTTGCCCCTATTATAACCTACCTTACCTAAAACGTGGCTAAAAATATTACCTTTTTGTTTGGAATATAAAAAAGACAGGTCGAGCCTGTCTATTTTCACTATCTTTGTTGGAGCAACGCGACCAGTTCGGCAGCCTGAGCAAAATCGGCTTTTGCCCACAAGTCCAAGTCGGCGGTGACCCAAACCTCTTTGTCGCTCTGCTTGCTCAACTCGTCCGCGATCTCCTTAAGGGCGCTTTCTCTTGCCGCTCGCCCAAAGAGGGGGCGGAGCAAAACCACAGCCACCAAATATCGGTCGTCCTCTACCAAACGATAGGATAGGACTTGGGGAGATCGGATCTCTTGTTGCACCATGACGATCATACCCAAAGTATGACCGCACGATTAGAAAACTATTCCACCAAATAGCGCTCGGCGTTGCTGCCGTCGGGCTCGACCCACAATTTTTCGAAGGCGTAGAAGTCGCGCACGTCGGTGTGGAAGATATGCACGATGACGTACTCGTAGTCGAGCACGATCCAACGACCTTCCCTCTCCCCTTCCTTGCGGGTAGCGGCGATGTCGTCGGCTTCCAACACTTCTTCCAACCCCTCGCAAGCAGTCTTGGCGACCGTGGCGTTGCGGGCGGTGCAAACGACGAAGTAGTTGGTGACCGAAGTCTTTCCTTGCACGTCGATGGTGACGATGTTGGTACAGTGTTTGTCCGCCAAAATCTCGGCGATCCTTTTCGCTAGTTCTTTACTGATCATGATGTTCTCCTTGTTTGAAATAAAACCGATAGCACTCCTTGCCCTTGGGACAAAGGTCGGGAGAGTCGGCAACGTGTGTGTAGGTATTGAGGACGGCGAGACGGAACGCCGCCTCGAAATCGCTATGCGCCAACTCGCGTACCTCGCTCGATCCCGGATGGGTGCGAGTGGGCTCGGCGTAGTCGGCAAGGTAGATCAACTTTTCGATGGGGGTCATATCCGCACGACCCGTGGTGTGGTAACGCACGGCTCCCAATATCTCCTCGTCTTCGACTCCGTACACCTCTTTGGCGACGAGGGCGCCGACGAAGGAATGGAGCACGGGTCTTTGGCGACAATCGGCAGGCACCTTGTTGCATAAATATTCATACTCCGCACCGTCCAACGCGGTCTTGGCGCAGTCGTGCAACAGTCCCGCCAAGAGTGCCTTATCCACCGATACCCCCACCATTGGAGCAAGGGCGGCGGCAAAGAGAGCGACCTCTTGGGTGTGCGCCCAACGCTTGGGGGAAAGGTGCGCGGACACGCCCTCCACGATCTTCGCATACGGTGCATACAAGCCTTTTGACTTGACGTACTCGGACACCTCTTGCGATAAAGTGGGACTTGAGCGCCCTACCGCCAAAGCATAACGGATCTCGGTGGAACTGACCGCCTCGCCCACCGAACGAAGGACGGTGATTCGAGCACCGTACTTATCGGCAAGACGAGCCGCCTTAAGCCGACACTCGGCAAGATTGTCACGAGCAAATACCGCCGTAGGATAGCGCAGCACTTCCTCGGGGTGATACCAACTCTCGATGGCGAGCAAACTATCCCCGCCGATCAAATGCACGATCTCGCCGTACTTGGCGACGAGCTTGGGCAAAACGACAGCCGAGTAGGTGGCGCCGTCCACCTCTTGCTCGATGGGATCGACCACAACTTGGGGGATAGAAGCAAACGCCAATTTGCACATCTCGACCCGATCGTCAAACGAGGTCGAAGTCAACTTGTGCGGCGCGTGGTACGAGGGGACGATCACCAACAGGTCAAGCGACAGTTCCTCGATAGCAGCTTGCGCCAATCGCACGTGCTCCTTGTGAGGGGGGTCGAACGCCCCGCCGAATATGCCGACTTTGATCGTTACGTCTTGTGCCATGTTTACCTCTTAATCTATTATACACTATTTGAAAAGCAATTTCAATTCTTTTTGCAAATATCCGTCAAAACGGCACTTTGCACGAGAAAACGAAAGCATTGCGTCAATCACGATTTGAATAGCAGGAATAAAACGGATCGTGGCGGTACACACTCAACCTATGAGTAGACCTTTGGATCGTATCGGATGGTATATTGCTTTGATCGTACTAGGATTTGTACTGGGATCGTACATATCCAACAGCTGGGTTTGGGGAGGCGTATTGGGCGCCCTTTTCGCGTTAACCGTGTTTTGTCTTATTCGTGCGATCCCCAAAAGCAAGCGAGGCGCCAAGCTCAACGAGTTTCGGCTATCTCTTTTACTGGCGGGCAAACCGCTATCCAATCGCTATCTCTTTCGTTTGTTCCCGCCCAAAGAAGAAGAAGGATCGGACTGTGATCATTACGTCGCCTCGGACGGCGCACTCGTCGTCAACGCATACGGTTGGAGCAAACTAAGCGAGGAAGGCGCGTGCAAACTGTATCGTCAACTTAACGAAAACTTCTACCCCGTTTGTCGGCTCTTCTGCCAAGGGATCGACCGAAAGGCGTTGCCTCTAATGGGGTACCTACCGACGGAGGTCGAGATCGTCAAGATCAAAAGGCTGTACCATGCGGCAAAGGAAACGGAATTACCCGCTCTTCCCAAGCGGATCAAGAAGGTGCAATTCAAACAAATCGTATCCGAACTGCCCTCCCCGAGAGTGGCGTTTTACCTTGCGTTCAGTTCGCTTTCTTCCCTCGTTTTGTCCTTTCTACTGCCCATCGCCAACTACTACCGGATATGGAGCGGGATCTGTGCGATAGGCTCGGTCGCGATCTTCGTCTGGTACAAAGCGACGAAAAACTGACTTGATGCCAAAATGCGATTATGCAAATAATTATTCCGATTTTGCAAAAATAAAAGCCCGCCGATACGACGGGCGATCACGTTGACTTAATCGTTTATTCCTGCTCGGCGAAGATGATTTCGCGCAAGTTTTCTACCTTGACGCGGTTGTCCGACGCCTCGATCGCAAACAACAAACAGCGGTTGGCGAACGCGATCTTGAGTTGCGAGCAGAAGAGGTCGATGCCGTTGGGCTTGATGATCTCCACCGTGGTGATACGACCGAAGGGGATACTGCCGCACATGGTGTGCTCTTGGTTATCCATCAATCCAAAGGACTTAGAAGCATAGCACAAGCACTCGTTTTCCACGTAAATGACCGACACCTGGTAGTTGGAACTGTAGTCGTTGTTGTCGATCCTGCGCTGCAAAAACGGGTGATCGATGTCGTTGAAATAGTACCCTTGGGCGACGATATACGGCTCCTTGATGTCGTTGTCGCGGAAGATCTGATCGTGATAGACCCGCGCCTTTTTGGCAGCCTCATCTTGGATGAGACCAGCGCACAAAGAGGCGTGATCGAGCACATTGGTAAACGAGGCGGAACAAAAGATGATACCGCCCAAACTCAGCACCGCCATAACGGCGGAGACGATAGCAAAAACCAGCCCCGCGGTGGGAGCGGACAGTTTTTGGTATCCAAATAGCGAAAAGAGCGTGATCGCGAGAGCCAAAAAGACGATAAATCCGGCTATCGTAGACCCCAACCCCACCTTTGCACGGTTCAAACGGCGAACGGTCGAGGTCGAGTCAAAACACTCCTGGAGTGATAACTTCTTCTTCATATAGCACAGCGGGTCACCCCGCACCAAGTCATATATATCACATTGTAGTGCCACCATTACGACCCTAAGTCTCCTATGGCGGTAAAAGCCAATGTCACTTTTACGCCATTATTATATCACGTCAAACGAAAAAATCCAATCGCAAATCTTGACCCGAACGGAAGAAATATTTAACGATTGGATTAATTTTTCTTAATAAATATTTAATTACAATTTTAGGTTGTTTTTTCGCCGTAACGAGCCTACAACCCCATCGCTTTGGTGACGACACGCTCGACGATCGCCACAGCCAAATACATCAACCCCGCCAGCGCGCACAAGATGACGGTCGAACACATCACCAAGGAGAGATTGAACACCTGACCGCCGTACACGATGAGGTAACCCAAGCCCGCTTTGCTGACCAAGTACTCCCCCATAATGCTGCCGACCCAACTCATGCCCACGTTGATCTTGAGACAAGCGGTGATAGTGGGCATGGACGAGGGAAATACGAGCTTCCACAGCGTCTGCCACTTGTTGGCGCCCAAGGTCTTCATCAACAGCAACTTATCCTCGGGCACCGAGATAAACCCGGTGAGAGTGTTGATGATGGTGATGATGACCGAGATCAACACCGCCATGGTAATGATAGCCTCCTTGCCTGCTCCGATCCACACGATGATCAAGGGCCCCAGTGCGATCTTGGGCAGGGCGTTGAGGACGATGAGATAGGGTTCCAACACCCGTCTCACCGTTTGGCTGAACCATAGCAAGATCGCAACGACGGTGCCGATGACGAACGAGAGCAAAAAGCCGACGACCGTCTCCATCAAAGTCACGCCGACGTGCCGCCACAGATCCCCCTTGGCAAGCTGGGCGAAAGTCGTCCAGACCTTGGCGGGCGACGAGGTGATAAACGAGTCGATCACCCCCTTATCCGCCAGCAGTTGCCAAAGCCCCAAAAAGAGGACGACAAGCAGCAGTTGACAGGTGACGACGACCCCTTTGTTACGACGTTGATTGCGTAGGTATTTGAGGTGAGAGGGACTCACCGATTTCTTCTTCATGTACTTCCAACTCCTTCCAGATTCTTTTGAATATTTTGGCAAACTCGGGATCGTCCCGTCTTGCCAGGGTGTCGTGATTTTCGGCGATGTCGATGTCAAACACCGATTTGACGGTGGCGGGGCGAGGGGTCAAGACCGCCACTTTGTCGCACAGTGCGATCGCCTCGGAAATGTCGTGCGTGACGAGTACCGCGGTAAGCCCCTCGGCTTTGATAATGCGGTGCACGTCGTCCCCTACCGACAATCTCGTCTGGAAGTCCAACGCCGAAAAAGGTTCGTCCAACAAAACCACCTTGGGGCGCAAAACGAGAGTGCGTATAAGCGCCGCCCGCTGCCGCATACCGCCCGATAATTCGTGCGGATAACTTGACGAAAACTCGTGCAATCCGTACTTTTTGAGCAAATTGTCCGCATAAGCCAAGTTGTCGGGGGTAAGAGAACGATTGATCTCCAACCCCAACAAAACGTTTTTGCGAATGGTGCGCCACTCGAGTAATTGGTCCCTCTGCAGCATGTATCCGACCGCGCCCAAAGTCCCCTCTTTGCCGTCCACCGAAACCTTGCCCGAGGTGGGTTTGAGTACCCCCGCAAGCACCGACAAAAGGGTTGTTTTGCCGCTGCCGGAGGGTCCTACGATACCGTAAAACTCCCCCTCCGCCACGTCGAATGACACGTGATCCAACGCGTGCGTCTCGCCCCGTTTGGTGTGGTAGACGTAGGACACGTCGGACAGAGACAACATACTTTTCATGACAAATAACCGTGATTGACTACGTCCGAATACACCGCCCGTTTGGTCATCACGCCCGCCTCGACGATGACGTCCTGAAGTCTCTCGAAACTCTCTTGGCTAAGATGCATATCCGTGACGATTGCGCCGATGTTTTTGTAGTTGGCGATCGCCGAAACGAGCACGTTGCCGTCCACGCCGACAAAGGAAGGCGCGACCGCTTTGGCGATGGTCTCTGGGGTGTTGTCAGCCACGTAATCCACCCCTTTTTCCAATGCTCGAAGGAAGGCTTTGACCTTGTCGCCGTTGGCTTTGAGATAGGTCTTGGTGGCGCAAAAAGCGGTGTACGGGATCTCCCCACATTTGGGCCCGACCGCGGTCTTGATGTACCCTTTGCCCGCGTTTTGGAAGACGGTCGCCGCTGGCTCGAACATGGTGCAATAGTCGCCGACCCCGCCCTCGAATGCGGCGGTGATGAGGTCGTACTGCACGTCGTAGTTGACGGTCACGTCCCGCCCGATGGTATAGCCCGAGTGTCTTAGGCAGTATTCCAACGCCATGGCGGGCACGCCGCCTCTACGGCCGCCGATGATCTCTTTACCACGGAACGAGGTCTCCCAATCGAAGGGGGTATCGTCCCTACCCATCACGAACGAGCCGTCCAATCTCGTCAGTTGGGCGATGACTTGGGGATAATCGGTGCGCCCCTCGTTATAAACGTAGATGACCGCTTCGGGTCCGCAAAAACCGATGTCCGCTTGCCCCGAAATGACCGAGGTCATCACCTTATCCGCGCCGCCCGCGTTGGTCAGTTCGATCTCGAGCCCCTCTTCCTTGAAATAGCCGTTGTTAAGAGCGACGTAGAGGGGCGCGTAAAACACCGAATGGGTCACCTCGCTAAGCCGTATGACGTTATCCGATTTGGTCTTGCAGCCCACGCCGACGACCGACAAGGCAACGGTCAGGATAACGACAAAAATTATTGCAATAGTTTTTTTCATAACTCCTCCTTAAAAATGAAGTCACTTGAGTATATGAGAGCAATCGAGAGGAGTGTGCCCCAACGCTTGGGGGACAAATGGTTAAAAAGGATTGTCAAATGCAAAAGAACGTAGTATAATGATTGAGATTATGCGCCCGTGCGTAACACGGGTAAATAAGGAGAAAACCATGAAATTGACTTTTACTAAAAAAGAGTTACTCAACATTCCCAACATTTTGTGTTACATCCGCCTGCTGTGCGTGCCCGCTTTCGCTTTGGTGTTCTTTTTGCTCCAAGGCAGAGACGGCATCGACCCGTACGCCTACCTTTACTCGGCGTTGGCGGTATTTGCGTTTGCCTCGCTGACCGACGTGTTCGACGGCAAGATCGCCCGCAAATTCCACATGGAGTCGGCGGTCGGCGCCGCCCTCGACCCCTTGGCGGACAAGCTACTGCAACTGATGGCGGTCGTATGCTTGACCGTCAACGGCAACGTGTTTTGGATCTTCCCGGTGCTGATCGGCGTGCGTGAATTGTACCAGATCTTCGCCAGCATCATGTTGGTGAGCAAAAATATAGTTGGCAAAGCCAACTACTGGGGCAAAGCCGCCGCATTTGTGGTGGCGAGCGGTATCATCGTCGCCGTGTTCGGCGGCGCTCGCAGTTGGACGGACGGCAGTATCTCCGCAGGTCTCATCGGTCACTGGGCGGGCGACAACCAAACGGTGGGTATCGTATTGTACTGGGTCGCTTTCGGTCTGCTGTCGGTGGGTACCGCTTTGGGTTACGTCGCCGCCGCCAACTATACCATGATGGTGCTCAAACAACTGGGCGGCGTCAAAAAGATCAAGGACGCGCACGACGTACGTATCGACTACTTCCACAACACTTCCGAAAAGACCTTAAGCCGCGAGGAGATCGCCGAGCAAGAGGCCAAAGAGGAAGCGGACAAAGCCAAGGAAGAGGCACCCCAAGAGGAAGCGGATCAACAACAATCAACCAAAGAGGAGTAAACTATGAATATCCCCAAGACCTACAATCCGCAGGACTTCGAAAAAGACATCTACAAGTTTTGGGAAGATAACCACTATTTCGCCGCTAAGCCCAATCCCGACAAAAAGCCGTACACCATCGTGATTCCCCCACCCAACATTACGGGGCAACTGCACATGGGGCACGCGCTCAATCACACCTTGCAGGACATCTTGGTGCGCTATAAGCGCATGCAAGGATACGAGACTTTGTGGCTGCCCGGCACCGACCACGCGTCTATCGCGACCGAGGTCAAGATCGTGGAAGCGATGGCGAAAGAGGGGTTGACCAAAGAGCAAGTGGGACGCGAGGAGTTTTTGCGCCGCGCTTGGGATTGGAAAAACCGCTACGGCGGCAGGATCGTGACCCAAATGAAAAAGTTGGGCGACTCTTGCGATTGGTCGAGAGAGGCTTTCACCATGGACGACAATCTCTCGCACGCGGTGAGAAAGGTATTCGTCAACCTGTACGACAAGGGCTTGATCTACCAAGGGGATCGCATCATCAACTGGTGCCCCCATTGCAAGACCGCTCTGTCCGACGCGGAAGTGGAGTACCAGGAGCAAGCGAGTTTTCTTTGGCATATCCGCTATCCTTTAGCCGACGGTACGGGTTCCATCACCGTGGCGACCACCCGTCCCGAGACCATGTTGGGCGATACCGCGGTGGCAGTGCATCCCGACGATCCCCGCTATAAGGACATGATCGGCAAGGAATTGATCCTGCCGCTTGTCAACAAGCGCATCCCCGTGGTGGCGGACGAATACGTGGAAAAGGATTTCGGCTCGGGCGCGGTCAAGATCACCCCTGCCCACGACCCCAACGACTACGAGGTGGGCAAACGTCACAATCTACCCGTCATCCGCGTGATGAACGACGTCGGCACCATGAACGACGTCGTCCCCGCCTACCAAGGCTTGGACCGCTTCGAGGCGCGCAAAAAGATCGAAGAAGACCTCAAAGCGGGCGGCTATTTGGTCGAAAAAGAGCCTTATACCCACAACGTGGGTACCTGCTACCGCTGCCATTCCACGGGCGAGACCATCATCTCCCGTCAGTGGTTTGTCAAAATGAAGCCCCTTGCCGAGCCCGCTATCAAAGCGGTCAAGTCCAAAGAGACCCGTTTTGTGCCCGACAGATTCAGCAAGATCTACTTCAATTGGATGAACAATATCAAGGATTGGTGTATCTCCCGTCAACTGTGGTGGGGTCACCGTATCCCCGCCTACTACTGCGAAGAGTGCGGACACACCGTGGTCAGCGAGGACGAGCCTAAGACTTGCCCCAAGTGCGGCTGCACCCACTTCCGCCAAGACGAGGACGTACTGGATACTTGGTTCTCCTCGGCGCTGTGGCCTTTCTCCACCTTGGGTTGGCCCAACAAGACGGCGGATCTCGACTACTTCTACCCCAACTCGGTGTTGGTGACCGCATACGACATCATCTTCTTTTGGGTGGCGCGTATGATCTTTTCGGGTATCGAACACATGGGCAAAACGCCCTTCCCCGACGTGCTCATTCACGGCATCGTGCGGGACGAATTGGGACGCAAGATGAGCAAATCGCTCGGCAACGGCGTGGATCCTTTGGAGATCATCGACCGCTACGGCGCGGACAGTTTGCGCTTTTCGCTCGCCAACGGTATCGCCCCCGGCTCGGACACCCGCTTTATGCCCGAAAAGATCGAGTCTTGCCGCAACTTTATCAACAAGATCTGGAACGCCAGCCGCTTTGTACTGATGAACGCCGAAGGCGTGGAGATCAAACCCATCGACGAGGTCAAAAAGACTCCCGCCGATAAGTGGATCTTGTCCCGCCTCAACAGAGTCAGCCGCGAGGTGTGCAAAAACCTCGATCGCTACGAGATCGGTATCGCCGCGAGCAAAATGTACGACTTCGTTTGGTCGGAGTTTTGCGACTGGTACATCGAGTTGGCTAAGCGCGTGCTGTACAGCGACGACGCCAAAGCCAAGCAAGACACCGTATCGGTGTTGGTGTACGTGTTGGATATGACGTTGAGGCTGCTGCACCCCTATATCCCCTTCGTGACCGAATGTATCTATCGGGATCTGCCGGGCGCCAAAGAGACCATTATGTTGCAAGCCTATCCGCAACCCGTGCGCAAGTTTGCCTATGGCAAAGAAGCCAAAGCGTTTGAGGGCGTGATGGAGATCATCTCCGCCATCCGCAACGTGCGCGCCGAGGTGGGCGTGGCGCCGAGCAAGCGCATCAACGTGATGTTGGTGACTTCGCCCGAACACCAAAAGACCATCGCCAAGTGCCACGCCTATATCGAGAAATTGGCGGGAGCGGCAAGCGTGAATTACGTCGACAAAGACAACCTGCCGTCCAAGGTCAGTTCCAAGGTGACGTCCGTCGCCGAGGTGTATTTGCCTTTGGGCGAATTGGTGGATATCGACAAGGAGATCGCCCGACTGAAGGGCGAAATGGACAAGTTGGACAAGGAGATCGCCCGCAGCCAAGGTATGCTCAACAACCCCGGCTTTGTGGCGCGCGCTCCGCAAGCCGTCGTGGACGGCGAAAAGGCGAAACTCGCCGCCAATTTGGACAAGAAAAACAAACTCCAAGAACGTATCGACAGTTTGAAATAACTCCCGTTCATCACAAAAATCCGTACGCCCCAAGCGTACGGATTTTTTTATTCAATCGACGAGTTTGCCGAGATTGATCGTCTGTTTTCCTTTGCGGAGAGCGTATTCGTAAAACCGACACGCGCGACTGTAATGCCCGTCGATATAGGCGATCACCAGATCCGCTTTGAGCACCATCCATTCGTTGCGGCGGGAGATGTCTCCTTTGTGTGATTACAGGTTTGCGCTATGTTTGATAAAAAATGACATAAATAATGAGGGCGTATTGAGGTCGGTCGCGGTGCTATAATCAAAAGTCTCCATGGAAATTAAATTAAAAAACGCACTGCCCTGTCTGATAGCCGGAACGTATTGATAATTTCCTACGTAAAGCATATACAACTTTTGACCCAACACGCCCGCAACAGCGTAAGGACTGGCAGCGTACTCAATAAAATCCCCTTTATCGTCAGTTTCATAGCGGTAATTCTTTTCTTTGCCGGAAGTATATTTGGAGTCAGCTTTCCATTCTTCGCCTTCGTAGGACAACGGCGCGCTCCCGTCCTCGCAAATTCGATATCTGCGCCAAGGCCGCTCTACGGTATCCGCCGAACGCGAATATTGTCCCAGATTGCCTATTTGAGGTGTACGCGGTTTTACAAACACATAAGCCGAAGGCGACATTTCCACCAAGAAATATTTTACCTTATCAGTTTCGTCATAGAGAGGATACACCGATAGGCTGTCATAATCGCCGGATTCGACGTAACGCTTGTCTGCCAATCGCTTAATGTTCTCCATATTCCGTTGGGTGGTATACATTTGCGGACAGCGCACAAGGGCAATACAATAGATAACCACCATGATCGTCATGATCACGGCGCATACGATAACCCGCTTTTTGGGCTTTTTCCGTTCGGGTTTTTGCTGTTCAATATGATTATTTTCCATGTTGACCTCAATCACGACAATAGAACCTGCTACAATGTGTTTGATCACCTTTATTGGACAAGGATATCCGTTTGTGACATCGGCGAAAAAAACAATAGCAGTTTTTATAGAAAAAAAACATTTTTTTCACACAAAAGTATATGTCCAAATAATTAGAGTGTCAAGTGTTTTAGCGAGCGTTTTCCTCCATAATACTATAATACAACGAAACGACGCCTAATAGTCAATTATCGTTTTATTCAACAGGGGCTGACAAACTTATATGTATTAAAAATACGTCCCTCTTGCCAATATGCGGGGCGAAATAGCCGTAGTCAAAGTCGGAGTCGCACGCGACGTAGACCGTACCGCCCGCTTTCCACCACTCCACACGGGACGCGCCGACCATGGACAAAAGGGTCGTGGCTTTGTTGGTCAAAGGGACGTAGGAGACGAGGTCTCCCTCCTCGCCGTCCGACCAATAGAGGAAGTGGTCTCCGTTCCAAATGGGGGTCGAGGGGGTGCCGAAAGGCAACTCGACTTTGCTTTGCACGTCCCCGTGACGGCACACCGTGTAGCCGACGGTAGACGAAGTTTGTTTGAGCACCGCCCACACCCCGCCGTCGTAAGAGCCGAGGGACACGGAGAGGGCGTGATCCAACGGAGTCGAGCCCAAATAAGACAGGTGATAGTCGTACCGATACAAGGTCACTTTTTCCGAGACGGTGGCAAGGGCAAAACCGTAAGAGGCGGGGGTGATGGCGTCGGGTCGGGCGACGTCGTAGCGCCCAACGATACCAAGTGGCGACCACACGTGGGCGCGACCGTCGGTAAGTCCTTTGGCAAAAGATATATATTGTCCCGCGTACGCGTAAAGGGAGTGGACTTGGTAGCCGTCCGAGACGACCGAGTGGGAAAAGGTAAGGGACAACTCTCCCGACAAGCCGAAAAAGTGCATCCGCTCTCCGCTTGCGGCAAAGACTACCCCGTCTTCGCCCGATACCGCGCAAGCCGCATTCACCGAGTAAGGCAGGGTACGGGTCGACAAGGACAAGCCGCCGTCCACCGCCACGATGTCGAGGGATCCATCTCTTGTGATGAGCAAAAGCAGACCGTATTCGTAGGGTGTGGCGCAAAGGAAGTCGCCGCCTGTAGGCAGGGTGACCGTCCCCACCAAAGAGAGGGATTTGTCAAACTTGGCAACCGCCAAAGCGGGCGCGGTAGCGCGATAGTCCAAGCCGTTGGAGTCGGTCTTGACGATCGCCAAGGTATAGCCGCCCAAGCGATAGCAAGACAACAAGGTCTCCTCTCCCTCCCCGCCCGTCACGCCCACGACGCCCCCTTTGACCGATACCGCCGCACGGGGAAACAGGGTGTACTCGATCGTAGGCGAAGGGGGCTCCGGCTCGGGGGTCGGCTCGGCTACCGTGACCGACGATGGCGTCGGATCGGACTTGGGCGGCAAGACGTATTGTTGGATATAGATAGCACCGCACATAGCGCTCGTCAGCAAAAGGAGTACGATACTCACGACCCTAACGCTTTTCACGATCCCCTCCTTGCGCCCGCCTCAACTTGGGTCAAGCGGGCAAAAAGTGTCAAGTGAAAGGATAGCACTTTTTTGAGTTTTGGAGAGCAAAAGGCGCAAAAAACTCACTTTTTGACAAGGTTAGACCCTGGAAAATACGTTTTTTGAGGGGTGAGTGGAGCAAAAACCTCAAAAATGCCTATTGACAACGGCAAAAGCAATGGTATAATGAAAGTAAGCGGGAATGCCCGCAAAAATCAAAAATAACAGAAAAGGAGATTATTTATGAGAAAAGCATTTATCTGCCCTACCAAGTATGTCCAAGGTGAACACGAACTTTTGAACCTCGGTTATTTTGTCAAGACCTTTGGCAAAAAGGCGCTGTTGATCGCCGACCCCTTTGCGCTCGGTTTGGTCAAAGGCGAATTGGAAGAGACCCAAAAGAGATACGGCATCGAGCTGATCACTTGCGACATCTTCAAAGGTGAATGCTCTCGTCGCGTTGTCAAAGAATTGCAAGATTTCGCCAAAGCCAACAAGTGCGCTTGCACCATCGGTTTGGGCGGCGGCAAAGCCATCGACACCAGTAAGTGCGTGGCTGCTGGCAACCCCCTGATCATCTGCCCCACCATCGCCGCTACCGACGCGCCCACTTCTCACTCCGCCGTGCTTTATACCGACGATCACGAGTTTGACGACTACGCTTACTTCCGTCAATCCCCCTCCGTGGTGTTGATCGACCTCAACGTCATCGCCAACGCTCCCACCCGCTTTTTGGTCAGCGGTATGGGCGACGCTCTGTCCACCTACTTCGAGGCGAGAGCCAACGTCCGCTCGGTGTCCAACGTCAACGCGGGTCTGCCCTGCGGCGCCAACCGTGCCAAAGGTACCCTGTTGGGCTACGGCACCCACACCGCTTTCGCTTTGGCGGAACTGTGCTACAAGAACTTGATCTCCGACGGCGCCAAAGCCAAAGCCGCTTGCGATTGCAACGCCGTGACCCCCGCTTTTGAAAAGATCGTCGAGACCAATATCCTGCTCAGCGGTTTGGGATTTGAATCGGGTGGTTTGGCTGCCGCGCACGCCATCCACGACGGTATCACCATCGTCCACGAGATCCACGCCAACAACTTCCACGGCGAAGTCGTCGCCTTTGGTACTCTGTGCCAATTGATCTTGGAAAACGCTCCCGAAGAGGAATTGTACGAAGTGCTTGACTTCTGCGACACCGTGGGTCTGCCCGTGTGCATCGAGGACTTGATGACCAACAAGAAGACCGGCGAAGTGGCTCGTAGCTCCTTGACCGAGGAAGAACTCAAAGCGGTTGCCGCTAAGACCTGCATCCCCGACGAGTCCATCCACAACATGCCCTTCCCCGTGACCGAAGACATGGTCGTCGCCGCCATCAAGACCGCCGACAAGATCGGTCGTGAATTCAAAGGTTTGGACGACTAATTTGCTCGACTTGGGCGGCGTACTGTGCCGGTACGCCGCCTATTATTAAAAAAGGAGATTTTGCTATGAAAAAGATAATGAATACCCCCGAAACTTTCGTTTACGATATGTGTCACGGCCTCGCCAAAGCACATCCCGAACTGGAGTTTGTCGAGAAGTTTAAGATCGTCAAAAAGAAAGAGATCAATCCCAACAAGGTCAGCCTGATCTCGGGCGGCGGTTCGGGTCACGAGCCCGCTCACGCCGGTTTTGTGGGCAAAGGTATGTTGGACTGCGCCGTGTGCGGCGACGTGTTTGCCAGCCCCTCTCAAGTGCAAGTACGCAACGCCATCAAAGAAGTGGCGACCGATAAGGGCGTGCTGCTCATCATCAAAAACTACTCGGGCGACTGCATGAACTTCAACAACGCCATGGCGGACGCCATCGACGACGACGGCATCAAAGTGGACGCTGTGTACGTCAACGACGACATCGCCGTCAAGGACAGCCTGTACACCGTGGGTCGTCGCGGCGTGGCGGGTACCGTGTTGGTGCACAAGTGCGCCGGCGCCGCCGCCGAGCAAGGCAAAGACCTAGCCGAAGTCAAACGCATCGCCAACAAAGTCATCGAAAACGTCCGCAGCTTCGGTTTCGCTTTTACTTCCTGCACCGTGCCCGCCGCCGGTCACCCCACCTTCGAGATCGGTGACGACGAGATGGAGTTTGGCGTAGGTATCCACGGCGAGCCCGGGCGCTTCCGTGAGAAGATCGACTATTCGGACGGCAAATTCGCCGACAATCTCTCCCGCCGTATCGTGAGTGATCTGGAGAGCGACCTCGGCGTCAAGAAAGGCGACGAAGTGGTCTTGCTGATCAACGGTTTCGGCGGCAGCCCCTTGCAAGAGCTGTACATCCTCAACAACTCGGTCAGCAAATGTTTGGAAGAGGACGGCATCGCCATCCATCGCACCATCGTAGGCAACTTTATGACCTCTATCGACATGGCGGGCGCTTCCATCACCGTGCTCAAAGTGGATGAGGAACTCAAGAAGTTGGTCGACTATCCCGTCAACACCCCCGCTCTCACTTGGGGCGGCGCTATGAACGAGGAAGCCGAAGCCGCTCTGGAAGCGATCCGCGCGATCGGCAAAGCCCTTGGCTTTACCCCCGCCGAAAAAGCCGAAGCCCCCAAAGCAGCCGCTAAGAAAGAGGAAGCCAAAGAGGAAGAAGCAGCCGTCTACGAAGTAGAGGGCAAACCCGAAGTGGGCGAGACCATCAACACCGCCGCTTTCGTGCAGATCGTGGACAAGATGGCTGATATCATCATCGAAAACGAAGTTCCCTTCTGCGAGGCGGATCAAATGGGTGACGGCGACTTCGGTATGAGTATCGCCAAAGGGTTCAAACAACTCAAAGCCGACTGGGCTACCCGCAAGAAAGGTGACATCGGTCAATTCTTGCAAAGCTGCTCGGAGATCATCAAAGAATACTGCGGCGGCGCGTCCGGTCCCATCTGGGGCAGCGCCTTCAAGTATGCGGGCAAAGCCATGGCGGGCAAGAAAGAAGTCAACCTCGCCGATATCGCGTGCCTGTTCCAAGAAGCCAACCGCGGTGTGTTCGAGACGGGCAAACGCAGCTTTGGTAAAGGCGCTGTGGTCGGTGACAAGACCTTGGTCGACGCCCTCAAACCCTGCGCGGACGCTTTGACTGCCGCTGCCGAGGCGGGCAAGAAGTTGCAAGAAGGTCTCTTCGACGGTGCCAAAGCCGCTCACGAAGGTGCCGAAGCCACCAAGACCCACGTCGCTACCTTGGGACGTGCCGGCACGGTGGGCGAGCGCTCCATCGGCTTCCCCGACGCAGGTGCTCACGGCTTGGACGTGATCTTCAACGAGTTGGCAGCCTTTATCGCCAAAATGTAATGTAGCAAACCAAAATCATAAGAATCCCGACCGGTGACGGTCGGGATTTTTATTATCGTTTTCAATGGCGGATAATGCTATATCGAGCAAAAACCCGTCAAAGACCTCATTACAGTTTTTTAAACTCTTGTTCGGTCACGCCCCAAAGGACTTTTTTGGAAGAACGCCTTTTGTAGACGTCTTTGTCCCATTTGCGATCCCAACCTTTGGGCCGTTTGGTCGCTTCGCAACAAATGGTAAGCACGGGACAATCGTCAAAGGAATGCGCCGTGACGGTCTGCACCGTGGAGGGGACGAATATCTTGGTCAAACGATGGCAGAAATAGAACGCGCCGTCGATTCGGGTAACGCTACGGGGAATGTTGACGTCGACGATAGAGTCTACGCTGTAAAAAGTACCGCGCATACGTTGCAGACCTTCCGCAAAGGTCACCGATTCCAAATCATCGCAACCGATAAAGGTTTGGATACACTCGGGCACGGCGGGCAGGTCGACGTGCTTGATATGCGTCCTGCCGAACGCCGCTCTGCCGATACTTTTGACCGTATCGGGTATAACGATCTCGGTCAAACCCGAATCGTAAAAAGCGCTTTCACCTATATGCTCCACCCCTTGCGGCAAATCGATGGTTTGAAGGGACTTGCAGTTTTTGAAACACTCTTTGCCGATGATTTTGAGCGACTTAGGCAAGACGACTTGGGCAAGACGCGCACAGTCGGCGAAACACCCTTCCGCAAGAGAGGTCAACCCGCTCGGCAATCGAACGGTTTGGATACTGTCGGGCCACTTGTCGTTGACCGATAGGACGCTGTCCGGATAATAGACCTCGGTAACGCCCGCGGGAAAAACGCATTGCGATCTCTTGACGTTGTCGGGGACGCGGACGGTCAAGCTCTCCCCTTTGTACTGTTTGAGCACTCCCGCTTCGATGGCGAAGTCGGACGAGGCGGTGAAGATGTTGACGGTTTCGGCGTTGATGGTATTGTTGACGAATTGCCCGACGTTAAAATTGAGGATAGCCTTTTCAATGATAAAAGGCGAGCCGCAATACTCGCATATAGCCGCCTCTTTGGCGTTGTCGATTTTGAGTACCGCTCCGCAATTGGTACATTTGGCGTTGACGAGTCCCATGATCGTTCTCCTTTGGGTGATAATTGATTATAAAACAGACGAAAGACAGATGTCAACAGACCAACGAAAAATGGGGCAAAGAGGGCTACCGACATAGTGCGAGCGAACGAGCGTATTTGTACTCGATCGCCTTTTTACTCCATACAAAAACCCACCTCATTCCTGTTCCCAACGGGGCGAGAAATGAGATGAGTGAGTGCGAATGCTAACGAGTGAGTCGAGTACCCAGTGTACTATGGTACACGGTGCGAGCGAACGAGCGTATTTGTGCTCAATCGCTCATTTCTCGCCCCGTTTAGTAGTCCATGCCGCCTTGGGGCGCCATAGGCGCGGGAGGCTCGGGCTTGGAGACGACCAAGGATTCGGTCGTAAGCAAAGTCCCCGCGACGGAAGTGGCGTTTTGCAACGCGCTACGAGTGACCTTGGTGGGGTCGATGATGCCCGCTTCGAGCATATCGCAGTAGACGTTGTGCGCGGCGTCGTAACCGTAATTGCCGTTGTCCTTGCTACCACGCAGCACCTCGGCGACCACGACGCTGCCCTCGCCGCCCGCATTGGCGACGATTTGGCGAATGGGCTCTTCCATGGCGCGGAGCACGATATTGGCACCCGTCTTTTCGTCACCCGTCAAGGTGTCGGCGTAAGCGCGCATAGCGGGCAAAATACCCAAGAGGGCGCTGCCGCCGCCTGCGACGATACCTTCTTCCACCGCGGCGCGAGTGGCGTTGAGCGCGTCCTCGATGCGCAATTTCTTTTCCTTGGCTTCCACTTCGGTAGCGGCACCCACGCGGATGTCGGCAACCCCGCCGGCAAGACGTGCGATGCGCTCTTGCAACTTCTCCTTTTCGTAAGTCGAAGTTTGCTCCTCGTATTGCGCTTTGAGGGCGACCACACGGGCGGCGATGGCGTCTTTGGTGCCGTAACCGTCGATGATCGTGGTGTTGTCACGATCCACTTTGACCGTCTTGGCGCGACCCAACATATCCACGGTGGCGTCTTTGAGTTCCAAACCGAAGTCGGCGGACACCACTTGACCACCCGTAAGGATGGCGATGTCTTCCAACATGGCTTTGCGTTTGTCGCCATAGCCGGGGGCTTTGACCGCGACCACGTTGAGCACGCCTTTGAGCTTGTTGAGTACCAGGTTGGACAACGCTTCGCCTTCCACGTCGTCCGCGATGATGACCAATTTGAGCCCGTTGCGGCTGACCACTTCCAACAAAGGCAATATCTCCTGGATATTGGCGACCTTTTTGTCGGTGATGAGGATATACGCGTCGTCAAGTACGACGTTCATCTTTTCACTGTTGGTCACGAAGTAGGGGCTGGCGTAGCCTTTGTCAAAACTCATGCCGTCCACCACTTGCAACTCGGTCTTCATGGATTGACCGTCGTTGATGTTGATGATACCGTCTTTGCCCACTCTCTCCATCGCGTCCGAAATGAGTTCGCCGACATTGTCGTCCCCTGCCGAGATGGCGGCGACCTGGGCGATGGACTTGCGGTCGGTGATGGGTTTGCTGGAGGAAGCCAACGCTTCGACCGCGTGATCGGTCAGATCGTTCATACCCTTTTTGACCGCCACGGGATTGGCGCCTGCGGCGATATTTTTGAGTCCCTCGCGGATCATGGCTTGCGCCAACACGGCAGCCGTGGTGGTGCCGTCGCCCGCGACCTCGTTGGTCTTGACGCTGACTTCGCGAATCAGTGCCGCGCCCATGTTTTCAAACGGATCTTCCAACTCGATCTCTTTGGCGATGGTCACGCCGTCGTTGGTGATAAGGGGTGCGGCGTATTTCTTTTCCAACACCACGTTGCGGCCTTTGGGCCCCAAGGTTATTTTGACGGTATCAGCGAGCGCGTTGACACCGGCTTCCAATGCTTTGCGGGCGTCTTCCCCGTACTTGATCATTTTTGCCATAATGCTGCCTCCTACTCTTCAATGATCGCCAAAACGTCGTTTTGGCGCAAAATGACGTACTCTTCGCCGTCCAACTTGATCTCGTTGCCGGCGTACTTGCCGTACAACACTTTGTCGCCCTCTTTGACGACCATTTTGACGGTCTTGCCGTCCACTTCCCCGCCGGGACCCGCCGCCACGACGATGGCGTACTCGGGTTTTTCCTTGGCGGAGCCGGTCAAAATAATACCGCTTGCCGTAGTCGTCTGCGCCTCGGTGGGC